>JAHJAM010000010.1 GCA_018814025.1 Patescibacteria group bacterium | reverse complement strand
TGCAATTCTTCATCGGATTTATTGGTGGCCACGAACAAAAATTCTTCGTTGAAGATTAAACTGTTGGCGCGACCGCCGGTGCTCAACGAGCTCATAACCGCTAAATTATTGGGATCGGAGATGTCAATGGAAAAAATGTTTTGGGATCCGAGATTGTAATAGCGGCCCACATAAGCGATGTCATGTTCTTGATCCAAAACTAATTCCAAAATGTTTTGGTTGCCGGCCAAGCCGATGCCATCCAGCAGCACGGGACTGGCTTCGTTGCCGACGTCCAAGGAATGGAACTCGATGCTGTTGTTGGTGGCCGAACCGATATAGAGGATGTCGTTGTCTTCATCCAAAGCCAAGGCGTAAACCGTGGCGCCGAGCTTGAAATTCCCGACTTCAACGGGGCTGGTCGGGGTGCTGATGTCAATAATGAAAATGTCCGGATCCGCACTCCCGGCCCGGGTGACATAGGCACGGTTGCCGAAAATTTCCACGCTCAAGGCATTGGCGTTGCCGGAGAGGTTTAAACTGGCGGCCACGAACATGGCCGCGGGATTGGCAATGTTAATCACCATGAATTCATTGCCGTTGGCAATGCTCGCGACATACGCGTAATCGCCCGCGACCACGATGTCAGTGGCCGTATCGCCCAATTCAAGATTACCCAATCGGCTGGGGTGCTCGGGATCGGCCACATCCACGGCCACCATTTCCTTGTCGCCGTTATTTTTGTCTCGCACCACATAGGCCACGGCGCCCTGCACGGCCACGGCATTGGCATTATGATTATTGGAGGCGTCAAAATAGGTTTCCGGATCCAGAATCCGCCCAACCGCGGTCAGAGCCACCTCCCCGTCGGTCCAGTTGGTGATTTCCGTGTTAGCGGGAGTGCCGCCGTTAAATTCCGCCACGGTATCATCCCATAAATTAAGGCTGTCCCAGTTGGTGAAGTAATCGACTGATTCGAAAGTCTTGGCCGCGCCCAAATAATCCCAATCAAGAGTGGTGGTGAGTTTTTTGGTGTGAATGTCCGCGGAGCCGACATCAGACAAGTCCCCGGCCGGATCGCGCAAAGCAGTCTCAATCACCACCTGGCGAGTAAAACGGCCAATCAGGTCGGAGGTGGCGGCAAAATCCCAACTGCCGTCAGCATCGTCCAGGCCGTAAGTGCCGTCGAGTAAGCGGTTGTAGGCGTCTTGGCCGATCGAACGCACGGCTTCGTAAGTTTGACTGGCCAAAAATCCGGCTTCGGACCGATCCGAGGCGGCTTGGCTGGATTGATAAGAGTTGCCCAGCATCATGACAATGGCCGTGCCGCCGATGCCAAGAATGGCGATAGCCAGAATAACTTCGACTAAGCTGAAACCGGTTTGATTTTGAGAAATTAATGGCATGCTAATTGAAATCCACGCGACCGGTGGGGTTTAAAGAAAGCGAACGGCTTTGATTGCCATCGGGCCAGGCAATGGTGAGCGTGCCCGTGTCCGTGGTTCCGCCTTCAAGGCGCGTGAAAATAATATCCGCGTCCGCAATGGTATCGGTTAGAGAAAAGGCGGCTGGCAATTCGTGAACTTCATCAAAGCTGGCATCGCGCGCATCGTAATCATCCCCCTTATATAAAACGAAACTGCCGCCCGCGCCATTAACCAAGCGTATGCTATAGACATCGTTATCGCGACCAGTCATGGATTTATTCTGGGCATAACGGATGGTGTGAACCAAATCTTGGGTTGAGGCTTCCAAGCGGTAGCGGTGATAAGAACTAATTAAGCGCGGGGAGGTGGCGGCGAAAATAATGACAAAAAGAGCTACCACCAGTAGCGCTTCGATGAGAGAGAAACCGGATTGTTCGCGCCCTGCACGCTTCATAATTCTAACCAACCGAGCCCACGAAATTATAGATTGGGGTGATAATCGACAAGGCAATGACGGCCACGACCACCCCGATGGCAATGAGCATGGCCGGCTCAATGATGGTGGAGAGATTCTTGAGCAAGTTATCCAATTCATTTTCATAATATTCTTGCAGATAAACTAAGACATCCTCCAGGTTGCCGGTTTTTTCACCGATACCGATCATCCGGCTGACAAAAATCGGGAAAAATTTACTGGACTCCAGAGTAAATTCCAGAGTTTCGCCAGAATCCAATTCCGCGGCCGCGCGATTCAGTTCGCGCTTAAACATTTCGTTGCCCAGAACTTTGGCCGTGGTGTGCAAAGAGGTGGTGATGGGGATGCCGCTTTTCATCATCGAGCCAAAGACCGTGGCAAACCGCGCCAAGTTCACCGAGAGAGTAATGGTTTTGACCACGGGAAGGCGCGTGTAGAGCCAATGAAAATATGGCTTGGTGTGCCGAAATTTGGCTAACCAAATTATGAGGATCAAACCGACCACGCAAAGAATCAGGGTGAGGACGCCGTAAGCGTTGACATAATCGGCCACGGCAATCAACATCCGAGTAGTGAGCGGCAGTTCGAATTTGAAAGCCCGAAACATGTGCGAAAGCTGGGGTAGAACAAACGTGCAGATAATTACCCCCAAACCCACGGTCATGCCCATGACTAAAGACGGATAGAGCATGGCGGATTGGGATTTTTTCTTGAGTTCGTAGTCGCGCGCAAACTGTTTCCCCAACATCTCCAAATTTTCCACCAGGTTGCCGGATTGTTCACCGGCCCGGACCATGTTAACAAAATAATCATTAAAGACTTTGGGGTACTTGGCCAAGCCGTCGGCCAAGAGTTCGCCGGAAGTCACGTCTTCATGAATTTTGGTCAGAATGGGCTTTAATTTTCCTTTGGCCTGCAATTCGACGATCCGCAAAGCTTCATCCAAAGAAATACCGGAGTGGAGCATGATGGCCAAGTGCTTGGTCAACATCACTTTTTCCAAAGCCGAAACCGGCGAAAGGTAATACTGCTTGGGCTTCTTGATTTCTAAAAGCGAAGTCACCACCAGCCCCTTTTCTTTGAGCCGGCGAATGGCCGCGGCTCGATTCGGGGCTTCGACCGTGCCTTGGATCTTCTTCTTGCGTTGGGAAGTGGCAGAATAGACAAATTTCATAATCCTCCTGGGTCAGCTTAAGAAACGGCGACGCGCAAAACTTCTTCGATGGTGGTGGAACCGGCCAGGGCTTTTTTGATGCCGTCCTCGAACATGAGCAGCATGCCCTCGGTTTGAGCTTGTTTGGTAATGCGGCTGGCATTTTCCCGATTGATGATTAATTCTTTGACGGCATCGGTCACTTCCATGACCTCAAAAATGCCTTGCCGGCCAGCGTAGCCGGTGTTGTTGCACGAAGGACAGCCCTTGCCTTTGTAAAGCCGGACGGCGGTTTGGTCGCCAAAATATTTGGCAAATAAATCTTTCGGGATACTGGTTTTCAACTGACTGGTTTCAACTTTGGTACTGGTGATGCAGGCTGAACAAATTTTCCGCACCAAGCGCTGAGCCACAATTAAGTTGACGGAGGAAGCGACCAAGAAAGGCTCGACGCCCATATCCAAGAGACGGGGCAGAGCCGTGGCCGAATCGTTAGTGTGCAAAGTCGAGAGCACCAAGTGGCCGGTCATGGCCGCGTTAATGGCAATGCCCGCGGTTTCGGAATCGCGGATTTCACCGACCATGATGATGTCCGGGTCTTGGCGGACAATGGATCGCAAGCCCATGGAAAAGGTCAAACTGGTCTTTTCGTTAACCTGAATTTGGTTGATGCCTTCGATGTCATATTCGACCGGATCTTCGATGGTTTGAATATTGACTTCGCGGCGATTAAGCAAGCGCAAAATTGAATACAAAGTAGTGGTTTTACCGGAACCGGTGGGCCCGGTGACCAGGATCATGCCGTAAGGCTTGAGGGCGGAACCTTGAACTTGCGCAAAATCTCGTTCGCAAAAACCGAGGTGTTCCAAAGTATAGGCGCGGCCTTTGTCGGATAACAGACGCATGACAACCTTTTCTCCGCCCACCACCGGTAGGATGGAAACGCGCACATCAACTTTGGTGCCGTCGGCCACAAACCGAAACTTGCCATCTTGAGCCGCAAAGTGTTCGTCGGTCCGCAGGTTGCTTAAAATCTTAATGCGCGAGAGGACTTTTTCATACAAAGCTTTAGGCATGGTCATTAAGTCGTGCAAAACGCCGTCAATGCGATAACGCATCAGGCTCTTGTCTTCTTGCGGTTCGATATGGATATCGGAAGCCGAGTTGCCGTAGCCGTACTGCATGATGTGATCGACTAAGCGGATAACCACATCCTCCTCCCCTTCCATGGTTTTGAGAGTTTTTTTCGAAGCGTGGATTAAATCGTTATACTCTTCGATCAGAGCGGTGATTTTGGCCACGGTGTTTTCATCAAAAGAAGACAACGCGCTGGATAAAATTTCCGGGGTGGTGTAGGCGACACTGACCGGATAGCCGGTTTTCTTTTCCAAAAAACTGAGGAACTCGACGTTCTCGGGATCGGTCATGACCACGAGCAAACTCTCACCGCTCCAAGCGTAAGCCATGATGCCTTGCTTTTTCGTGACAATTTCCGGAATTACGGCCACGGCCTTAGGATCAATCTTGACGCGGTTGAGATTAACGAATTGAATGCCGTAAGCGTCAGCGATCACCTTGCCCATCTGTTCATCAGTCAGAGAACCCTGGGCGGTTAAAGCCGCCTCCAGAGAAACCCCGGCCGCCCGGGCGTCTTTTTGGGCTTCAATAAAATCGGCGCCGGTGATTAAGCCGGAGTCGACAAACATTTTTTTAAGTTGCTTGACGCTGATGGCCATAGACTTTTGATCAAGCTAAATATTTTTTAACTTTGTTCACGATTTCGGAAAGCGAGTGATCGGCCTTGATTAAGTATTCTTCAATGCCGAGCTGTTCGATTTGTTCAATATCTTCCTGCTGTCCCAGGTTTGAAAGAACCACCACCGGGGTTTTGGCCGTGGCTTCTTTTTTGCGCAGTTCGGCTAGAACCTCAAAACCGCTTTTCTTGGGCAAAATCAAATCCAGCAAAATCAAATCCGGCTTTTCCTTAAGCGCATCAACGATGGCTGATTCGCCGTCGGTAGACACCGCGACTTGAATCCCCTCGTCCTTGAGACGCTGGTCTAAAACTTTATGAAGGAACGGATCATCCTCGACCAATAAGACTTTCTTGGAAACTTTAGCCATATTATTGCTTCAATACTTGGTTAATTGTTTGATAAAGCAGCTCGGGTGAGATGTCAGTCTTCACCAGGTAATGCTCGGCTCCCAAATTAATCCCCTGCTTTTGTTCATAATCCTTGTCCAAGCTGGAAAGAATTATGACGGGCAGGTCGCGAGTTTTAGGATTGCGGCGCACTTCGGCCAGAACTTCAAAACCGTCTTTTTTGGGCAGCATGATGTCCAGCAAGACCAGATCCGGCTGCTGGTGCATGATGTGATCAATACCAACCACGCCGTCTTCGGCTGTGCTGACCTGATATTTTTCCGCCTCAAGCCAAGCGGCGTACATCTCCCGCAAGGCGGGTTCATCTTCAACTACTAAAATGTGCGGTTTTTTTGATGGTTTTTTGGTCGGCATATTTAAGAAGCGCGGAGGTTAAACTCCACGCCTTATATAGTATCAAATTATTGGAAGATTGTCTTGCGGGAATTTCAGTTTTTGGGGATATAAAGGTAGGCGATAGTCCCCTTGCCTTTTTGGCTAACCAGCCAAATTTCGCCCCCGTGCTGATGCAAAATCGCGCGGGCCAAAGTCAGGCCCAGGCCTTTGGCGTCGACCCATTGATCTTTGGCATTGGAGGCGCGGAAAAACGGATCGAAAACATGTCCCAATTCTGACTTGGGGATGCCGATGCCCTGGTCAACAACCGCGATTACCAACCCAGCTTTCTTCAGCTTGGGCGGAATGTGCATTTTTTTGCGCTGAGCCGGGCTGATGGCTTGGTTGATTTCGGTGATGGTAATGGCAATGGTTTTGCCTTCGGGAGTATAACGAACCGCGTTGTCGACCACAAAATTTAAGGCGCGCTGAATGAGCTGACAGTCGGCGGTGAAGGTCTTCATGGGTTCACCCGGATGATCCCAAACCAGCTGAAGGTTTTTCCGATGCGCGGGCACGGCCCATTGGCCGGCCACCTTATCGATAATGGTTAAAGGGTGGCAGACTTGGGGATGAGCATGAATTTGCTTGCCGCGAATCACGACCAAGGTGTCCTGCAATTCCGTGGCCACGCCGGCCAGCTTAACGGAATCGTTTTCCAATTGATCCAAAAGTTCGCGCTGGGCTTGAGTAATATCCCCGGCTTCTTCGTTTTTTAACAGCTCCACGGCCCAGCGGATGGAATTCAAAGGCGTGCGCAGAACATGGGAAATGTAATACATGAAGTGCGAGAGGATGGTGGTCATCTCATCATTGTATTGGGCGTGCGCCTGATCCGTAATTCTTTTTTTGCGCTCGCAGGTTTGCAGCTGGAGGATAAAACCCTTAAGCTCATCGCCGAGGTCGTTAATTTCTTTGGTGGAGACATCGAGATCAGAATTCTGGGCCAGGAGATTATTTTTGTACTTGATCAAATTCCGCTTGAGCTCAAGCAGATCTCGGTTAATGACGCTCGTACGATAGAAGCCAAAAATAATAACGGCCACCAAAATAAAAAGGTAATCGATCGCGACCGCGGTCCAAAAATCAAAGTAATACACAATCACACTGGCAAAGAAAAATACCAGAGTGGTGAAGGCGACGTATTCGAGCATCACCCGAAGACGGATTGAAGTGTTCCAGCGATTAAAAGCCATACTCCTCCTGAGTTGCAAGTATGATAACATAAAACGGTATGGAAACTGAAACTAAAACTGTGGGTTTTTTGCTGATCGACAAACCGGCGGACATCACCTCGCACGACGTTATTTACCGGGTGCGAAAAATCACGAGCGAAAAGCGCGTGGGGCACGCGGGAACTTTGGATCCGTTTGCCACCGGTCTGTTAATCGTGGGCGTGGGGCGCGAGGCGACTCGGGAGATGAGTAAGCTGGTGGGTTTGGATAAAACTTATGAGGCGGAATTTATTTTGGGCGGGGTGTCGGATACTGATGATGCGACGGGGAAAGTCCAAATCACAAATTCCAAATTACAAACAATTTCCAAAGTCCAAATCGAAAAAATATTGAAAACTTTTTTGGGCGAGATTGAGCAGGTGCCGCCCCAGTACGCGGCCATTAAAATTCAAGGAGTGAAGATGTACGAGGCGGCGCGCCGGGGAGTGAAGCTTGAAGCCAAGCCGCGGCCAGTGCGAGTGGATCGGTTTGAGCTAATCGGTGAGCCGGTGGAGAATTCGGATGGGACGATTTCAATTAAGGTGATAATTGATTGTGGCAGTGGGACTTATGTCCGAGCGTTAGCCCGGGACTTGGGTGAGAAGCTGGGGGTTGGTGGTTTTGTATCTGAGTTGCGCCGAACCAAAATTGGTTCCCTCCCTATTAAAGAAGCGGTTGGGTTGGATGAGTTGGGAGAGGATTGGGAACGGCAAATCCGGCCGATTGATCAGGTACTGGCGCGGGTGACCGCCCATGAAATTGAGGTCGAATGAAAAAAATATGGCTTTTTGGAGGCTCCCTGTACAAGGCCCGGACTTCATGCTAGAGTGCTTGCACTAAATCATTGAAAAAACTCCAGAGAAGACATTCGTGCGAAGTAAATTTGGCTGACACCGGATGATTAGTTCCCGACGATTTAAACCTTTTGAATCTGTGAACCCAGTAGGCGTTCGACAATCAAAACCAAGAAAGGAGGATTAATCCTCAACTTTTGATTATCGCGGCGCCAGGGTCGGACGATCAGCCAAGCTGAAACTTTGCGTATGACTTCTCGGAGATCTGAGAAGTTTTATGTTACCAATTGAAATGTTCATGCTGCTCTTGGGTGCGCTAGTCGGCATCGGGGTGGGCTATGTGATCCGCCAAGTGCTGGCTAAGCGGGGCGTGGCCAACGCCGAAGGCAAGGCCGAAAAAATGCTGGCTGACGCCAAAGCCAAACAACAACAAATTCTTAACGATACTAAGAGCCACCAGCAAGAAGCTTTGCTCAAGGCCAAAGATCAAGCCTTACAAATCATTGATGAGGCGAAAAAAGAGGAAAAAACTCGTCGACAAGAATTGTCAGAAACCCAAAAGCGTTTGGAAAAGCGCGAATCCATGTTCGATGAGAAGCTGCTGGAATTTGAAGATAAGAAAAGCCAGCTGGAGGAACAGCTGGGTAAAGTGGAAGAAATTAAAAACCAAATCAAAACCATCAAGGACGAGCAAACACAAAAACTCGAAGAGGTAGCGGGCTTATCGCGCGCCCAAGCGGAAGAACGCTTGCTCAAAAACGTGGAAGAAGATGCCAAAGAATCTATTTTGTCCCGAGTGAAAAAACTTGAGGAAGAAAATGAAGACGAATTAGAGCGCCGCGGCCGCACTATTCTGTCCACCGCGATCAATCGCTTTGCCTCTTCCCAATCCGTGGACACGACTACCAGCGTAGTGGAGCTGCCCTCGGATGAAATGAAAGGCCGAGTGATCGGCAAAGAAGGCCGGAATATCAAAGCGATCGAACTGCTGACCGGCACGGAAATTATCGTGGATGATACGCCGGAGATGATCACGATCAGCGGCTTCTCCCCGATTCGCCGACAAGTGGCTAAGCGATCATTGGAAACCTTAATCAAAGACGGCCGCATCCACCCGGCGCGCATTGAGGAAGCGGTAAATGAAGCGAAAAAGTCTTTGGCCGTTGATCTGCGCAAGGCCGGCGAGGAAGCCATTTACCAATTGGGGATTCCGGTCTCATCGATTGATCCGAAATTGATCTCGATTCTGGGACGGATGAAGTATCGCACCAGCTACGGGCAAAATGCCCTGCAACACTCGATCGAAGTGGCTCAACTTTCAGCCATGATCGGCGAGGAACTGGGCGCGGACGTGTTTGTCTGCAAGAAGGGCGGCTTGTTCCATGATATCGGCAAAGCCGTGGATCATGACATGCAGGGCGCTCACCCGGAAATCGGCTACAACATCATGAAAAAGTTCGGCTTTCCGGAAGAGATCGCCTATCAATCAATCGCCCACCATGAAGATCATCCCAAAACGGTTGAAGGCGCGATTATCAAAGCTGCGGATGCGATTTCCGGCGCTCGACCGGGCGCGCGAAAAAACACTTTGGAACAGTTTATCCAGCGCATGGAGCAATTGGAAAAAACGGCCAGTAATTTCGAAGGTGTGGAAAAGGCATATGCCATCCAGGCCGGCCGCGAAGTGCGGGTGTTTGTGCAGCCGGAGAAAGTCGATGACTTAACGGCTTACAAACTAGCTCGGGACATTGCTAACAAGATCGAAGCGGAGCTAACCTTCCCCGGTGAAGTGAAGGTCACGGTCATTCGAGAAACCCGAGTGGTCGAGTACGCGAAGTAAAAATCAACCACCCCGTAATTAGCGGGGTGGTTTTTGATTTGTTCACTCTTGCCCCATTTGCATAATTCCGCTATACTTACAGAAGATATTCACAAGTAACATTATCGAATATGAACAAAGCGGAACTGGCCGCCAAACTTGCCGAGCGGCTGGGCATCTCTAAAAAAGTGGGAGAAGATGCCGTGGCAGCTTTTGAGGAAATCATAACTAAGGAGCTCATGGCCGGAGGCGAAGTCACGATTGCCGGCTTCGGCACGTTTAGCGCCAAGGAGCGCCGCGGACGCATGGGGGTGAATCCTCAAAACCCGACTGAAAAAATTCAGATTCCATCCGTAATTGTGCCCAAGTTCAAGGCCGGCAAGGCGCTGAAGGATGCATTGAAGGGAAAAGGGAAATTGAATGCTCCGCCAACTCCGCCGCCAGCCCCGGAACCGCCGGTTGAATCCGTACCGATTCCAGCCCCGGCCCCAACTTCTCAACCACCGCAACCGCAAATGTAAAAATAAATGTCCCCCGCTGATGGCGGGGGATATTTTTTGTTGGATTACTTGAAACTCCGGAAAGTTGAAAGTACGGGTTCAAACGGCCCGAACTCGCCAACAAAGACGGAGATGATAATGGTTTGATCGCCGCGATCGAATAGATAGTGATATTTCATGATTTCCGGGTCCATGGCCGTGGCGTTGGTGAACTTGTACATGGTTAGGTCGTTGATTTTGACGGTCTCGACTTCTTGGAGATCGGCGGCGCCGGATGCCTCGAGCTTGGCGCGAAAGTCATCAGCGGTCAGGCGGGGCGAGGCCAACAAAAAGGCCAGGTTCGTGGGCTGGGCGTCTTTCACCACATCGCGCACGGAAGCGAAAAACTGCACGTCCATCCCTAAATATTTGTAGGGCTGAAGGCCCGGATCCCGCGAATGGACATCCATGGTTTCCGGATAATCGAAAGCAAAAGAGTATTCGCTATTCTCATAAGCCGTGCCCACAAAGGCCGGCTCGCTTTTCCCCCAATTACAGCCGGCGCCGATTAAAGCCAGAACCGACAAGACAATGATTAGTTTTTTCATATTTATGATTGGATAAAAGATTTGGCAGATTCAATAATTTGCTCGAGTTTGACCAGACGGCTTTCGGTTTGCGCCCGTTCTTTCCATTCCACGGAATTTTCCTTCAGGGTTTTCTCGGACAACACCAGGCGCAAGGGCAAGCCGATCAGATCCGCGTCCGCGAATTTTTCGCCCGCGGAAACTTCGCGATCGTCCCAGAAAACTTCCAGGCCGGCTTGATCCAAATCTTGATAAAGGGTTTCGGCCTGACGCAAAATTTTATCCTTCACGGCTTCATCTTTGGCGTTCAAAGTAATGAGATGCACGGGAAAAGGAGCCACGGCTTTGGGCCACAGAATACCTTGGTCATCATGATGAACATCGACGATCGCGCCCATGAGCCGGGACGGGCCGATCCCGTAGCAGCCCATATAAACGTCGTGCTCTTGGCCGTCTTCGCCCGCGGCGTGAAAATCGAAAGCATCGGTGAAGCGAGTCTTGAGTTTAAAAATATTGCCGACTTCAACCGCCTTCATTTGGCGCATGATGCCGTCGCACTTGGGACAAGCATCGCCGTCTTGGTATTCGGTGATTTCGAGATTCTGCGCGTACTGGCATTTGTCGCAAACGAAGATGGTGTCTTCCCCGCTTTCGGTCGGAGTTTGAAACTCATGCGAGTACTTGGAGAAATCTCCGCCCGAAGCTTCGGTGACAATGGCGGGGATGCCCAGACGCTGGAAGATTTTATTGTAAGCCGCAATCGCTTCTTCATAATATTCATCCAAATCTTCAATGGATTGATGGAAGCTGTAGAGATCTTTCATGGAAAACTCCCGGCCGCGCAAGAGTCCGGATTTGGCGCGGGGCTCGTTGCGGAACTTGTCTTGAATTTGATAAACGGCCACGGGTAAATCTTTATAAGAATTCACGAATTTCTTGACCAAGGGCGTGACGATTTCTTCGTGAGTCGAACCCAAAGCGTATTCTTTGCCGCCCGCGCCTTCGAGTTTGAAGAGAACGTCAATTTCATCCCAGCGCCCGGTTTGCACCCAATTGTCTTTGGGAGTCAGAGCCGGCATTAAAATTTCTTGAGCGCCCAAGGCGTCCATTTCTTCGCGAATCACGTTTTTAACTTTATTCAAGGCTCGCAGACCAAGGGGCAAATATGAGTAAACGCCAGCGGCCAGCTGGTCGATGAAGCCGCCTTGAATGAGCAGGCGAGCGTTGGCTGAATCCGCGTCGTGGGGAGCCTGTTTGTTGGTTTTACCAAAGGAGTGAGTGTATCTCATAATGCAGAAAGCTTAACAAACTTGGGGCGAAATGCCAATACTAAACTGATAAAAAACCGCGTCGAGGGGACGCGGCTGCACGAAAGGTGTGTTAACTGGCGACTTTAATTTGCTTGACTTGGCGAGCCGCGATTTCCTGGTCGGCGCGTTCGTAGTGAGAGGCGAAACCCCAGATCTCGGCCTTGGGGCCATTGGCCGTGAAGCCCGGGCGAAAGACCAAGGCATCGCCAACTTGGACAGTGGGTTCAAGGATCGGGTCGTGCGGACGAAAAACCGGCTGAGTGTAGCCGGCCACGAGCCGACGCAAGGCGTCGCGATGAAAGAAATACTCGACACCGTCCTCGCCGCGAATCCGGCCTTGGCCGGATTGGGGAGAAAAGGACTCGACTACTCCACGCTTGAGCCAGTCGTACATAGGCATCAGACCTCCTGCGTGAAAGGTGGAGGCAAACATATAGGGAAATTAGCTTATTGTCAAGAAATACAACAAAACAACCCGGTTGAACCGGATTGTTTTGTGGTGCGCCGTGAGGGATTTGAACCCCCGACCAAGTGGTTAAGAGCCACCTGCTCTACCGGACTGAGCTAACGGCGCACGATGCCAAAATTATGCCAAATGGATTGACAAAGGTCAAGATTTGTGATATTCTCTGGCTTACGATGCGCGGGCGTAGCTCAACTGGATAGAGCACCAGTCTTCGGAACTGGGGGTTGGGGGTTCGAGCCCCTCCGCCCGCACCAAAAACATCCCGCTTGGCGGGATGTTTTTGTTTGACTGGATCATGAGCAAATGATAGTTTCTGGGCAGGTCTTTTTGCGAGGTGCATGATGAACAGACACGACAAACTCGAAATCATCGCCAAAATCCAACAACTGCCGCCGGATGAACAGGGCACGGTGGCTTGCTTGTTTGAAGCGGTCGAACGCATTGATTCGGCTACGAAACTTCCCTACGTTATCGGCCCTTGGGCCGGTCTGGCCGGACTAGTATTGTTCTCGGCACTGACTGACTTGAGCGGAGCCGACAGCGTCATGTCATATCTGCTGGGGATTATCGTGGCCACGGGTGGTTTTTTGGCCGGAGTCTGGACGGCTAAATTGCTTTACTTCAACCGCATGCGCGCCGAGGCAATTACTTTCCTGGGATATGCATCAATTGATGAAGGCAGCCGGCTCGCCATGATCAAACTCAAAGAACTGGATCCGGCCGCTAAAATGCTGGTTGAACAATATCAACGTGTCAAACACTAACTCATCCCCACCCTGGTGGGGATTTTTTTATACAAAAAACGACCTCCGCGAGGAGGTCGTTGAGAGAGATTACTTGCGCGCGAGCTTGGCATAGTCGATGCCCAGAGTTTCCGGGCCGAAACGCACGGGCAGGAGGCTGCCGATGGGCGCGCGGCTGATTTCGCCATTGGGCAAGCGGCTCAAAATCATGACCGTGGGATCATTGAAGCAGTTTTCCCAGATCTTCTGCAGGCACTGGCCGCACGGGCAACCGATTTGTTCAAAGCGGTTGGCCACGGACTCATAGACCTGCGTTTCCAAATTGATCTCGACGGAAGCGGAGGCGGCCAGAAAAGCCAGCATCTGAATCTTGGAAGGACCCAGCTGGCAGACCATGTTGGTGATGGCGTTATCTTCGGCGTGAATGCCGCAGTAGGCCACGTTCTCCACGTTGCACCCCACGTGCAAGGTGTCGTGCGCCGCGTTAACCACGGCCGCGCCTACCCAATAGCCGGAGTAAGGGGCTTGGGCCTGAAGACGAGCCTCGGCCGCGGCGCGCAAGAGATCTTGTTCAAGACGCGACAGTTCGCGGAACAAGCCGACTTCAGCGCGCAAAGTGATTTCCAAAGTTCGCATCAGATACCTCCGGGGTTAAAGAACAGTTTGGCTGACGAAGAAAATTATCTGGTTTGCTGGTTTTTGTCAACCAAAAGACCGCCCAGAGGGCGGTCTTGATGATGAGATGATTACCAGCCTTTCACTCGAATGGCTTCTTCGGCGGCTGCGACTTGGGCTTCGTGTTTGGAGGTGCCTTTGCCGGTAGCGACTAATTCTTTATTGAGATAAATCCCGACCTCAAAATCCTTAGCGTGATCCGGGCCTTCTTCGGAAATAACTTTGTAAGAAGGGGTGACGCCGATTTTTTCCTGGGCCGCTTCTTGAAAGCGGCTTTTGGGATCAATATACAATCGCTGTTCCAAAATGCCGGGCAAGCGGCTGACCACGGTGCGCAGAATAAATTCCTTGGCTGCTTCCCAGCCTAAATCAAGATAAATAGCGCCGATGATCGATTCCATGGCATTGGCCAGAATATATTTGCGGGCTTTGGAATCTTTGTCCTTGGCTTCGCCTTTAGACAAGAATAGATGATCCTCGACATTCAAACTTTGGCAAATTTCGGAGAGCAATTCGGCGTTAACTAAGGAGGCGCGCCAGTTAGTCAGCTCCCCTTCCGGGTTTTCGTAGTGATTGTAAAGATATTCAGTCACGACCAGTTCCAAAACCGCGTCGCCAAGAAACTCCAAACGCTCGTTATGACCTAGAGGGAAATCTGGATGCTCATTTAGGTAAGAACGGTGGACCAACGCTTGCTTGATATGATCCAGGTTCTCAAATTTAACTCCCAGATTCTTCTCCAACTCTTCAAGTTGTGGCATAAGAGAAAGTGATTAAGTGATTAAGTGACGGTTATTCAGCTTCGGATTCAGATGGTGTTGGGGCGGGAATTTGTTCTTCTTCTTTTTTCTTGTCTTCTCCGGCAGAGCCGGATCCGGCTTCGCCGGATTTGTCCACATCTTTCAGTTGGTTTTTTTCAACCATATCTTTGTAGATGGCCCCCAAGACTCCGTTGACGAATTTGCCCGATGACCCGCCGCCGAAGCCCTTGGCTAATTCAATGGCTTCGTTGATGGCGACCTTGGAGGGAACATTGGGCGACAACTTCAATTCGTAGATGCCCAGCCGCAAAATATTGCGATCAACCAAAGTGAGGGACTCTAAAGGCCAGTGCGGCGCAAACTGAGCAATGAGCTCGTCAATTTCTTTTTGGTTGGCCAGGACGCCAGCGACTAATTCTTCGGCGAAACCGCCATCATCAAAATTCGAAGCGAATTCTTCACGATTAAAAGCCAGCATGGCATTAATATCTTTTTGATCATTGCCTAAAAAATCCCATTGGTAGAGAGTTTGCATGGCGATGGTGCGGGAAAGGTGGCGATTGGACATAGGACAAGGAGCTTTAAGGAGCTTAATCTGACGATGCTTGAGAGCTTAATTAATAGAAGAGCTTCATTGGTAAAATTATGATAGCAAAAAAAGCATCAATGGACTAGCTCTTTGATGCTTTTTCTTTGGTTTGTTTTTGTTCGGCTTTGGCGGCCTTGGCTTCAACCTCGCTGGGGACCGGCTGGCGGCGCTGTGAGCGCTTGAGGGTCCGAGCCACGCCGCGGGCAGTATCGACAGTTTGACGACCGCGATATTCGCCGCAATTGGCGCAGGCATGATGAGGGCGAACTGGCTTTTGGCATTTGGCACAAACTCCGAGCACCGCTTTCTTCAGAGCGAAGTGAGCGCTGCGTCGCCGTTTATCCGAACTGGTACGTCGATGTCCAGGAAGACCCATAGGATTAAAAGGTAAAGATTAGAGAGGAAGGATTGTCATCCTCCAAATTTCGGTAGGCGAAGTTTAACATTAAGCAACTTAGGCGTCAAGATCGGGGCCTAAATGAAGATCTGGCGTACAAAATCCAACTCATGACCGGATAAATGTTTAATTCTGGACATATTGGCCTGATAAACCCGCAGATAATCACGCGAACCGAAGAGAATATATTTGGCTTCCATCCAGGTCATGTGCGTGATGTGAATCAAATACATCTTCAGACCAGATAAAAACTCTTCCTGGTCGATGGGATAAATTTGCCGATAAGCATTCAGGAAGATTCGGGCCTGCTGAAAGTTTTTGTCCGTCCAGCCGTCATCAAAACAATTTATCAGGATGGCGCGAGCCAAATCATAAGCGCGCGGCCCCAAACAAACTTTTTCAAAATCGTAAATATGGGAAATGGCTCCTTGTTCATCAACAAAAGTATTCTGATAAATGAAATCGCCATGCAAAAGCCGATCGTTGGACAAGGGAAAGCCCGAAGGCTTGAGCTTGTTCCGACTGATGATGTCCCGCTTGAGCCGGAGGTTGGCCAGCATCTCTCGATCTAAATCGTTTAACTGTTCCCGAGCCAATAGAGTTTGCTCGAGTTCAATGTATTCGAGTTCAAAGGCATCAGAATTCCACAAATGCAGCTGATAGAAACTGCCGGAGAAATCAAGCTCCAGACCGACCTGATGCATTTGAGCGAGCATGGCAGCTAAAGATTCAAATATGGCGGGTGTCAATTGATGAGCTTTGGGGCTTTGCGCTTCAATGAAGGGAAACAAACTGTACCAATTGCCCTGGAACCAGAAAGTATCGCGGCCGTGTCGGTCGTTAATCGGCAGAATGACCGGAAAGCCGCGCTCGGCAAAAAAGCGTTCGGCTTTTTTCATCTCGCTCACCCGATGGCTGAAGCGGTGCCGATATTGTTTGAGAAAAAAATGACCTCGTTCACTGACGAGATCGTAATTTTGGCACATATAACCCCCCTCAAAAAGTTTGAATTGTTTAACGGCCCCAAGTTCAAACAGGTCGTTGAGGTGCTCGACAAGCTGATTAATCGTGGCGAGATCGAGTTCGGGAGACATAGGCGTCTGTCATTTATAGTTCGAGTAATGTAGGTGAAAACGGCTTTTCTGTCAAGCCTGGACCCTGATTCAAAACCCCGGCCATCGGCCGGGGTTTGGTTTAGAGGATAGCGGAAGTTGCGACAGTGTCATCCGGTTTTTTAAAGCGCATGATCTTGACCCCTTGGGTGGCTCGGCCCAGCAACGGAATCGAATCAAGACTGGAACGAATGACTTGGCCGTGATCGGAAACCACGAACAGGTCGCGCTCATCTTTGGCATTAACGATAGTGGCTTTGACAATTTCGCCGGTTTTCGTCGTGACATTGGCAGTCTTGATGCCGGAACCGCCCCGACCCTGAATTTTATACTCAATGACATCGGTCCGTTTGCCATAACCGTTGCACATGACCACCAGCAAATGGAATTGATTTTTTTTAACCTGGCTGCCTTGCTCCAAGACTTCCATGCCCACCACATGATCATCGCCTTTCAGCTTGAGACCGCGCACGCCGGCCGCGGTTCGGCCCATGGCTCGCACGCCCTCTTCTTTGAAGCGGATGGCTTGGCCGGCAGCGGTGGCCAACATAATATTGTCTTGGCCGGTGCTGGGCTTAACCCAAAGCAGGGTGTCCCCTTCTTTAATTTTGATGGCGATCAAACCGGAGCGTCGGACGTTATCAAAATCTGCCAAAGCGGTTTTCTTGATCGTACCTTGGCGCGTGACCATGGTCAGATATTTGTAATCAGCCACATCGTCCATGGATAAGGTGGCGGAAACGGTTTCCCCCGGCGCCAACTGCAAAAAGTTAACCAAGGCCTGGCCTTTGGCCGTGCGCGAAGCTTCAGGCACATCGTAAGCCTTAAGCTGAAAGACGCGACCGCGGGTGGTAAAGAAAAGCAAATCCTTGTGCGTGGTGGTGGAAAAGACTTGTTCAATGACATCCTCTTCTTTGGTGGTGATGCCGGAGACGCCTTTGCCGCCGCGCTCCTGACGGCGAAAAGTATCCGGGGGCAGGCGTTTGATATAACCGGCCTTGGTGATCATGACCATGGTCGGATCGTCAGGGATGACGTCTTCCACGGAGAATTCCTTAATGCCGTGCGGAATGATGGCGGTGCGGCGCGCTTGCCCGTACTTGTCCCGCAATTCAGTCACCTCTTGCTTAATAACTTCCATCATCTTTTTAGCGGAATTCAAAATGGCTTCCAAGGCTTTGATGAGTTTTATCTTTTCGTCATATTCCTGCTCCACTTTCAAACGTTCCAGGTTGGCCAGCTGCTGCAAGCGCATTTCTAAAATGGCCACAGACTGAATTTCCGACAACTTGAACTTTTTCATCAAGTTGGCGCGGGCCTCATCCTTATCTTTGGATTTTTTAATGGTCGCAATAATTTTATCAATTTGCAGCATGGCAATTCTCAAGCCTTCCAAAATGTGGGCGCGTTCTTTGGCTCGATCCAAATCAAATTGCGTGCGCCGGCGTACCACTTCTTGCCGATGCTTGATGTACTCTTCCAGAATCATCTTCACGTTCAGAACCCGAGGCTGAAGGCCGTCAACCAAAGCCAGCATGTTGTAATGAAAAGTCTCCTGAAGCTGGGTCAATTGGAAAAGACGATTTAAAACTTTTTTCGGATAAGTATCTTTTTTAAGTTCAATCACAATGCGCACGCCGTCCTTGGTTGATTCGTCGCGCAAGTCTCTAATTCCTTCAATTTTTTTATCGCGCACATGCTGGGCAATGCGCTCCAAGAGGCTCGCTTTATTCACCAAGTAAGGAATTTCATTCACGATGATGACGAAACCGCCTTTGTCATCTTCGATGATTTCCGTTTTGGCCCGCACGACTACCCCGCCCCGGCCGGTGGCCAAGGCTTGTTTGATGTCATTGAGATCATAGGCAATGGCGCCGGTGGGAAAATCCGGACCTTTGATATACTCGGTTAAATCGCCGATGCCGGCATCCGGATGGTCAATCAGATGCAAGACGCCGTTGCAGATTTCGGTTAAGTTGTGAGGCGGAATATTGGAGGCCATGCCCACGGCGATGCCAACCGTACCGTTGATCAGCAAGTTAGGCAGCTTGGCCGGCAAAACTTTCGGCTCTTTATGAGTACCGTCAAAATTGGGAGTAAAATCAACCGTGTCTTTTTCAATGTCGATGAGAAGCTCTTCGGAAACTTGCTCCAGTTTGGCCTCGGTGTAACGGTAGGCAGCGGCCGGATCGCCGTCGAGCGAACCGAAGTTTCCTTGGCCGCGAATGAGCGGGTAACGGAAAGTGAAATCTTGAGCCATGCGCACCAAAGAATCGTAAACCGCGGAATCGCCGTGCGGATGGTATTTGCCCAAAACGTCTCCGACCACGGTGGCACACTTGCGGAATTTGGCGCCGGAGCGCAAGCCGGTCTGCCACATGGAATAAAGGATGCGGCGATGCACGGGCTTGAGTCCGTCGCGAACATCGGGCAGGGCCCGGCCGACAATGACGGACATGGCGTAATCCAAATATGAAGTTTCCATTTCTTCAACAATGCTGGCGGGTTCGATGCGAGCGACGACCGCGGACTCAGCCGGCTTGGCGGCCGGGATTATTTTTTTCGGTATCTTTTTAGGCATAATTTTTTATTTACGGTGACAGGTCTGAAGTAGCGCTTTGACCAGAACCAGAAATGACTTGTTCTTTGATTACACCGGTGGCGGCTTCCAGCAGAGCCGGATTGGGCTGAATGGAAACGGTTTCGGCTAAAGGCTTGATGATTTGATCCAGCTCTTGAAAAATCCCGGACAAATCTTCAGTGAATTCTTGCTGTTGACGGTACTCTTCCATCACTTGAGTATATTCTTGAGCCTGGGTTCGGGCATCGCTGGCCGCATCGACGATAACATTCTTCATCAGATAGAACCAAACGCCGCCCACAATCGCCAAACTGGTAAGAGTCAGGAAACCGAAAGCTAAATGTCTTTGACGGCTGGGCCGTTTGATGTAGATAGCTTCCTCTTCCATATCATCTTTCCAAAATCATAATAATGGTTTCTTCTTCGGGCAAATCTTTGCGAGTCACCTTGTATTTATTGGAACTTTCGCGACGGAAAACTCGGAGCTCTTTGTTAAAATCATCCACGGCTTCGAGTTTTTCTTTGAGATTGGGCAGGTCGTAAGTCATGGGAATGATGATGCGCGGTTCGATTTGAGCCACGACCGAGGCCGCGGTTTTGGCGGACATGACTCGATGGCCGCCGACCGGAATCATTAAAATATCAACATTCTGCATTTGTTCTGTTTCCTGATCAGTCAGCTCCCGGTTGAGCGCACCCAAATGAGCCAAATTCATTTGTTCGGCTTCTAAACGGAAAATAAGGTTGGGCGAGGTTTGATCTTCGCCGACTTTGGCCGGGGCGGACAGGGCGAAAAAGAAAACGTCTTTAACTTCGTACTCGCCCGGAGATTTGATGATAAAAGGCTGGCCGCTGACCGCGGAAAAATTATTGGCGTCCGAATCGTTGTGACTGGAAAGCAGGGCATCAGCCTCAAGCGTGCGCGGAAAGCGCAGCCCGGTGGCGTTATCGTAAGGATCAATCACGATTTTGGCTTCGCCGGCTGAGGTTTTGGTGGTGATTTCGAAACAAGAGAGTCCGAGCCAAGAGATAGTCATAGAATGATGGCAAATTGAAATGATAAATTACGGGATTTCCCCCGCTTTTTGCTGCCACTATTGTAACAATTATGGCTTGATTAAACAAGGGTTTGCTGTGAGTAAAAACCGCGAAAATTTCGCGGTTTTTCCTGGCTATTCGATGAGCCCCAGCGTGCCTTGCCAAGACTCGATTTCTTTTTTCACTTCTGCCAGATCCGGGTCGCGTTCGGTGATGAGAAAGCCTTCCCGGAAAACTCGAACTTTGTCCGCGATTTCCGCCTGCCACTTGGGATCTTGGTCTTTTAGGACTTCGAGCTGGTCGATTTGTTGGGTAATTTGTTCGGCTTGCTTTTGCCAATTGGCCAGCGCGGCTTGATACTCAACCGATGAAGCATCGAGCGATGAAGCATCGAGGGTTTCCCCTACCTTATTAAGTTCTTCATAAGCATGGCGATGCGGATATTCGGCTAAGCCGGTTTGGGCCATGGCCGCGATGATCTCCTCCTTGGGAACGGTTTCATTAGCCAACAATTGGTCATGGATCTGCTGGGCCTGGGACTTAACTTCGACGGGCACAGTCGGGGCGAGATGATCAATTGCAACTTGGTACTCCTTTAATAAGGCTTCGTGAGGGTGTGACATATGAATGGTTGGTAAAATAATTGTCAGGAGTAAGTCTACTTTAGCACTTTTCGCCCCGGAGACCCAATCACTTGCCAGAAATCCCCTTTTCCGCTAAGATTGCAGCACTTAATAAATTTTAGCCCCGTTGGGCCGTTGGCGAGATTTCGCGAGCCGCCTGGCGGAATATTTTCTTTTATGGGAAAAATTATCGAAGCTCAAGCGCCGGAAATGCAGAAGTTATTAGATCAGGGGGAATTCTTAAACATCCCGAAAGAAGGTGATGTGGTTTCGGGAAAAGTAATTTCGGCCAGCCGCCGGGAAGTCAGAATCGACATCGCCGGTTATTCGACCGGGGTGGTGCGCGGACGAGAAATGTTCGCGGAATCAGTCGAATACGCTCACCTGAAATCAGGCGAAGAAGTGGAAGCGACCGTGATCGACATGGAAAATGAAAACGGGGAGATGGAATTGTCGTTCCGTTTTGCCGGCCAGAAAAAGGCCTGGGAAGAATTGCGCAAGTTATTCACTTCCGGAGAAGTGATCGATGTCCGAATTTTAGAAGCCAACAAAGGCGGTTTGATCGTGCGTTTACACCACGTGACCGGCTTTTTGCCAGTTTCTCAATTATCACCCGAACACTATCCGCGCGTCTCAGGCGGGGACAAGAATAAAATCTTGGACCGATTAAAGAGCTATGTCGGAGATGACTTCAAGGTTCGCGTTTTGGATGCGGAAGAAGGCGATGAGAAATTAATCGTCTCAGAAAAGGCGGTTTGGGAAGACGAGCAAAAGAATGTGATCGCCAAATTTCAAGTGGGCGACATTATTGAAGGCGAGGTCACGGCCGTGGCCGACTTCGGCGCATTCGTGAAATTCGATTCATTGGAAGGTTTGGTGCATATCAGCGAAATTGCCTGGCAACGAATTGATCATCCGCGCGATTTACTTAAGCTGGGACAAACCGTCAAAGCGAAAATCATCGGCATTGAAGGCAGTAAAATTTTCTTGTCAATGAAAGATTTGGTGGCGGATCCATGGACCAACATCGAGACTCGTTACAAAGTTGGGGATTTAGTCAAAGGCACGGTCTTAAAGGTTAATCCGTTCGGCTTTTTCGTGGAGCTGGATCCGGAAATCCACGGCCTGGCCCACGTTTCCGAACTTTCAGACAAGCCGGTGGCGGACGTCAAAGAAATCGGCAAACCCGGCGAGGTGCTGGAATTCCGCATCGTGTCCATTGAACCGAACGAACACCGCCTGGGACTTTCTTTAAAAGCGATTAAAGATTGGAAACCGGGTGATGAAAATAAAGTAAAATCTGAAGCGGCCGAAAAGGTTGAGGCCGCGGAAGTAACCCCAGAAACCGCAAAGACGGATGAAGTGCCAGAAATGAAGACGGAAAACGAGCCGGAAACTGAATAAGGAAAAAGGGGCGGAGGCAAACCCCCGCCCCTTTTAAAAATTCGAAATCAATAAACCCGAGAGACTTTTAACTATGAAGCCATTATCAAAAAATATTATTATCTTCATTGTGGCGATCGTGGTGATCGGCGCAATCTTTTCCAGCTATTCGTTAAAAGACGAAAAGCCTGAAGAAATCAGCATTGGTGCATTGGTTGAACGCATCCAAAACAATGAAGTCAAAGCCGTGGCCGTCTCCGATGACGACATCGAAGTGACCATGCAAGATGACAGCCTGGCCATCACCCGCAAAGAAGCGGATGAGCCTTTGACTGATCTGCTGACCAATTACGGCGTGAGCGTGGAACAGCTGAAGGCTGCCAACATTCAAATTACGGACAAAGGAGCCCGCGACTATATTTTTGGAATCATCTTGCCTTCCCTACTGCCCTTGTTTTTACTGATTTTGATTTTCTGGTTTATGATTCGGCAAATGCAAGGCGCCAACAATAAGGCAATGTCCTTTGGCCAATCCAATGTGCGCGAAGCTTCGGACAAAGGCAAGCAAAAACTGACTTTCAAAGATGTGGCCGGAGCGCATGAGGCCAAAGAAGAACTACAAGAAGTCGTGGAGTTTTTGAAGAACCCGAAAAAATTCGTGGACTTGGGCGCCAAACTGCCCAAAGGCGTTTTGCTGATGGGCCGACCCGGCACGGGCAAAACTTTGATGGCACGAGCCGTGGCCGGCGAGGCCGAAGTGCCGTTTTTCCATATCAGCGGTTCGGAGTTTGTGGAAATGTTCGTGGGCGTGGGCGCTTCCCGAGTACGCGATTTATTCAGCAAGGCGAAAAAGACAGCACCGTGTATTATCTTCATTGATGAAATTGACGCGGTGGGGCGCCAGCGCGGCGCGGGTTTGGGCGGCAGCCACGACGAACGCGAGCAAACCTTGAACCAAATTCTCGTGGAGATGGACGGCTTTGATCCGAATATAGGCGTGATCGTGATTGCGGCCACCAACCGGCCGGATGTGCTGGATCCCGCTTTGTTGCGGCCCGGGCGTTTTGACCGCCGAGTGATTATTGACCTGCCGGACATTAAAGAACGTGAGGCGATCTTAAAGGTCCACGCCAACAACAAGCCCTTGGAAAAAGATGTTGACTTGCACCGAGTCGCTGAACGCACCCCGGGCTTTTCCGGAGCGGACTTGATGAACTTATTAAACGAGGCCGCGATTTTTGCGGCTCGAGAAAACAAAAAAGAAATTTCGGCCAAGCACATTTTAGAATCGATTGAAAAAGTTCTGTTGGGACCGGAACGCAAAAGTTATGTCTTGTCGCCGGAAGAGAAAAAAGTCACGGCCTATCACGAAGCCGGACACGCTTTGGTGGCGCACATGCTGCCCAACGCGGATCCGGTGCACAAAATTTCCGTGATTAGCCGCGGTTCAGCCGGCGGCTATACGCTGAAATTGCCGATCCAAGACCGACGCATGCACAAGCGAGCGGAATTTATCGACGATATCGCAGTCATGCTGGGCGGCTTCGTGACGGAAAAAGAAATTTTCGGCGATGTCACAACCGGCGCTTCGGATGACTTAAAGAAATGTACGCGCCTGGCCCGCGATTTGGTTACCCGCTTCGGCATGAGTGAAAAATTGGGTCCGCAAGTCTTCGGTGAAAGCGAAGAAATGGTTTTCTTGGGTCGTGATTTTCATGAGAAGAAAAACTACTCGGACAAAACCGCGCAAAACATCGATGAAGAAGTTAGCCGTTTGATCAATGACGGCTTGGAAACAGCGCGCGAGATCATCAATCGAGAAAAACCTTACATGGAAAAGATCGTCAAGATTCTGCTGGAGAAGGAAACGATTGAAAAAGACGAATTCGAAGCGATCTTCAAAAAAGAAGAGTAAACAAATCCCCTCGCGCTGGCGAGGGGATTTTTGATTTGGGCTCAAATCTGATATACTGATGGGAATTATTACTTCAAGGAGGAATATGCCTGAGACAAAACCAGCGTCATTTTATCGCAAACTCTTACGCGATGCTTGGCAGATTACTCGGCAGCGCAAACGCCTGTGGGTGTTTGGCATGTTTGCAGCCGCGGCTTCAACCGGCGGCGTGATGGAAGTGGCCGGGCGCAGCTTTCGCCGAATTGAACACGGTCGAGATCTCTGGATGTCTTTATCCGAAGGATCATCGGCCGGCTTGGATTTAATGGGCCAATATCTCCGCCAACTGCAATTTCTGGAACCAAACCGAATCATCGGCATTGTGACGATCTTAACTTTAGCGGGCGTGGCTTTAGTGGTTTTGATCTCTTGGTCGCGCGCGGCTTTGATGGTGGGCGCGGCCGCGGAGGAGGAAAAAACCTTCGGACAACTTTGGCGAGCTAGCGCCAAACATTTCTGGTCGGTTCTGCTCTTGAACATCATTACTAAAGCGGCCACCGGGCTATTGATTGTCTTAACCACCTTACCGCTGGTGCTGTTTATCACCTCGGCTCAATACACGGACGCTTTGATTTATTTCTTCTCTTTTTTGGTATTTTTTCCCGCCATTATTATCGTCCAAATCATGGCTATGCTGGCTTTGGTGGAGATCATACAAAACAAACGATCAATTCCAGAAGCAATCGGCCGGGCCGTAATCATGTTCGGCCGGCATTGGCTGGTGACTTTGGAACTGGGCTTGGCTTTATTTATCTTGGTATTCGCGGCCGGCTTGGCGGTCCTGGCGGTCATGGTGTTGTTGGTAATCCCCTATGCCATCTTTTTGATCTTGGCCTTGAAAACCGCGACGCTGGTGATCTTCATTTTCGTGCACATTATCGGCTTCAGCGTGTTGGCCACTTTGCTTTTGGCTTATTTGGGCGCGGCCACCACCTTTCAACACACGGCTTGGCTGTTCTTCTATCAACGAGCTTTGAAAAAAGGCGGGGCGAAAAAAGTAGTGGCGAAACTGGAACGTCTCTGGGCAAAAGTCTAAAAAGATAATAAACTGGAGGGGAACTTCCAGTTTTTAATTTGTGAAAAATCATTATGGCTCCTGAAGCCCAAAGCATTGAAGACCTTTTGCAGAAAACCGGCGCCAAATCAACGGACACCAAGACCCCGGCTGAAGAAACGACGCTGGAAAAATTTGAAGAAAAGATGTCTGAGGTGCGGTTAAAAGAAAAGGAGGTGGAAGCGGAAAAGCTGGCCGCCAGTTTGGGCGTGCCTTATGTCAATTTAAAAGGCTTCCCGATCAGCCCGGAATCCATTGTCACGATTCCGGAGGAACAAGCCAAAGAACTCAAAGCGGTTTGTTTTTTAAACACCGGACCGGAAATCCGAGTTGCTTCTTTAAAACCAACTGAGGAAAAAGTGAAAGAATTCGTTTTTCAACTAGGCGAACGCTTTCAGGCCAATACCGGGTTATATCAAATCTCGGAAGAAAGCTTTCGGGTGGCCATGGAGGTGTATCAAAAACTCCCCAAGATTAAAGCCATTATCAAAGGGGTGAAAGTGACGGATGAAGAACTGGCCAAATATCAAGCCCAGATCAAAAACTTTAAAGATGTACAGCAGGTTTTGGCCGGTGCCTCGATTTCCGATCTGATGACTGTGATCATGGCCGCGGCTTTGCAGCTGGGCACTTCGGACGTGCACATTGAAGCCGAGCAAGAACGCGTGCTGGTCCGCTTCCGGGTGGACGGAGTGCTGCAGGAAATCGCTTCCCTGCCCCATGATTTTTGGAAAAAGATTATCGCCCGCATCAAGCTGATCAGCGGTTTGAAAATCAACGTGACCGAGCGTCCGCAAGACGGCCGCTTCACCATCTTTCTTAAATCCGGCGACACGGACGTGCGCGTTTCCACCATCCCGACCAATTGGGGCGAATCCGTGGTCATGCGTTTGCTCAAGCCTTCATCAATCAGCGTAGAATTCGGACAACTGGGTTTCCGGCCGCTGGTTGAAGCCAAACTGAAAAAAGAAATCGCCAAGCCGCACGGCATGATTGTGACCACGGGGCCGACCGGTTCGGGCAAGACCACGACTTTGTATGCGATCTTGCGCTCGCGCAATGATTCAGAAACTAAAATTATCACTTTGGAAGATCCGATCGAATATAAACTCCAAGGCATCAACCAGTCGCAAATCGATCACAGTAAAAATTACACTTTCGCCGGCGGCTTGCGGTCAATTTTGCGCCAGGATCCGGACGTGGTGATGGTGGGGGAAATTCGCGATTTGGAAACCGCGGAAGTGGCGATCAACGCCGCCTTAACCGGGCACTTGATGATTTCGACTTTGCACACCAATGATGCGGCGGGCGCCATTCCCCGATTCATTGCCATGGGCGTGAAACCGTTTCTCTTGGCCCCGGCTTTGAATGCGATCATGGGCCAGCGCTTAACGCGCCGCATTCACGAGGACTGCAAACAGGAGGTTCAACCGAGCCCGGAGCAACTGGCTTTCATTAAAAAGGTGGTTTCGGAAATCCCGGCGACTTCGGGCGAACAAGTGAAACCGGAAGGCGAATGGAAATTCTATAAAGGCAAAGGCTGCGATGTGTGCAACAACTCGGGCTACAAAGGCCGGGTGGGTATTTATGAATTACTGCTCATGAGCGAGGAAATCCGCGCGGCCATGGGCGAATCATTATCCGAATACCAGGTTCGCCAACTGGCGGTTCAACAAGGCATGGTCAGCATGCAGCAAGATGGAATTTTGAAAGTTTTGGACGGCTTAACCACGGTGGACGAGATTTTGCGCGTGGCTGGCGAAGGCGTTTAGACCAATCAGCAAATCGGCCGGCAGGCCGATTTTTGATATGATGACAATCAGCCGGCAGGCGTCCGGCGCCCCCTTGACAAAAGGCCAAGAATCAACTAAGGTCTTTGGTCCCTGAGCAAGGGATTCGGAGGAACCATGAAAATCCCTAAGTTGTCCTTTGTACTAGGCTTCCGCAAATTGAGCGAAGTGATCCTGGCCAATGAGGCTTTTACCGAGCCCGAGCCTTACGAAGAGGTGTTGGCAGACTTGCGCGAGATCGGCCTGCACCTCGAGCTGCTTGATTCCGAATTGCGAATCGAGTGTCCGATCAACGGGAAACCCGAGATCAAAGGCGCATACCGATTCCTGGACGGCGATCGATTCCAGCAAGAGCTTTGGCGGCAAACCATGCTGAAGCTGGCGGAACTGGGCGCCGAATACCTGAAGAAGTCCGTGGCCATGCTCAAGTTCCTGCCGATCCAAGCCGCGGTTGATGATTATCTGTCAGCCTGCGCTTGGCCGCGCCCGGAGCACGTGGAGATCAACGAGCTTTCGGTCTGGAGGGGAAACTTGGATGGATTGCCGCTGATCGGCCATACGGTTGAATACCAAGGGACGAATGTCAAACTGCGCCTACCCCAACTGGCCTTGCCCTTTCCGAAAACCGCCACCAAGCTGATGCAAGAAATCGCCCAGCACCTGGTGGAAGAAGAAGCGGACCGGCGGCTCCAAGAGCAGACCGGCGAAGATTTCGACTCGCACTAAAAAAACAGCGCCAGAACTCTGGCGCTTTTCTTATTGGCTAGAAAGTTAGGACACGATAATTTGACGAGTCTGTTCCGAGTGAATGGATAGTTGAATTTTGATTTGGCGCGAACCGGCCCAATCCAAACCCGCCGGCGGCCACTCGGCAATAATCACGGTATCGCGGCGGCCCAACCATTCATCCAAGCCTAGATCCTGGAGCTGGGTCTCGGCCAAGCGATAAAAATCAAGATGAATAATTTGTTTGATGGCCGGGTGATCGGCTTGATAAATATTCATGATGGTAAAAGTCGGACTGCGCACCGGATCGGCTGAGCCTAAAGCTTGGACAAAGCCTTGAACAAAGGTAGTTTTGCCCGCGCCCAGCTCGCCATTTAATAAAATTACTTCGCCGCCTTGAAGCTCGGCCGCGAGCTGGGCGGCAATTTGTTGAGTTTCAGCCGGTGAGTTGGTGATATTAGTCATAATGTTTATCTTGTGTCATCCCGAACGAAGTGAGGGATCTCTCGTCATCAGTCAAGAGATTCCTCGTCCGCATCCGGCGAAGCCGGACCCGGCTCTGCCGGGCTGCGATACTGCTCCGTCGGAATGACACAGTCATTTAAGTCGGAGGTTGGGACTGGCAATTAGTGTCACTGGATTCACAAATCGTTTAGCTTGAGCGTGGAAATAGCCGGCGGCCGCGATCATGGCCGCGTTGTCGCCGGTAAATTCCAAATTGGGCACATGATAAGTGATGGCGGGATGGCGGGCGGTTAATGATTCGCCCAAGGTTTTTCGCAAGTGCAAGTTGGCAGAAACTCCCCCGCCTAAAATGAGAGCTTGGGGTTGAAACTTTTTGACCGCGGCTAAGGTTTTTTGCACCAAGATGTCGACCGCGGCTTGTTGAAAGCTGGCGGCCACATCCGCAACCGGCGCCTCGGGGTGCTGCTTGAGATAAACCGCGACCGCGGTTTTGAGTCCGGAAAAACTAAAATCGAAATCGCCAGAATCGGACATGGGACGGGGAAAAGGGATGGACGCCGGATCGCCGAGCTGAGCTTGCTGGGCGATGGCCGGCCCGCCCGGATAACCCAGCCCCAAAAGCTTGGCGACTTTATCGAAAGCTTCACCGGCCGCGTCGTCGCGGGTGGCGCCGACGATTTGATAATTGAGATGATCTTTAACTAAGACGATTTCGGTATGACCGCCGGAAACGATTAAGGCCAGAGCCGGGAAAGACGGCTTGATCGCCGATAGCCACGGACTGTAGATATGTCCTTCCAGGTGATTGACCGCCACCAAGGGCTTGTGCCAAGCAAAAGCCAGTGCCTTCGCGGTTTCCAAGCCAATGCGCAAGGCCGGCAATAAGCCGGGGCCGCCGGTGACGGCGATGACATCAACCCCTGAGCCGTCAGCGGCCAGTCCGGATTCTTGAAGCAAAGGGAAAATCGTTTCCACATGAGCCCGGGCCGCCACCTCGGGCACCACGCCGCCGTATTTTTGGTGCAAGTTAATTTGCGAACTGACCAAATTGATGGGCAAAACAAAATTATCGCCTTGAACTTGGAGCAAGGCGACGGCGGTTTCATCGCAACTGGTTTCGAGGCCGAGAATATTCATAAGTCCAAACTTTTTACTCTGAAAATATTGTTCTGTCAATTCATGAATGGCAGTTCGAGCCTTTATCAAGTATAATACATGCAATATGGCTTGGAGGCACAAACAACACAATACCGCTAAGTGGTTTTTTATTATTATTGCGATTGCAATTTTAATTTTATCGTGGAAAATCACGCAGCCGTTTGCGGTTGTGCTCTTGACCGCGGCCGTGGTCGCGATCGTTTTGGCGCCGGTCGATCACGTCATGCGCAAAATTTTCAAGCACTCCAAAGTCTCAGCCTTCATCATGATCTTGGGCACTTTTGTGATCGTGCTGATTCCCCTGTTCTTTTTTGCCATGATGCTGATTGAACAAACCTCGGAATTGCTGCAAGGGGCGTTGGGCGAGAGCGGCTGGCTGCGAACTTTCGATCTGAACACGAACGCTTTTTTTCTAACCTTGCCGCCGATCGCGCAAAAAGAAATTTTGGAATTGGATTTAGGCGGCCTGGGCGCGAACATGGCACGCTGGATTTTTAACAATTTGGCCGTGATTTTCACTCGCACCGCGGATTTCGTGTTCGGAGTTTTTATCTTCTTCATCGCTCTTTATTATTTCTTGTCGGATCGAGACAAAATTTACCAGGAGTTGCTGGCCTTAAGCCCATTCAAAGATAAGCTGGACGCAAAAATTATCGACCGCCTGGTATTCACGATCCGCAGCACGGTTTTCGGCGCCTTAATCGTGGGCGTGATCCAAGGCATGGTGGCCGGCATTGGCATGACGATTTTTCACGTGCCCGGGGCTTTAATTTGGAGCGCCTTGGTAGTGATCGCCTCGCAGGTACCGCTCTTGGGGGTGGGGCTGGTCATGATTCCGGTCACCATTTACACTTTCATGTTCGGAACCATGGTGGACGCGGTGGGAATATTGCTTTGGTCCGTGGTGTTTGTGGGCTTTATTGATAATTTAATATCGCCGATCTTGATTCAGGGGCGGACCAAAATGAACGCGTTTTTAATTTTGATTTTTATCCTGGGCGGCATCCAGTTGTTCGGGTCAATCGGCTTCATTGTCGGACCGACAATTCTGGCCGCGCTGCTGGTGGTTGTGGAATTATATCAAGACGGGATTCTGGAAAAATAAGTTGGAAAAATAAAAACCCCGCTGGTCAGCCGGCGGGGTTTTGAGTTCTGGTGGCTACCAATCGGCTTGGAGCAGATGGGAGAGAAACAGACCGAGTTTGGGAGCTTGCGCTCGAGCAATGTCTTGATTGCCGTCATGCGTGGGCTCGTCCTCGTTATCGCTCACGAGCTGAGCGACGCCGACGCGCAAAGGCGGATCGGCCGGATCGCGGCTTTGATTGTAGACGCAGACTAAACCGAGTTCCGGCAGGACGGACATGCCCACGGTATGAACGCCCAGCCTTTGGTAGAGGTAGCGATCGCCGATCCCACCGAAACCCGCACCGCCGATCATCAAATACCGGCAAGCCCCGTTGTGCCAATCAAGCTCGGCCTGGCTGGCGGCGCTGATGGCCGCGTGCAGAAAGCGGTTCGGATCGTCAATGGCGCGACACGGCAACAAGGATTCAGGCGCAACGAATTCGCCTTGGGTCACGTCCAGCCAAGGATGGTGCGAGAGGCCCAAGCCGCCGGTGACGAGCTGGGTGGGAAAGGTCAGCATGCCGCGCTTGATCTCAGGCAGGTTAGCGCCCACGAGGTTGGTGATAATGAGGCGCCGGCCGCCGCCCATGGCTTTGATCAGAATGGCCAGCCATTGACGGAGCAGGTGTGGCTGCCAGCCCAGAGGACCGCAGACCTCGTTGAAATGAAGGCGGCCATGGCTTATGACCACGGGCACGCCAGCCCAGCGTCCCAGGCGGAACATTTTGGGATGGCCGGGCACGGCGGCGCTGGCCAAACCGGATTCGACAAACGAGTAGCGGGCTTCTTCTTCAAAGTGCTGTTGAAGCACGATGTCATCGGACCAGCCAGTGCCGGTGATCAGGCCTTGGCGCGGCTCATGGCAATGGCTTCCGATCCAACCGGGCAGTTCGCCAAAAGGCAAAGACATAACAACCTCCGGGGTTTGGGCAAAAGAGCAACTCGCGAATCCTAACATAAATCATCAAGCAGGCAAAATACCTTGACAATCGGTCGGATTCGTGATATCTTGCCTAGCTGTTATGAACTGAAAAGGAGAGCAAAGATGAAGCGACTTTGGATAGTGCTTCTGGGACTAACGCTCCTGGGTCCGGTGCTGGCCGGTTCGTCGATCGATGATTTTCAGGAAGCGAAGAAGGTTCTTTTCCAACGGGTTTACACCCCGGCTCAGCGCACGACTTTTTACTGCGGCTGCAGCTTCGATTCGCAAAAGCGCGTGGATGCGGCCTCCTGCGGCTATCGAGTCCGGAAGGACGCGGCGCGCGGCAACCGGATCGAATGGGAGCACATCGTGCCGGCCGCGGTCTTCGGCCAGCGGCTGGCGTGCTGGCAAAACGCGCGCAGCGTTTGCGGGCGCGGTGGCGGACGTAAATGCTGCAGCCGAACCAACCCCACCTTTCGCTCGCTGGAAGCGGACATGCACAACCTGGTGCCGGCCGTGGGCGAACTGAATGCGGATCGGGCGAATTACGGATTCGGCTTGATCGCGGGCGAGGCGCGCCAATACGGGCGCTGCGATTTCGAGGTCAGCAATGGCCTGGCCGAACCGCGTCCGGAAGTGCGGGGCAATGTGGCCCGGGCTTACCTCTACATGAACGATCGCGTTCAAAGCGATCTGGGCTACGGCTTTTTGTCCAGCGACCAACGCCGTATGTATCTTCAGTGGCATCGCACTGACCCGCCTGACGATTGGGAGTGCCAGCGCCATGAGCTGATTCATCGGCTTCAGGGAAACTGGAATCCGTACATCGTCGAGGGTTGCGAATAACCCGTCTTTCTTTAAGCGCCCGACCAGGTCGGGCGCTTTTTCTATTGACATTGAGCGTCGGATTGGTTATTATATCGCCACAAATCACGGCTCCATCGTCTAACGGTTAGCCCGGCGGAGCCGGGTCCGGCTTTGCCGGAGACGCCTATGTGGATAATGGAAGCGAAATTATGTATTATCTTTATATCATCGAAAGTATTGAGTGTGGACGGTGGTATATAGGGATCTCAGAAAATCCAGAAAGACGTCTTAGGGAACATAATTCTGGAAAAACACGATCAACAAAACCATATCAACCATACAGATTGGTATACTCAGAAGAATACAAAACAAAAACTGAAGCTAGAAAAAGAGAGCTTCAAATAAAAAAGTCTGGAATTATAAGATAACAGTTAAGAGGCCGTATTTCAAATTATGGCTCCATCGTCTAACGGTTAGGACGCCAGGTTTTCATCCTGGTAATCGGGGTTCGATTCCCCGTGGAGTCACCAAAAAACCGCCTAGTTTAGCTAGGTGGTTTTTTGATTGGTCCTGGTCTCAGGCTGAGCCGAAAAATAATGGGTGCATGAAGTAAATGAGAAGCAAAGCCAGGACCCCCCAGGAGACGGCGTGGAATAAACTGGTGCGCCCGTGGATATTGATTTTGTATTTTGAATAATCCCAAAGTTTTTTGTGGAAAACGATTTCGCAATATATCCCGCCAAGATATTCGAAAGCGCCAAGAACCGGAGCAAAAAATACAAACTGAAATAACAGAGGCCAGGCCGCAATAACCGGATGCAAAAATAAAACAATTAGAGCCCCGAAGCCGTAGATCGGAGCAAAGGGCAAAAAAGTAAAGCCGCCGGTGGTCCACCGGCGATCATCCCAAGATCTTTTCAGGCTATCGAGCACCCAGCCTAAAATTCCGTAAAGCAGAAAGCTCAATATTATTTCGGTCAGGTTCATGCCTTAATTATAGCTGGAATTTGTTTTAAAATCGAGGTACAATAATTGATAATAAGGCGCAAGGCCAGAGCACACAAATATATGTCTTCATTTATTTTTATTTCACTCGCCATGTTCACTCTGTGGGTCTTTGTTTTGCTTTTATCCGAGGAAACGCGCAAGGAACAGCTGGTGATGAGCGTGATTGGTTTGGTTTTATCGCCGGCCATCTTACTGATGGCGGCTAACAACGAGCGGAACTGGGCCGGATTGATGTCTTTGGGCTACGAGGACTTTCTGTTTTCTTTTGCCATGTTCGGCATCGCGGCCGTAATTTATCAGGCCGCGACCGGCCGGCAAGCGAAACCGATCAAACGACGCCGCCGAAAACTGAAAAATCGCGCTCTGCATTGGCTGGCCCATTTGCTGATTATCAGCGGCCTCTGGCTTTTGATGTCTTTGCTGGCTAACTTAATCTTCGCCTTGAATCCCTTTCAAGCTTTTATGGTCGGCGGCCTATTAATCGGACTTTATATCGTGGCGGATCGTCGAGATTTGATGATTAATGCCGTCTTCTCCGGGCTGTTTATCGCGATCTTGATTTTCGCCCTGGAAAAGGTATTCTTGCTGAAACTCTTCCCGGAGGCGACCCAGGGTTTTATGAATTTAGGGCAAGCGGCCGGGCCGACTTTAGCCGGCGTGCCGCTGGCGGAAATTTTCTGGGCCGCGATCGTGGGCTTTACGGTCGGTCCGCTGTATGAATATGTCCGATATCTGCGCTTGAAGTAAATATGATGAATGAAGAACTCGACAACCAACTGAACAATGACTGGTTTGAAGATAACGAGGGCCAGCTTTCGGTTGACGTCATCGAAACCCCGACGGAAATCATCATCCGGTCGGCGATCGCCGGAGTCTCGGTCAATGATTTGGATATTAACGTAACCAATGATACGGTCACGGTGCGCGGGACGCGAGAAAAATGCCAGGTCGCTGATCAGGAGACCGTGCATATCGAAGAATGCTACTGGGGGAACTTCTCCCGATCCGTGGTTTTGCCCTGCCATATCAAACCGGATGAAACCGACGCGGTTTTAAAGAATGGCATTCTGAACATCACTTTGAAAAAAGTTGAGCCCAGCTCAAACGTGCAGGTTTTGAATCTTGACGACTTATAATTATGGCTTTACCCAGCTTCTTGAAGACCCTGGGTCAAAAATTACAGATAATCCCCTCAACCACGAGGGTGATTTTTAAACCGTTGCTGATTATTTTAGCGGTAATTGTTATTGTAGGCGGATCAGCTCTGGCCGCGGGTTTAACTTGGGCCAAAAGCTTTGAGGGCAAAATCGGGGCCCAGGTTTTCGTGGGCGGCGTGGAAGTGAGCGAACTGTATCCGGAATTGGCTCAGCAGCGAATCCAGCGCCGAGTGGACGAACTGGTGACGGATGGCATTAAAATTGAACTGGAAGGCCGGACGGAAAAACTATCGCTCTCCAGTTTCGGAGACGGAGATTCTTCTGAAGAAGTGGTTTTTGACGTCCAAGGCGCGGTGGATCGAGCCATGGCCAAGCGACATTCAAACGATCCCCTGCTGAATCTTTGGGCTTTGCTGTTTGGATATCTGCGACCGGCGCAAATTGAAATGCCGGTGCAGGTGCTGGATGAGAATATCAAACAAAACCTGACGCGTTTGTTTCCGGAAGCGGAAGCCGAGGTAATCAATGCCCGTTTTTCATTTGCTCAGACCTGGGATAATTGGGTGATTGAGGTGGAAGAGGAAAAGCCGGGCCGCAAATTCGATACCGAACCTTTGCTGACTGAACTGACCCGCCGCATGAAAAACCTGGAAGGCGGCACAATTACGCTTTCAATGATTGAAGTGGAGCCGGCTGTGAATGTGCGGATGGCTAATTCAGCCAGTGAAACCGCTTTGGAGGTTATCAACCGCGCCCCTTTTACTTTGACTTACACGGACGAACGAGACTCGGAAAAAAAGTGGACCATCAGCCAAAAACAAACTTCCGAGCTGCTGTTACCCTCAAAAGAACCCAACAGACCGATCGATTTTAATTTCGAAAAATTAGATGAGATCCTGGAGCCAATCGCCAAAACGATTGAACGCCCAGCCCAAGACGCGCGCTTTCAAATGGAAGGTAGCCGAGTGCAGGAATTCGCGGAAAGCAAACCTGGCGTCTCAATTGACCGGGATCAAGTGGCGGCTGATTTATTGGAACTGATGCTGGGCGATCAAACAACTTTAGTGATTGCCACCAAAGAGACGGAACCGGAAATTCAGACCGAAGAAGTGAACGACTTGGGCATCAAAGAAATTTTGGGCACTGGCATCTCGGATTACAGCGGCAGTCCGTACAATCGCATCTTAAATATCCGCAATGGCGTGCGCCTGCTCAACGGCTTGATCATCAAGCCGGGCGAGACTTTTTCCTTGCTCAATGCTTTGAAGCCTTTCACCACCAGCAATGGCTATTTGCCGGAATTGGTAATTAAGGGTGATAAAATTGAACCGGAAATCGGGGGCGGACTTTGCCAAATCGGCACCACTACTTTCCGGGCGACCATGAATTCAGGCCTGCCGGTCTCGGAGCGGCGCAATCACTCATTGGTGGTTTCCTATTACAATGACCCGAGCAACGGCAATCCGGGAACTGACGCGACGATTTACGATCCGGCTCCGGACTTCAAATTTTTCAACGATACCGGGCACCATGTTTTGTTCCAAGCGGAAATGATAGATGAGATCAAGGAACTGCGTTTCACTTTTTGGGGCACTTCAGATGGACGCACCGGATCTTATACCCCGCCGGTGGTGCTGCGCTGGATTGGCGTGGGCGAACCGGTCGAAGTCGAAACCATGGATTTGGAACCGGGCGAACGCGAATGCCAGTATGCGCATATCGGCGCAGATACGCAATTCACTTACACCATCAAACGACCAAATGGCGAAGAAGAGAAAACCGTTTATGACTCGCACTATCGGCCGCTGCCGAAAATGTGCTTGGTGGGAGTGGCGGAGCTCAGCCCGGAAACTGAAGGACCCGGCGGATTCTCCGAATTTCCCGAAGGTTATCAGCCAGAATAATTAGCTAAACACCCCGGCCTTCGCCGGGGTGTTTTTCTCTAAAGATTATCCACACCAAGACCCTAGTCAGGCCAATTGAAACGACGTATGATCTGTATAGCCTTGATCGCGTGGCACCCTTCGGGATGCTGCGCATGTGGGGCGATCAACACAAACAGAATGAATCCCGCCTTTCGGCGGGATGCGGCGCCTCTGAATCCTCTTTGGGGCGCCAACAAAAAAACCCGTCGTGAGATGAGATCTGCAGGCAAGAAATTTCATTGATGGTGAGATCTAGTCGAAACCAGAGCTCCCAGCAAATGAAATCCCATGCTTGTCGTGCCTGCAGATCCAATTGCGCGACGGGTGTTTTTGTTTAAGAAATTATCTTAGTGCCAAAGCACTATAACAGTCAATAATATCACTTATTTCAAATTTGTCAAGAGCTGACATCATATGAGTGTCAGCTCTTTTTGACAGGCGAGTACAAATGCGATATTTCCCTACAATTTATATCGTTTTTCGTGTCAAAAGGTTGCAAAAAACCAGGGCAAAAGCCCTGATTTTGCCTAATTGCTGATTACCCTTTAATCACTTTGTCGATCAGGCCGTACTTCTGGGCCTCTTCCGGATCCATGAAGTAGTCGCGTTCCGTGTCTTCTTCAACCTTGGATTTCTTCTGGCCAGTGTGCTTGGCCAGAAGATCGTTTAAGCGGTCTTTGATTTTTAAAATGCGCTCGGCGTGGATCTTGATGTCAGTCGCCTGGCCTTGGATGCCGCCCAGGACCTGGTGGATCAGGATTTCGGAATTGGGCAGGGAAAAACGCTTGCCTTCGGCACCGGCGGCGAGCAACACCGCGGCCATGGAAGCGGCTAGGCCCACGCACATGGTGGAAACATCGGGTTTCACATATTGCATGGCGTCATAAATGGCTAGGCCGGCCGTGACCGAGCCGCCCGGCGAATTGATGTAGAGCTTGATATCTTTGGTCTTGTCTTGGCTTTCCAAGAAAAGCATTTGGGCGATAACCAGGTTGGCAGTGTCGTCATCAATTTGGTTGCCCAAAAAGATGATGCGATCCTTCAAGAGGCGCGAATAAATGTCATAAGCGCGCTCGCCGAGGCTGGATTTTTCCACGACCATGGGCACAAGCAGATTGTCATCGACTTGAAGTTGGGATTTGAGATGGGAATTTGGCATAGGGCAAAGTAGAGAGTAGAGAGTAGAATGGCTCGCGTTGCTCGCTGTAGAAAGTTAATTCACTTTCTTCTTTCTACGAGGCCGAAAGGCCGATTCTCCTTTCTACTTAATTATTTAAATAAATGCGGCACCTTCACCTTGAATAGCTCTTCAATTGTAGCATATTGGCCGTCTTGAACGATGCCCCATGTTTCATCTTTGAGGGTTAAATACGAATTGTCAAGGCTGAAGCCCGCGGCTTTGATGTGTCCGCCACCGCCAAAAGCCGTGGCAATTTCCGCCACGTTGCCGGAGCGAGTGCGCATGCTAACTTTGACTCCCCCCTCGATACTGTCGCGGAAAACAATTAGGGTATCAACATCCGTGACCAGGGAAAGAAAGTTGGAAAGGCCGCCGATTTCTTCTTCGCTGACTCCGCTTGATTCCATATCCTGCTTAGTCAGAAAGGTCCAAACAAAACCCGTGGGCTGGTGCTCGACTAATCGACCCAAAGCCGCGCCCCAAATGCGCAAGGCTTCCACGCTGCGGTTGCGGAACAGCAGGCGAATAATATCTTGAACTTGAGCGCCGCGAAGAATCAGTTCCGAACCCGCATCCAGAGAACCGGCATTGGTGGCGCCGTTGGTGAAAACGCCAGTATCGGAACAAATACCCATGAGCATTAAGGTGGCGGCGTCGCGGGAGGGAATGATTTTATTCTCCTGATAAAAGTCGAAGACGATTTGGCTGGCGGCCGGGGCCGTGGCGACCACTTGGTTAATGTCGCCGTAGCCGGGGTTGGTGGCGTGATGGTCGATATTGATCACTTTAACCGAGCGCGGAATCTGTTCGACCAAGCGAGAGACATAGTCGGGATCGGAACAATCAAACACCGCAACCAGATCGATATCGGCGTTTTGAAAAATCGCCTGATCATCAGTGCACAAATCCATGAGCGGCAATTTGTGATATTGCTCGGGCACGGGTTTGGGCACATACACCTGAATGTCATGGCCCAGGCGCTTGAGGTAATCGGCCATAGCCAAGGAAGAACCCAGGGAATCACCGTCAATGCGCTCATCCGAAATCAAGACCGGGTGCTTGGCCTTCAAGAGTTCCTCGTGAATTTGGCGATGAATATAGGATTGCATAGCGGTCTGAATATGCTAGAATTCAAAACGACCGAATACCTTATAGTAGAAAACGCTGAGTGTCAATTGTGATATAATAGAGCGGCTATGTTTATCGAAAAACTCGAAGTCCAAGGCTTTAAGACTTTTGCCAAAAAGAGCGTTTTATCATTCCCGGCACCAAGTACAAATTTTTATAAAACTACGGTGATTGTCGGGCCCAATGGTTCGGGCAAGTCAAACTTGGCAGATGCGGTCCGCTGGGTTCTGGGCGAGCAATCACTCAAACTTTTGCGCGGCAAGAAATCCGAGGATGTAATTTTTTCCGGAGCCGAAGGCAAGGCCGGTCCGGTTTCGCGGAAGTGTCCATCACTTTAAACAATGAGGATCGCGCCATGCCGATTGAGTATTCGCAGGTCACGATTACGCGTCGTTTGTATCGCGACGGAGAAAGCGGTTATTTATTGAATGAGACTAAGGCAAGATTATCTGATATCCAATTGCTGTTAGCGCAGGCCAATGTGGGCCAGCGCTCGTATTCGGTGATCGGCCAAGGCATGGTGGATCATATTTTAATTTCCAGCCCGGAAGAGCGAAAGGCTTTTTTTGACGATGCCACGGGCGTGAAGCAATTTCAATTGAAACGCCATGAGGCTATGCTGAAGCTGAAGCGGACTTACGAGAATTTGACCGAAGTGGAAATGCTGCTGGGAGAAATCGAACCGCGCTTGCGCAGTTTAAAGCGCCAGGTTTCCCGTTTGGAAAAGCGCGAGGCGGTCGAGCAGACTTTGCGAGAAATGGAGACGGAATATTACGGCACGCTTTGGTGGCAATTGGCGGATCAACTCGAGGATGTGAAAGGACGGCACGGGAAAGTTCATCAAGAAGCCACTGACGTAGCCGATGGATTGAAAAAAATGGAAAGCAAAGTCGAGACTTTTGAAAAACAGCAGACCGGCGGTCCGGATGATCGGATGATTGCCATGCAAAAAGAGTACCGGGACAAGCAGCGAGCCAAGGCTCGGCTGCGGGATGAATTTTTCGAAGCGCAAAAACAGATTGAACTGAATAAAGTCCGAGCCCAAGCCAATTGGGCGCCCTTGCCTTTGAATCAGATTATCAATGAACTGCAAGGGGTCACAGGCGATCAGAAGAATCTTTTAAAGAAAGTGGCGGGGGTCAAGGAGCTAAAGGAGCTAGAAGAGCTAAAGGAGCTAATTGATGGTGTCTTATCTCGATCGGAGAAACTGCTTGGTCGATTGCAAAGGCCGGCGCCGGAAGATATCAAACCGGATCCCAAATTGGTGAGTCGGATTAAGGAACTTGAGGGTCAGATCAGACAGATAGACGGCGAGCTTTCGAAGATCGATCAGGAAATGACAGATTACGCGGCTAAGGAAAAAGAAACGCGGACTGAGTTGTTTGATGTTCAGCGCGAACTGCGAGACAAACAATCACAATTGCATCTCTTGGAAAATCGGCGCAATGAATTAGCCATTGAATTGGCGCGTTTGGAAGAGCGCCAGCAGAACTTGGACCGGGAAATCAAGGAACAAATGAAAGACCAAGCGGATTTGGTCAAAGTCAAACGAATTAATAAGTTTGCTGATACGAATGCTTTATACCCGGAAATCCAGCGCTTGCGCTATAAGCTGGAATTGATCGGCGGCATTGATCCGGAGATCATTCAAGAATATGAAGAAACGGAAAAGCGCTTTGAGTTCTTGGATACGCAAGTGAAGGATTTGCATCAAGCTATTAAATCCACGGAGAAAATTATCGATGAGCTAGATGAGAAAATTCAGGATCAATCCGAAAAAGCTTTTAAAGAAATCAACAAGGAATTCCAGAAATTCTTTAAGATCTTGTTTGGCGGCGGCACTTGCTCATTGGTGAAAATGACTAAAGAAGAAGTGGAAACTGAAATTGAAGTGACACCAGACCGCGTGGGCGATGACACGGCCGAGGAAGCGCGCGAGGAACATGAGGAAGACACTTCGATTGAGGCGATTAAGAAACGCGTCCAGGAGCGCGAGGACCGGGTGGTGGGCATTGATATTCAAGCCACGCCGCCGGGCAAAAAAATGAAAGCTTTGAATTTGTTATCAGGCGGAGAACGAGCCATGACTTCGATTGCTCTGATCTCCGCGATCATGGCCGTGAATCCGAGCCCGTTTGTTTTGCTGGATGAGGTGGATGCGGCACTGGACGAAGCTAATACTTACCGCTTCGCGCAAATCATCAAAGAGCTGGCGAAACTCTCACAGTTCATCATCGTGACTCATAATCGTGCCACCATGGAAAGTGCTGATATGCTTTACGGGGTGACAATTACTGATGAAGGTATTTCTAATCTCTTGGCCGTGAAGCTGGAGGAGATTGAAGAAACGGCCACGGCCAGACGCTAATCTGTATGAAACGAGTCAAAAAATCAGTTGGCACCCAAGCGGATCTTGCATCGAAAGTTGATATTACCAAAGTGCATAGTTCGTATTTCTCGAAGAAACTCAACCTAAAATGTTTTGTCGATGTTGGACTTAAACCAATTAATAGAAAGTTGCCACAAAAAATTAATTACGTTGATTTTGGCGGCGGGCCCGGTGTGTTGGCTGGATATGTCAGTGAATGGTTAGTGGGGCACAATCATCAAGTAACAACATCAGTCGCTGATGCAAACCCAGTGTTTTTGTATGAAGCAAAAAAACGAGGTTTGAAAACTAAATTATGTAATATCCATTCCTGTCAGTTTGCTAATTTGGATCTGATCACAATGCGAGCTGTCCTGCATTATAATCAGCGAGGGGAACAACTTGGAATTCTCAAGAATGCGGTTCAATCACTAAGAATGGGGGGGTGGTTCATCCATCAAGTTAGTTCTGGCACAGAGATAAATTGTAGATTGCGGTCGGAAATAGTCAACCTAACGGAACTTAGCCGGGCGGGAACTGGTAAATACCATTGGACATCAATTAAAGAAACATTGGAACTCCATCAAAACGCTGGTTTCCTCTCGGTTAAACTGGCGGGTTATGCCTCGCCAGCCGCCTGGTCGCCAGAAGAACAATGGAAGCGGTTCAATGGCCAAAAATTACTTGAAGCGAAAAAGCAAAACAACCAGCGCATAATCAAAAACATTGAAAAACGGAAACGACTATACCTAGCTAAGGCGAATGGATTGTGCGCCGTTTATCTGAAAAAATACGGGAAAAGGGATACCGGCGTTGAGCGCCTGTCAAATGGCCAGTATCGAATACATTATCAATATCCAATTTTTGTCTGTCAAAAATAGTGTCAGGTCAAGGTCGATTTGCGACTTTCGAGATTTTTGTATAGGATAAGATTAGAAAATAAATATGAAAAAATTACCTTTCGTAGCCTATATTGAGCAGGACGAGGACGGCATGTTCATCGGCACAATTCCCGCGGTGCCGGCTTGCCATGCCGAGGGCCGAACCCAAAAAGAAATGATCGATAACTTGCATGAAGTGCTGACACTTTGTTTGCGCAATATTAATATTGCCGAAATTGAGAAAACGAAATTAATCGGAGTGCAGAATCTGGAAGTAAAATATGCCTAAGTTGGTTCCGATCAAACCAAAGCGATTGGCAAAAATCTTGATAAAGCTAGGTTTTGCAGAACGTGATACCGAAGGGTCTCACGTATTTTTTATGCATCAGGACGGCCGAACCACGGTTGTACCGATGCATAATCGAGAGCTGAGCAAGGGGCTTCTTAGGAAAATTTTGCATGATACCCAAATTACCGTTGAAGAATACGACGAATTGAGGATGGATTGACAATTGGACTGTATTTTCCTATACTCCCAGCACCGTCAAATTACGCTCATAATTTGATCAGTATCTAAAATTACTATGTTATCAATTCGATTATCACGCGTGGGCACCAAGAACGCGCCCAGCTACCGCATCGTGGTCATGCCCAAACAGCGCGACCCGTGGGCCAAAGTGACCGAGATCCTCGGCCATTACAACCCCAAGCGCCAACCCAAGGAATTCGTGGTCAAGGCGGACCGGGTCAAGCACTGGCTGTCCAAAGGCGCCGAAGCCACGGACACGGTTTGGAACCTGTTGGTGGAACACAAAATCGTGGAAGGCAAAAAGCGCAATGTTAGCACTATTAGCGATTCGCGACGCGAAAAAACCGTTAAAAAGGAAGAAGAAAATAAAGCCAAGGAAGCCGAAGCCAAAGCCAAAGCTGAAGAGGCCAAACTGAAAGCCGAAGAAGAAGCCAAGGCCAAGGCCGAAGCCGAAGCGGCTGAAAAAGCCGCGGCCGAAGAAGCGGCCAAGGCCGCGGAAGCAGCGCCAGCGACTGAAGAAAAGCCGGCTGAAGAGCCAAAAGAAGAAGCGAAAGAAGAAGCACCGGCCGAAGAGAAACAAACAGGATAAGATAAAACCATCGAGTCCGCTCGGTGGTTTTTGATTATTTGCATTTCATTTGTTGCTCGCGCCACTGTGCGATCTTCTTATGATCGCCGGAGAGGAGGACCTCGGGAACTTTCAGCTTCTTATATATTTCTGGTTTGGTGTATTGCGGGTATTCGAGAAAATCGGAGTCATAGGATTCGGTCTCGAGCGACTCTTTGGAACCCAAGACGCCGGGAATAAGCCTCGCAATGGCGTCGGTCATAATAAGCGCTGGCAATTCTCCGCCGGTTAGCACGTACTCCCCGACCGAAAAAGATTCGTCCGCGATTTTTTCTTCCACGCGCGCGTCTACGCCTTCGTAGCGGCCGCACAAGAAAATTAGCTGATCATATTTAGCCAATCGTCTTGCGTCTTTTTGGGTAAAAGGCCTGCCGGAAGCGGAAGTAAGAATTACTCGGGTTTTACCTTTGCCCCCTTTGCAACCTTTGCATCTTATTTTCTCTACAGCTCTGTCAAAAGGCTCGACTTTCATAACCATGCCGGCTCCCCCGCCGTAAGGCGTGTCATCAACCGTATGATGCTTGTCAGATGTCCATTTTCGAAGTTGGTGAGCTTGAATTTTGATCAGCTTATTTTTTTGCGCCCGACCTAAAATCGAAGCCTGGGCATAAGGCTCGATAGTTTCTGGAAAGATGGTGATAATGTCGAATTGTTTAATCATAGATATATTGTAGTACGAGTGTAAACAAAAACCAACCAGGGCTTTCGCTGTGGTTGGTTTTCAATTTTCTTTTAGATCCCGAGATCGTCGACCGAAGCCTCATCTGCACTTGACTCCATGGCTTCACGGCGAGGGCCGCGAGTTGAACCTTCCGGTTCGTGGATTTTGAAGTTGACGCGAGCATCGTTTTTGGCGCCCACGATCTTCAAAAGGGTGCGGATGGCACGAGCAGTCTGGCCTTGTCGGCCGATGACATAACCCATGTCTTCTGGCTTAACGTGAAGGGTGATGAGCACACCACGCTCGTCCACGCTGCGTTCGGTCTTAACCTCATCAGGATGGTTGACAATGGCTTTCACCAAGTATTCAACAAACTGCTGATCAGATTCCATAACATTCATTACGGTTAGTCGAACTGTATTATAGTTAGGCCCCTGCCTGTCGACCACCCCTCCTGAGGTTAGGGAACGGCACTAACGTTGAAGTTAATATAGCAAAAAATATGGGTTTTGTCAATCCGATACCAACAGGCCTAAAACACCATATTTTTCAGTAAAAAACGATGCGCGGCTATCCCCAAGACTCCTGTTGACAGGTTTTAGGGCTTACTATAAAATGCTCGCACTGGTGAATTTTTGAATTTTGGCTAAGCCAAGTCAAAAAATAGCCAAGGGACATTAACAATTTAATGAGCCTAACAATGAGACTCTGCCTCAGCAGCAGAGATCTCGAAATTCATCACACAAATTGTCAATTGTGTGATTGCAACGTTTCCTGCTTTATAAAGCAGGATCTCGCGATTACTTCGGTAAAAGCGGGATATTCCATTCAAATTATATTTGGATACAACATCAGCAGAGTTCTATCGCTTTGATAGAATTTTTTACTGAGAGTTTGATCCTGGCTCAGGATGAACGCTGGCGGCGTGTCTAAGGCATGCAAGTCGAAAGTCGGTTTCGACCGGCTTGGCAAACGGGTGCGTAACACATTGGTAACCTACCTTCGAGACAGGTATAACCCTTCGAAAGAGGGGCT
>JAHJAM010000034.1 GCA_018814025.1 Patescibacteria group bacterium | reverse complement strand
AGCCCTGAAATCTGATTGGTCCAGGGATAGAATCATGACTGCACTCATGGCCGAAGGCATTCCCTGCGGCTCGGGAAGTTGTAGCGAAATCTATCTGGAAAAGGCGTTTGATCAGGACGCGCTAAGGCCCAAGGAGCGACTTCCGGTTGCCAGGCAGCTTGGCGAAACCAGCCTGATGTTCATGGTGCATCCGACGCTTTCGGCTGACGACATGGAAGATATGGTCAGGTCAATGGATAAAGTCATGCGCGCCTCTGTCCGCTGTTGAAACCATTGCCGCTGCTTTGTCGCCCAGGACCAAAGGGATTGTCGTCGTTTCTCTTTGCAACTACTTTTTAGTTGCTTTTTTGTCTCAGTTTTTGATAGGCTTTAAGTGATGAACACCGGGCAGAAAAAAACCTTAGCGCTGATCTTTGACAAGCCGACACGTGCCGACCTTCGATATGATGACGTAACATCGCTTCTTATCGCCGCCGGCGCCAGTATTCGGGAAGGTCGGGGCTCGCGGGTGCGGTTTGGACGGGGTGCGTACAGCGTTCATCTCCATGCACCGCATCCGAAAAAGGTTCTGCCCAAATATTCAGTCGAATTAGTCAGGGATTTTCTGATACAAATTGGAGTAAAACCATGAAGAATACCATGAAATACAAGGGTTATTCGGGCAGCGTCGCCTTTGACGCAGAGGACAGGATTTTTCACGGGCGTGTTTTAGGCGTCTCTTCCGCCCTGATCGGTTTCGAAGGCGCAACCGTCGCCGATCTGGAGAAGGATTTTCAGAACGCTGTCGATGATTACCTGGAAATGTGTGCGGAGCAGGGGAAAGAACCGGAGAAACCGTTCAAGGGATCATTCAATATCCGGCTCTCCCCGGATCTCCATCAAAGTCTCGTCCTGAATGCGGCGAATCAGAAAATGACCCTCAATGCCTACATCAAAACGGTCCTCGAACAGGTCGTAACGGCCGATCATTAGAAATTAGGGACTGTAAAAGTCATCAAACCGATACAGGTCATATAAAGATCATGGGAAGAGCTTTGACGCCGTGTATCACCGGGAACAGCCCCCCGGTTTTCACTGGCTGCATGAATCCTTCGGGACGAACTGGCGAATGACGGAGATGCAGGCGGCGATCGGCCGGGTGCAGCTTCGGAAGCTTCCGCAATGGTTGACTTTGCGAAGAAGAAACGCGGCAGTTCTCACGGACGGTTTTTCACGAATCCCCGGTCTGCGTCTGACCATTCCACCGCCAGAGATTGAACACGCCTACTACAAATATTATGTCTTTGTCGAACCGGCAGCCATGAAATCAGATTGGTCCAGGGATAGAATCATGACTGCACTCATGGCCGAAGGCATCCCCTGCGGATCGGGCAGTTGCAGCGAAATCTATCTGGAAAAGGCGTTTGATCAAGGTGCGCTCAGGCCCAAAGAACGACTTCCAATTGCCAAGCAGCTTGGGGAAACCAGCCTTATGTTTCTTGTGCATCCAACTTTGACTGATTCGGATATGGTTGATACGTGCAAGGCGGTTGAGAAAGTGATGGTGATGGCAGCAAGATGAGGGTCTGATGGATGACATAAAAGGGGGAATCATGGCGGAACATCCGGAAGAGAAACAAAATAGCAACGGTCTATTTTCACTGTTTACAGGCGCCGTCATTGGGGTGCTGAGCGGGATTTTTATTGGCTGGATTGTTTGGGGATAACAAACAAGTGCTGAGTGGTGAGGACTGAGTGAAAAGGAAGGGGCAACCCTCAGTCTGCTATTGACATGGTTCACTAATATGTTAACATGGCAAACATGAAGCGTATTGAGTTTTACAGGACAATAAACGGTGCATCCCCAGTTGAGGAATTTTTGGAGACTCTGGATGACAACCAGGCCAAGAAAGTACTCTGGGTGTTGCGCCTGATTAAGGAACTGAATCCGATACCGTCAAATTATTTCAGCAAACTGGTCAACACGGACGATATCTGGGAAGTGCGGGTGCAGTACGGCGGCAACACCTTCCGGCTGCTCGGGTTCTTTTATGATACGAAACTCATAGTACTGACGCATGGTTTTCAGAAGAAGACACAGAAAACGCCAAAGCAACATATAGAACTGGCTGAATCAAGAAAACGAGATTATTTGAGCAGGAGGTGAACTAATTATGGATGATCTGGAAAAATATATCGCCAAGCGGAAAAAACGAAGTGCGGTCTTTGCGCAGGATTTTGATGCCGGTTATGAAGAGTTCAAGATTGGGATCGTACTTCGGCAGGCGCGGGAGCAGGCCGGTATGACTCAGGAAGAACTGGCGCAGAAACTTCAGACCAGAAAGTCGGCTATATCCAGGATAGAAAACCATGCCGATGATATACGGCTTTCCACCCTTCGCTGCATGGCAAAAGCCTTGGGCAAGCAACTTGTTGTCCATCTTACCTGAGGCAAGTGATGGGATAAATAGGGACACTCCCCTATTTCCCTCTTCCCTTGACAACATTCTGAAATCATTAGAGCCAATTGAGACATTTGAATTGCTCCTAAAATTCGGTAAATCGGCATACCGGCGAACGCCGGTATCCATTGATTTCAAAACGTTCTGGACCCCGGCTTTCGCCGGGGTGACAACGTGAGGTAGAAATTCAAAGCTCTCACATCGTAATTCGCTTGACTTTTGTATCCGAATGAATACATTATGGCCATGAACATCTTTCAGAAATCCGATGAATTTGATGCTTGGTTGGT
>JAHJAM010000035.1 GCA_018814025.1 Patescibacteria group bacterium | reverse complement strand
TTTTTGAATAATTTTAAAATATTGAACTATTTCTTCCCTTTTTTTGGCTTCTCTGTCTTAATTTTAGCCTTACTGACCATCAAATCAAGCGTTTTCTCAAAAAGCACCTGGGCTCTTAAGTTATCTATCATATTATTTTTATTAAGGTAATCGCGCACTTGCTCGGATGTACTTCTTGACTGGGCTGCCATCTGGGATATGCGCGCATCCATTTCTTCATCTGTAACCTCGAGCTTCTCCTGGGCTGAAACAGCTCTTGCTAGCATATAACCCCTTGCCCTGTCTGTAGCCTCCTTCACGTTCTGGGTTACAAACTGTTTTGCATCGATCTTACTCGTGTCGAACTTCTGGCCCTGCATCTCATACTGCCTCTTGAGCTGCTCTAGCATGTTGCCGAGTTCAGAATCTACGAGCACTGTAGGCACTTCGAGATTTTGATGTTTTGCGATGAGCTCACGAATCGCCTGCTCTCTGAGCCCGGCTGTTTCCATGCGTTCCTTATACTCCAAAATGCGTTTTTTAAGGTCAGCGCGCACAGCATTTAAATCTTTGAAGTCCCCTAGCGATTTAGCAAACTCATCGTCCAGCCCAGGCACCACCTTAGTGCGCAGCTCCTTGACCTTGACATTGAATTCACCCTTCTTGCCAGCGATCTCGCGCCTGAAAAAATCAGTGGGATAGTGAAAGGAAATATCTTTTTCCTCACCAGCCCTCATGCCCTTGATCTGCTCCTCAAATTCTGAAAGCAGTGCTCCAGTGCCAAAATCGACCACATAGTTTTCAGCCTCACTGCCTGGAAATGTTTTTCCGCCTGCAGTGCCTTTGAAATCAATGGTGGCGACAATGCCATGGCTGATCTTGGCACCCTCTGCTGGCTCAAGCTGGGTCATCTGCTGCTGCAGCCTTTTGAGTTCTGTTTCCACCTCTTCATCTGTAAGTGTAACTTTCTGCCTTGTTAGCGAAAGATCTTCATAGCCTGTTGCCACAACTTCTGGATAGATCTCGATCGTAGCAGAATATGTAAAGGGCTTACCCTTCTCTATGGGCTTTTCGATATCCACATGAGGATCAGAAATCGGTTTTGTTTCTGCTTGCTTTATTGCCTCAGGATAGCTTGCGCTGATCACTTCTTTTGTTGCCTCTACATTTACGTCATTGCCAAAGCGCTGCAGTATAACATCATCTGGCACCTTGCCCTTTCTGAAGCCGGGCACCTTTGCCTCTTTGCGCACCTTTTCAAGCGCTGCCTTAAACGCCTTGTCCACAGAAGCTGCTCTCACCTCAATTGTAATCTTTTGACGGATTGAATTAATCTTTTCCACCGAACTCTTCATAATTCCTCCATTAATCTCTAGCTTCTAACTTCTAGCTTCTAGTCTGGTGCGAGGGAGGGGATTCGCTTGCCCGCCTGCTCGCCGACGCCTTAGTGGAGGGCCGAAGTTTTAGCCGCCACTACTTCTTCGGCGGCCAAGGTGGCGGGAACCCCTCTTGTCGCGCCCGCCAAAAAAATCGGCGGGTCCTCGATTCGATTATGTTTTTTTGTGCCGCGGGTGGGATTCGAACCCACAAGCCTTACGGCACTGGATCCTAAATCCAGCGCGTATGCCAATTCCGCCACCGCGGCAAAAAAAACATATCGAATCGGGATATGCCAATTCCGCCACCCTCGCCTTAAAAAAGCGCCTCGCGCTTTTTCTATAAAACAAGGCAAAATTACGTATATAACCCTAAAAACGGGCGCGAGCGTAGCTATTTCAGCTACTAAACGCAAGAAAAAGGGTGTTCGAACCTTACTTTTGCATATTTTCGAGCTGTTTTTTCTGAAAGGCAGCCCTCTTTGAATCTCCTTGCTCTAGAAAGTACTTGTACAAATGTTTATGTATTTCCTGGGATTTGCCTGGGTGCATGAGGCTGTAAGCAAATATCTTGGAAATAAACACATGTTCTGGAGGAGGTATGCGCGGCACCTGACAAAAGCGAGGACCAAGATCGTGCTTTATAACAGCCGAAGCCATGGCAACTACAAGAAGCGTTGATAACACAACTGCTTTTATCCTGGTGCCCAATGATGACCAAATGGCCGTTGCATCTATGAGAAGTCCTGCACCCTGAACGCCCACTAGGATAACAAACGGAAGGCATGAGGTAACATATCTGGTCCATGCCATAGGAAGCGAATAGAATGTAAGTCCCACAAAGAACACTGCTAGCAAAAGCGTGAGAAACCTCTCCCTCGACTTAGCCCTTAGTGCTCCTTTGAAAAAGGGCGCGATAATGCCTGTGGCAAACAGAGGAACCAAAAAGACCATATTGATGCGGCTTGAATAAAATGTATGGCCAAGAAGAAAACAGAACCTGTCAAAATACGCGGTTAGCCTTTGTGAGGAGAAGACTATTTGCTGAATCTCAA
>JAHJAM010000039.1 GCA_018814025.1 Patescibacteria group bacterium | reverse complement strand
CCCTTATACAGGAAATTATCATTACTATTTTTGTTATTCTTGTTTTTCTTTTGCACTTCTGGGGAAGCATAGTTATATCCATGGTTCTTCCTATGGGCATTCTAATTGCTTTCATATTTATGAGGCAGTTAGGCATAGACGCTAACATAATGAGCTTAGGCGGTATTGCTATTGCTATAGGGGTTATGGTGGATTCCGGTTGCGTTCTTGTAGAGAATATATACAGGAGGCTTGTAACCCGACGTAAAGAATTGAATGTAGAGAAGCTTGATACGGAAGAAAGATTAAATACATGCATGGAAGGCGCTCAAGAAGTGGGTAAGCCCGTTCTTTTCGCGCTTCTTACCACAATCATAGGGTTTATACCTGTATTTGTTTTAACGGGACAGGCAGGGAAACTTTTCAAGCCGCTTGCTTTTACAAAGACATTTACTATGGTAGCGGCCGCTATCATCGCACTCACGCTTTTGCCGACGCTTTGTTACTACTTTTTACGTGGCAAACTAAAACCGGTCGAGGAAAACAAAACGACGCAAGTGTTATTTAAAGGATACAAGCCTATTATAAGAGGGGCTATTAAGCACAAGGGAATAGTTGTCGCTATTTCTATCGGGGTAATGATCATAGGATTATTATGCGGCTCTTTAATGAAGCAGGAATTCATGCCTCCGCTTAATGAAGGAGATCTTTTATTCATGCCGGTACTTTTGCCCGGCGCATCCTTGACACAGGTAATGGATATTATGAAGAAACAGGACATCATTATAAAGAATGAAATTCCGGAAGTAGAGTGGGTAGTCGGAAAGCTCGGCCGGGCCGAGACAGCCACTGATCCGGCTCCGGTTGGGATGATCGAGTCTATAATCCATCTGAAGGATAAAAAATTCTGGCGTAAAGGTATGACACGGGAAAAACTCATTCAAGAAATTCAGGAAAAGACAAGAATGCCCGGAGTAAGCCCCATAATGACTCAGCCCATACGCAATAGGATTGATATGCTGGCGACGGGGATTCAGACACCTGTAGGGATTAAAGTCTTCGGGCCTGATCTGGACGAAATTGTAGGGATTGCCATACAAATAGAAAAGATAGTCGCTCAGGTAGACGGCGCTATAAGTCCATATGCTGAACGTACGTCTAATAGGCCTTATTTTGAAATTGAGATAGATAGGGAAAAAGCAGCCCGCTACGGCATTAAAGTCGGTGATATTCAGCACATTATCATGACAGCGGTCGGTGGAATGAATTTAACCACAACGGTTGAGGGCAGGGAGCGGTATCCTGTGCGTATACGATACATGAGAGAATTAAGAGATACTCCTGAGGCGTTGAATAGGATTTTTATCCCGGCTGCAGGCGGCGAGCATATTCCCTTAGCGCAGGTTGCCGAGTTAAAACAAGTCCCGGGGCCGGCTGTTATCAATTCTGAAAACACTCTGACTTATGCCAGAGTATTTGTTAACGTTGACCAAAGTAAAATTGGACTGATCGATTTCGTAAAGAACGCCCAGGAAGCCGTACGGCGCAAAATAGAATCCGGGGACCTTAAAGTGCCTTCAGGCTATTTTATTTCCTGGTCCGGGCAATTCGAATCCGAAATGGAATCACGCAGAAGGCTAATCCCGTCGCTGGTAATCTGCCTTGCCATAATTATTATTCTTCTTTATATGGCATTTAAAAATTTCAAGGTATTACTTATTCTTTCTACAGGCCTTCCGGTTTCCCTTATGGGCGGCATTATATTGTTATTCCTTTTAGGGTTCAGATTCTCAACCGCCGTCTGGGTTGGCTTTATAGCACTTTTTGGTGTGGCCACAGATAATGCGGTTGTGCTTCTTTCCACACTGGAAGATTTGTTTAAGAAGAAGGCGCCAAAGACGATCGAGGGCATTCGAAATTTAGTTATAGAAGGGGGACTATTAAGAGTAAGGCCTGCGATGATGACTGCTGCTACGACTATAATAGCCCTTATGCCTGTTATGTTTTCTACCGGCACCGGTTCTGAGATTATGAAGCCAATGGCATCACCCACGGTGGGAGGATTAATCACAGCAACTCTCTCTAATTTAATTTTGGTACCGGTTTTATATTGCTGGATAAAAGAAATTCAATTGCGAAAAGAAGAAAAATAATATAGCAGTGATCACCTCTGAAAATTTTTTCTCTCGACTTCGTTCAGGCCCGACATGCGTATCTTCTATTTCTTTGCATAAGTGTATAATAGTGGTTAACTGCTTGTGGAATATATG
>JAHJAM010000009.1 GCA_018814025.1 Patescibacteria group bacterium | reverse complement strand
CCTTTTGATTGGTTGTTTCATAAGATGAAAGGTTATTTCCCTATTGTAGCACAAGTCCCGAATCACCAACCAAAAACCAGCCCCGCCGGGCTGGTTTTTAACTTGTCGGATGGGGGTGGAAGGGGGTAAGATAACACAATAGTGTGTAACCTGCGGGAGCACGGATAATCTTCATTTTGATCACATCGTTCCTTTTTCCAAAGGCGGAACATCCTTAAAAGCTGAGAATATTCAGTTGCTTTGTGCACGACACAATTTAGCAAAGCGCGATAAAATTGAATAAAGTAAAGGGGTCATAAAGGGGTCATAAAGGGGTCAGGTCTTGAATCGTGACATTTTGAAGAAATCCGCCCAAAATCGAGAAAAATTTCTGTGGGACGACTTAGAAGATCCTTCGCTGGCGCTCAGGATGACACGAGTAAAAGGATCAGGTCTTGCGAATGACTTTTATCTGAGCCCGATCTGTTATTTTTCGCCATCAAAATAACCCCTCTCGGGGTTATTTTATTTTCTCGTCGAATTGTTCTTTGGTAATCGGCGTGGTTTCCGTGATCCTCGCCATCAGCTCTTTAATGACATGCTTGTTAACGACTCGGTCTTTGAACGGAATGGGGAAAGGGCGTTCCCAATCTTCGTGTTTAACAATCCAATGGTGTTTTCCCCCGTTGTTCACCGTAAATCCCGGTTGCCGTTCCAGCCAGTGCAATAATTTTAGCACTCGTTTTCTTTTCACGTCCGCATATTCGCCCATAACAGTTAAGCGACCGCTTCCGACCGGACGAAATTGAAAGAAGATTTTTTAACGGCTGCGTTGTTTAATTTATCAAACTCTTCTTTGTTTGGGAGTAATCGGTAGCTGCCGAGTTTCTGCGCGTAGCGGTGGGGTATTTCATAAACCGCATATAACAGGTCGTTAACCATTTCCACAAATTCTCGAGCCGAGCGCGCCTGGGTCATATATTCATGTCCGCCAACATTTACTTTCCCGACTATCCATTCGTCGTCCCGCTCCCAGGATACCCGGACATCGTCGGGCAGTTTATTTTTATTGCACCACAAGACTTCGTAAATAATCTCGTTATCTCCGAACAAGGCTTCTTTGGCCAAGGACAAGCGGTATTTCAGTGGCGACAAAACAGACATATCAACACGTTATTAAGGCTCAGACTAGCAATTTGCACGACGGCTGTCAATTCTATTTCCTCTTCTTTTCCTCGCTTCCCGCAATCACATTCGCCAGCCAGCCTTTGGTTTTGGCTCGGGCCGCATCTTTGATCTTGATCCGTGCCTGGCGCGTCTTCACGAATTTCAGCCAATCCGCATTCGGCGACTTGCGGTTTTTATCCGTCACCACCTCGACGATTTGTCCGGATTCCAAAACCGTATCCAGATTTGCCATCTTATCATTGATTTTGGCCGACGTGCATTTGTTGCCGATTTCCGTGTGAATCGCGTAAGCAAAATCCACGGGCGTGGCTCCTTCGGGCAAATCAATCACGTCGCCTTTGGGCGTCAGCACGAAAATTCGATCTTTGAAAACATCGATTTTCATCTGTTCCAAATTTTCCAGAAATTCCTTTTTGCTGGCCAATTCTTTTTGCAAGCGCATCAACTCCTCCATCCAGTGCAGATCCCGCAGATTGGTCTTGCCGCCTTCATCTTTGTAGCGCCAATGAGCCGCAATACCGTATTCATCCACCTCATGCATGTGCAGAGTGCGAATTTGATATTCCACAATTTGTCCTTCTTCGGAAAAAACCGTGGTGTGCAACGATTGGTAATTGTTCGGCTTGGGCTGGGCCACGTAATCTTTAATCCGGCCGGGCAGGGGGCGCCATTTTTGATGCAGCATACCCAAGACCATATAGCATTCTTCCACATCGCTCACAATGATCCGCACCGCGATCAAATCATAAATTTTCGTCACGTCATTGTTGTAGCGCTTGAGTTTTTTATAAAGGCTGTATAAGCGTTTCACCCGCCCGTGCACTTGGAAGTCTTTGATCCCGCCTTCCTGCAAGAGTTTATTGGTGAGATCGATATTGCGGCTCATGTACACGCCTTTTTCGCGCAATTTGGTATCCATGATGCTTTTGATGTGTTCGTACTCCTTGGGCAGCACATAAGCGAAAGCCAGATCTTCCAATTCGCCTTTCATTTCGCCCATACCCAGCCGGCTGGCAATCGGCGCGTAAATCTCCAGCACTTCGCGCGCGATTCGCTCCTGTTTGTGCTTGGGCTGAGCGTAAAGAGTTTGCAGATTATGCTGTCGATCCGCGAATTTAATGAAGATCACGCGCACGTCGCTGGCCATGGCTAAAAACATTTTGCGCATGTTTTCCACGTAGCGGTCCGCGCCGTGATAGCGCACATTTTTCAATTTGGTCACGCTATCCACTAAATTCGCGATATCCGATCCGAATTGCTTTTCCACATCCGCCAAGGTGATGCCCGTGTCTTCCACCACGTCGTGCAACAAGCCGGCCGCTACCACGTTTAAATGCATTTTCATTTCCGCCAGTTTGCAGGCCACGGCCACGGGGTGAGAAACAAACGGATGGCCGGTCAAGCGCACCGCGCCTTGATGGGCGTTTTCCGCCATGACATAAGCCTCCCGGATAAGATTAATATCCGGGTTCGTATAATTCTTTTTGACGATCTCATTCAGTTCATCAAATGTCCTGACAATCGGTTGCATATGGCCTGTGCTTACTCATTCACAATATAAAACTCCAGGCACTCTGTAAAGCGAATGCTTGTTATATTGGTCTAATCTGATATGCTTTCCACAAAGAATTAATCTACAAAATTATGTCTCGCGGACTATCTCGAGAAACCCCCATGTCCGAACCAGCCATGCCACCGGACATGCTGGTGCCGGATCAGCTTATCAACGAACCTCGGCTCGAGCCCAGAATTACCAAAAAGACCAAGCCTGTGCCTGCCCCCATTGAGTTCACTCCGGATTATAATCCGGATGAAAAGACTTGGTTTGCTCAAGGCGAGGAGTCTCCCAAAGCCGAACGCCCGGATCCGGAAATAGTGTTGGAAGCCAGTATCCCGGAATATGAGCAGCGCGAACCCGCAGCTGATGAAGGGGCCGCTCTCGAGGCCATCAATCAAGAAGCCTTAAGAGCTGAACAGCGCGAAATCGAGCGGTCCGCGGCAATCGAGCATGCTCGGACCTGGGCGCAAAAAGAAGCCGAGAGCGCAAAAAAGGTTGCCAAAGGCACGGTCCAAGCCGTCAAAACAACTTATCGACGGGGTAAAGTCGGAGGCAAAGTCGCGGGCAAAGTCGCGGGTGTGGGTTTAGTCGCCGGCGGCGGGATCCTGGCCAGTCTGGCCCGCGTTCCCAAATTCATTCTTGGAAAATTTTTTGAGTATTCCATGAAGGGCTTGAAGTTTGCGCAAGATAAATTCACTCGGCCCATAACCGAGACCTTCAAAAAAATCTTCCCCAAAGACGCGAAAGATAAACCTAAGGCCAAAAAAGAATAAACCCATAGCCAATCAAAAACCGCCCGGCAGACGCCGGACGGTTTTATCTTATTTCTTTTTTCCCCAGCTGCGCTTGGGCGCCAATCGTTTCTTTTCCAGCATCTCAATGGCCATGGCTCGAGTTACGGCCTGGGGGTCGTCCGCTTTTTTAATTGAAGCATTCGTTTCCCCGTCCGTCACGTAGTAGCCGTATCGTCCGAACTTCACCAGGATTTGGCCTTTCGTTTTTGGATCTTCGCCCAGTTCCGCAATCGGCGTGGCCATTTTCTTTTTGCGTTCCTCGGATTCTTTCAAAAGTTGGAGCGCTTCTTCCAAAGTAATCGTGCGCGGATCTTGTTCTTTGAGCGTGGCCGTCACCTCGCCGGCTCGCAAGTATGGACCAAACCGGCCCTTGTCCGCCACAATCTCCTCGCCGGCTGCGGTCTTGCCCACCACCCGCGGCAATACCAGCAGCTGCAAAGCCTGTTCGACCGTGACCGTATCAATACTCATGCCTTTTTCCAACGACGCGCTTTTCGGCTTATTCTTTTTCTCCTTGCGGTCGGCCTCGGCCCACTCGCCCAGTTGAATGTACGGTCCAAAGCGGCCATTGCGGGCAATCAGCATCAAACCGGTTTTGGGATCTTTACCCACCTCGCGTTCTTTCATTACGTCATCGCGGGAAACCTTTTCAGATTTTTCTTCGATATTTTTGTGAAACGGCTTGTAAAAATCATCCAGCATCGGCACCCAAGCCTCTTTGCCCTCGGCCACGTCGTCCAGCGATTTTTCCATTTTGGCCGTAAATTTGTAATCCACGATGTTCGGGAAGTGTTCCACTAAAACATCAGTCACGATATTGGCGATGTCATTGGGAAACAGCTTTTTATTGTCATCTCGATCAATATAGCCGCGATCGATGATGGTGCCGATTGTCGGCGCGTAAGTTGACGGCCGGCCCACGCCGAATTCTTCTAAAGCTTTGACCAAAGAAGCGTCCGAATATCTGGCCGGCGGCTCGGTAAAGTGCTGGTTAGGGGTAACGGTTTTGGCCAGAACTTCGTCGCCCTTTGTCAATTTTGGCAAAAGCTTTTCTTTCGCTCCGCGATAGACTTTCATGTAGCCGTCGAATTTGATGATGTTGCCATTGGCGCGGAAGCCGTACTTTTTGGCCGTAATATCCACACCCGTCCGTTCCAGGATCGCTGGCGGCATTTGTGAGGCCAGGGCCCGGCGCCAAATCAGCTCGTAAAGCTTTTTACTTTGTGCATCCACGTTGCCGATTTTTTCCGGCGAGCGGTTGGCTTCAGTCGGCCGAATGGCCTCGTGCGCTTCCTGTGCGCCTTTGGCTTTGGTTTTATAGTGCTGGGCGCCGATGGCATACTGATCGCCGAATTCTTTTTTCAAATACTCCTGGGCCTCGCCTAAGAATTTTTCCGACAAATTTAAAGAATCCGTCCGCATGTAAGTAATGCGGCCGGTTTCATAAAGCTTTTGCGCCAAGCGCATGGTTTGCTTGGCCGAGAAGCCGAGCTTATTGTTGGCTTCAATTTGCAAAGTTGAAGTGGTGAACGGCGGTGATGGCGATTTCTTGATTTCTTTCTTCTCCACGCTTGTCACTTCGTATTTAGCATCCGCCAAATCGGCCACAATGGCTTGGGCCGCTTGTTCATTGTTGATCGCGAGCTTTTCCAAACTTTTGCCGTCCCTGGACAATAACTTGCCTTCGAAGTCCTGGCCGTCCTTATTAAACAGAGCGTCAATGCTCCAGTATTCGTCAATTTTAAAAGCTTGCCGTTCTCGTTCCCGCTCCACGATTAAGCGCACGGCCACGCTTTGCACGCGCCCGGCTGAAAGCCCGCGCTGGACTTTCTTCCATAAGAAAGGGGAGAGTTCATAACCCACCAGCCGGTCCAAAATGCGCCGCGCCTGCTGGGCGTTCACCAAATCCATATCGATCTTGCGCGGATGTTTCACGGCCTCGTCAATGGCGTGCTGGGTGATTTCATGGAAAGTGATGCGGTCCTGGGCTTCCGGATCCAGTTTCAAAATGTTGGCCACGTGCCAGGCGATAGCTTCTCCTTCGCGGTCATGGTCGCTGGCCAGAAAAACTTCACTGGCTTTGGCCGCCGCACTCTTGAGTTCGGCCACGGTCTTTTTGCTCTTCGCCGGAATTTCGTAAGTCGGCTCGTAATTGTGCTCCACGTCCACGCCGGTTTTGCTTTTCGGTAAATCGCGGATATGACCAAAAGAGGAAAGGACTGTGTAGTCCTTGCCCAAAAATTTGGTGATGGTTTTGGCTTTCGTCGGCGACTCGACGATGAGTAATGGCTTTGACATGGTTTTGATAATGCTATGAAAAATCGATTTCGTCAAGTTAGCCAAATACCACAACCGGGTTGTGGTATTTGATTTGCGCCTTGATTAATTACTTTTTTGTACCACAACCGGGTTGTGGTATTTGGTCGGGCCATCATTAAAAACGCCCCCATCCTGGTTTTGGATGAGGCCACCTCGAGTTTGGATTCCGAATCCGAAATGAAAGTCCAAGCCGCGCTTAAAGAATTGATGAAAGGCAAGACCGTGATTGTTATCGCTCACCGCTTGTCCACGATTCTAGAAATGGATCAAATCGTGGTCATGGACAAAGGACAAATTCTTGACCAAGGCACTCATCAGGAACTGCTCAAGCGCCAGGGCTTATATAAGAAGCTTTGGGACATCCAATCCGGCGGTTTTTTGGGATAATCGTCTCCCTTAACCCTACCTTCTCAACCCTAACCCCTGACATAGTATTGCCCGCCTAAATGGCGAGCCGAGCCCTTCATTTCCATCAAGGTCAAAGTGCTGGTCACCTCCGCGGTGGCCAGTTTTGTTTCCCGAATAATATCATCCACTTGCTTGGGTTCCTGAGACATTGATTCATAAATTTTTGCCTCCAGTTCGCTGCCCGGTTGATATTGATTCGTACTTTCCGCCTTCACTAATCCCAAGTGATTCAAAATATCTTCCACGCTCGTTACCGGTATCGCGCCCATTTTGATTAAGTTATTCGGACCTTCAGACAGGGGAGAGTTGATGGGTCCGGGCACGGCGAAAACATCTCGCCCGCTTTCCATGGCCAGGCGGGCGGTAATTAATGATCCGGATTTGGCCGCGGCTTCAATGATCAAAGTCCCTTGCGCCAAGCCCGCGATAATCCGGTTGCGTTGCGGAAAATTTTGCGCCAGCGGATGCGTGCCGATGGGGAACTCGCTGACAATGGCTCCGTGTCCGTTGATGATTTGCTTGGCCACGAATCGATTGCGCGTGGGGTAGATATTGGCTTCGTCCAGTCCCGAACCCAATACGGCCACGGTTTGTCCGGCCGCGTCCAAAGCCGCTTGATGGGCCAGCGCATCAATACCCAGCGCCAGTCCGCTGACAATCACCACGCCATGGGCGGCCAGCGGCTGGACTAAGTCCGCGGCAATCTGCTGTCCGTAACGCGTACACTTTCGCGCGCCCACCACCGCTAAATACTTGGCCTGTTTTGGCAGCTCGCCCTTGTAAAACAAAACCGCGGGCGGGTCATGGATCTCTTTTAAATCGCCGGGATAATCCTCATCCGCCACGGTTAGCGCCTTGACCCCATGCAAACTAAGAAGCCCGGCCTCTTTTTCCGGATCAATATGCATTCGTTCCGACACAAACTGGTCCGCCACCTTCGGTTCGATTCCCGCGGTCTGCAAATCCAAGCTGGAAGCCGAAAAAGCTTCCGCCAGATTGGGAAACTTTTCCTGCAACTTTTTGATTCTGACTGGCCCGAATTTGGGGAACCGCACCAAAGCCAGCCAATAGGGAAGATCCTCGCGCATAATAGTTTCAGTCTAGTCAAAACCAAAATCCACCGCAAGCGCGATGGATTAGATTTTTTCTTCGATGGTCTCAATGGCTCCTTCAATGATCTCCGGCAGCCGTTCCTCTTGCTCCTTTGACCATTTCTGTAGCACATAATCCTCCAACTCAATGTCCTTATTGGTTGGCCGGCCTATGCCCAGCCTCAATCTGGCAATTGAGGTTCCTTGCGGCATTTCCCCCATGATTGAATCCAAGCCCCGATGTCCGGCCGATGATCCGCTGTCCCGATAGCGGATTTTTCCAAACTCCAAGTCCGCATCATCCAGGACCACCAGCACCTCATTTGCTTGAACACTAAATTTCTTCATTAATTTTTTGACACTGCGTCCGCTGGCATTCATGAAAGTCTGGGGTTTGGCCAAGGCCACCGGCTTCTCGCTCAACGAAATTTCTGCCATTTCCGCTTCCAAGGATTTTTTGTCCTGAAACTGGCCATGGTATTTGGCGGCCAAAACGTCCATGACTAAAAACCCGAAGTTGTGTCGGGTGAATTCATATTTTTTGCCTGGATTGCCTAAGCCGATTATTAGTTTCATATCATTTTCTTTTGCCCACTGCGGTCGCGGTCTTTACGTGGATCCTGATCGGCGTGCCTACTAAGTCGAATTGTTCTCTCAGCCGATTTTCAAGAAACCGCAAATAGCTGGGATGCAAAACATCTTCTCGTTTCGCTTTGATTACTAATTGGAAAGTCGGCGGCGCCGTGCCGATTTGCTTCATGCCCAAAACCGAGGGCGGCTTCGGTCCCTTGCCGCGCGACGGCTTATGTTTGACCACGGCTTGGCGCCAGAAATCCTCCAATGCTCTTTCCGAAATATGCGCGAAGCGGTTGGCCTGAACTTGATCGATTAAATCAAATAGTTTATCCACGCGCTGGTGGGTCAAAGCCGAGATGAAAATCACCGGCGCCCAAGCGATAAAGGGGATTGAACCGGCAATGTATTTTTCGTATGTTTTCAGGGTTTTTGGGGTTTTGTTATCAATCAGATCCCACTTGTTGGCCACGGCGATGATGCCTAGATTTTCGTCTTTAATCATGCCGGCCAAAACTTTTTCTTGCGTGCCCAAAGGCTCGTTAATATCCATGACAAACAGCGCCACGTCCGCATCCTTAATGACTTTTTTGGTGCGATCCACGCCGGCTTTTTCCAGTCCGCCCGTCTTTCTCACTTTGCCGGCTTTGCGAATTCCGGCCGTGTCGATAAACATGTATGACCGGCCGTCCACTTCCAGCAAAACATCATTGGGTTCGCGCGTGGTAAAAGCCTGGGGCGTGGCAATAAATCTTTCCTCGCCCAGGAGAGTGTTGAGCAAAGTTGATTTTCCCACATTCGGTTTGCCGATCACCGCCACCTGAACCGGCTTAACCGTGCTCATTGGCGCCGGCGGCTTGCCCAGTTTTTCCAAGTTCTGATAAATCGCATCCAAGAGATCGCCCACGCCCGAGCCGCGCAAAGCCGAAACCGCGATCGGCGTGGGCAGGCCGGCTAAGTTCCATTCCCTGGCCGCCACTAGCGCTCGGGCGGCCGGAGTTTCTGCTTTGTTGCCCACTACCAAAACCGGTTTTTTTGATTTCTTCAGTTCGCGCGCAAATTCGTGATCCTGGGGCAGGGGATCGCTTTTCACGTCCACCACAAATAAAATTACATCCGCCTGCTTTATGGCCAGTTTCGCCTGCTTGGCGATGTTTTCCTCAATCACGTCGCCTTTGACAATATCCAAGCCGCCCGTATCAATTACGCGAATCGCGGTTCCGCGCCAAAAACAATAGCCTTCTTTGCGGTCGCGGGTCGTGCCCGGGATATCAGAAACCAGCGCCTTATGGGATTCCAACAAGCGATTAAACAAAGTTGATTTACCCACGTTGGTTCGTCCAACCAGGGCAATTGTCGGCAGGGAATTGGTCATAATTTTAGTGTTCACCTCCGAACCAGATTGGCTGAATTCTCCCCTAAAATAATCAAAAAGTCAATGCTCTCCTCCGTGGCTATGTCTTGAAAATCATCCGTGGTCAAAACTAATTCCTTGGGCACGATATCGCCGTTCACCAGCCAGCCCGTGGCTGATAAAGTGACATCGGCTTTTAAAAAATCGCGCAGCGCTTTTAATTCTTCCGGGCGCTCACCGTTGGTCAGATCATAAATTACCGTGTGTTGATAATTGCGCGCCTCGGCGTTGCCAATTTTGACCACTTCAAAACCTTGGCCGTCCAACAGTTGAGAAGTACTAAAAGCCAAGCCGGTCAGATCCGTGCCGTTTTGGATTTCCACTTTCACGAATCTGGGTTTGTCTTCTCCGGCCTGCGCGAAAATATTCATGGTTTCGCTGTCCGGCGTGAAAACATTAGCGGCCAGAACTTGCAGCGGCCGCCAGTCATCATTCTTGGGCAAAATCACATACGCGCCGTTGAGTGAGGTCGCGTACAAAGGCGAGTCCGGCGCCGTGTCCAAAACATGATTGGCGATTTGGCTCGCGTCCAAATCTTTCAACTGGTTGCCTAAGCGGATTAATTCCCAGGTGTTTAAATTCGTGGCGATATGATCAGACAAAGTCTCGATGATTTTTGCAATTCTATTGGGGTTTAGGATAGTTGAGACCGAGAAAGTCTTTTCTTTAACCGCGGCTAAAACTTTTTGCTGGCGGCGGCTGCGTGCGAAATCCGAAGCCTCGCCGTTGGTGCCGTGGCGCGAGCGCACGTACTTCAAAGCCGTGTCTCCATCCATGTGAATCCAGCCTTCTTGGAAAGACAGCACTTCGAAACGGCAATCGTAATTTATATCCGTGGTTGAGGCTGAATCACAGTCCGCATTTTCCATGCCGTGGCTGGGATATTCATAGTCCGTGAACGCCCGATCCACGTAGATATCCAACCCGTCAATGTCGTTGATAAATTTGGCAAAGCCGTCAAAATCTACGCGCAAGTAGTCGTGGATGTCTTGCTGTAAAATTTCCTCCACGACATTGGCCGCCAAATTCGGCCCGGCCCCGGGCTCATCCGTTTCGCCGTAAGCGTTCGCGTGATTAATTTTTTGCCAGCCGTGTCCGGGAATCGGCACTGTCAAATCCCGTGGAATGGAGATCATGCCCATCTGCTGAGTGCTTGGCTGGTAGCTGGCAAAAATCATGGTGTCTGTGAGCTGTGGCCCGCTATGTCCTTCACCGCCAATTCCCATGAGCAACAAATTTATTCGATCATCACCTTCGCCTGCCAGTTCACGATCACCGGCCTGTACCAACCCGCGCAAAGTTGAGAACAGCGACAGGTTAGGGAAGTTGGTATCTCCCTCACCGCTGGATGCGATTTGGTAAGAAAGGGCTGAAGCACCCACAATAGAAAAAACAACCGCGATTAATAACAAGCGGCTTAATAAGCTAAACGGTTTCCGACGCGGCTCAGCCAGTCGGTGTTTTTTTCGCAAAAAATCAATTTGAACCTTCTCCATAGTCAGGCTTTTGTGCCTTGAATTGTACTCTGATTCCGGCTTTGTATCAACTCGCCAAAGTTATCCACATTTTTCAGAGAAATATTGCGATTTAATCTATAAAAGCATTAAGTAAAGTGGTATAATAAAGAACAAACAATTACAACTGGTTCGTAACCCATGCAACGTTCCAAACCAAAACAGAATCCTTCCTCCAAGCTTGCCAAGGACAACAAGCTTATTTTTGATTTACGGCCCGGTTTTTCCTTGGGCGGTTTTGCCAAAAAAGCGATCGTCGTTTTCGGACTCTTGGTTGTCACTGCTGGTTACGTTACCTACAACCTATTGCCGGAGCGTCATGTTGATAAAACTTTCGCGGCCGCCGGTTATGTGCAATCCATCACCGGTTCAGCCAAAACCGCTACTTCAGTAAACGCAACTTATGCGGCCACGCCCACGGCCGGTAACTTGCTGATTGCCGTGGTGGGCTCGCGTGATCCCAATATCACTATCAATCCCATTGCCGGCTGGAGCACGGCCATTAATCAATCCGATGCCACTTATCCGGGCCAGGCCATTTTTTATAAATTTTCCACCGGCACCGAAGGCACTGTCACGGCCACAACCACTACGACTTCCGGTTCCCTTGGTATCCAGCTTTATGAATACTCGGGCGTCAACGGGGTTTTAGATCAAGTGAATTCCGGAGCCGGCAACAGCGGTACACCTACCGCCGGCTCGGTCACTATCAGTGAAGCCGACCAGCTTCTGTTCGCGGCTTTCGTGGATGACATCAATACCAATCACAACGACGGCTCCTGGAGCGATGTGGAAGGCTTCACCGAACGCAATGACTTTAAAACCACTGGTTCCGGAACTAATTGTACATATGCCGGCGGCGACCGCCTGATCAGTGCTGTTGGTACTTACACAGTCTCCACCACCATCGGCTCCACGGCCAACTGGCGCGGCCAGTTCGTGGCCTTCACTACTTCCAGTCCGACTTTTGCTCAATCCGCTTATCGCTGGTTTCAAAATCTTAATTCGACCAATGTGGGCACACCCTTGGCTGCTCAAAACACGGCCGCGACCTTAACTTCAACTGGTCAGGCTTTTCGTTTGCGCGCCCTCATGCACATCGGCGTTAAAGCCGTGCCTACTAACAGTGCCCGTTACTTCAAACTTCAGTACGCAGCCAAGTCCGGCACCTGCGATACTGCCTTCACGGGCGAAACCTATGCCGATGTCACAGCCGCATCCACTATTGCTTACTACAACAACGCCACCCCTGTGGATAATGCGGCCCTAACCGCCAATACCAACGATCCCACCCACGGCGCTGATACCATTGTCAATCAAAGCTATCAGGAGCTAAACAATTTCAACAACAACATCGCGGCCATTCCCATCGGCCAAGACGGCAAATGGGATTTTTCACTTTTTGACAACGGCGCCACTGGCGGTACCAGCTATTGTTTCCGCATTGTTCGCTCTGATGGCACCCTGCTAAACACCTACAGCGTGGTTCCGGAAATCATGACCTACACGCCTAACACCCCTCCTACCGGCGCTTGGAATTCAGCCACGCAAAAAACCAACGGCACCGGCCTAGTTGATCTGTCCATCGAAGTTAACGATGCCAATGCCAACAACACCAAAGCTAAAATCGAGTATGAAACCGACAGCGACGGCGCTTGCAACGGCCCTTGGGCCGCGGCCACTTTGGCTGGCCCGGCCGTGGCTGACTTCAACGACACCGGCGGCGCGCCGGATGTGAATAACGGCAATGCCTATCAGGTCGGCTCCACGGCCACCACTCGCATCATCACTTCCTCCGGCAGCAACACCGTGGACTTTGATTGGAACTCTCAAGCCAACTTGCCCAATGCCAACGGCAACCAGTGTTTGCGCTTGACCGTCAACGATGACATCGCTGACCAAACCACGCCCGCCACTCGGGTCGTGGCCGTGGACAATGTGAAACCGACCCTGTCTTCTTGGTCTTTGAACATGGCCACCGGTACTCTGACCATGGTCTTCAACGAATCCGTGCTGGCCTCAGCTTTGGATGTCACGGCCATCACTCTGCAGAATGCGGCTACTTCTTCAACTTCCTACACGCTCACCAACTCCACCACAGCTTCTGGCAACGGCACCACCATCGTCATCAATCTCTCGGCCACGGATTTGGCCGCCATTGAAGCCAACAACGGTTTGGCCACTTCCATCAACAATTCTTACCTCACCATCACGGCTTTGGCCGAAGATGATTTGCTGGGCAATCCCAACAATGCCATTGCCAATGGCGCCGGCATTCAGGCTGCGGCCTACACCGCCAATATCAAATACCGCCAAAGCGCTTATCGCTTTTTCAATAACTTAAACTCCACAGACGTAGGCACAGCTTTGGCCGCTCAAGACACGGCCGCCACTCTTGGCTCAAACGGCGCCGCCTTCCGCTTGCGCGGCTTAACTCATGTTTATGTTTCCAACTTGGCCACCAGCGGCCAAGCTTTCAAATTGCAATTTGCCGTGAAGTCCGGCGCCTGCGACACGGCTTTCACTGGCGAAACCTATGCCGATGTCACGGCCGCCACGGCTATTGCCTACAACAACAACCCAACTCCGGCCGACGGCGCCAATCTCACGGCCAATGCCAACGATCCCACTCACGGCGGCGACACCACCGTCAACCAAACTTACGAGGAGCTCAATAACTTCACCAACTCTGTCGCCGCTATCCCTTCCGGCCAAGACGGTATGTGGGATTTTGCTTTGATTGATAACGACGGCACCAGCGCCGCGTCTTACTGTCTGCGCTGGGTGGAAAGCGATGGCACGCTTTTGAATAATTACGACGTGGTTCCGGAAATCAACACCGTGGCCGCGGCCAACAATCCGCCCACTGGCGCCTGGAATTCCGCCACGCAAAAAACCAACGGCACCGGCTACGCGGATTTGTCCATCGAGGTTGATGATCCAGAGGACGGGGACACCAAGGCCAAAATCGAATATGAAACCGATTCCGACGGCGCCTGCAACGGCCCCTGGGCCGCGGCTACTTTAATCGGGCCGGCCACGGCTGACTTTGACGACAGCGGCGGAGCGCCGGATGTTAATAATGGCAACGCCTACCAAGTCGGTTCCACGGCCACGACTCGCATCATCACTTCCTCCGGCTCCAACACCGTGCAGTTTGATTGGGATTCAAAAACCGATCTGCCCACAGCCGACGGCAACAACTGTTTGCGCCTGACCGTCAACGATGACACCCAGGACCAAACCACTCCGGCCACTCAGGTGATTGATTTGGACAATGTGGATCCCGCGCTGGCTTCCTGGTCTTTGGACTTATCCGCCCAAACCCTCACTTTGGTTTTTGACGAGTCCGTGAACGCTTCAGCCTTGGATGTCACGGCCATTACTCTGCAAGACGCGGCCACTTCATCCACTACCTACACTCTGACTGACTCCACCACCGCTTCCGGCAACGGCACGACCATCGTTATCAATCTTTCTTCAACTGACTACAATGCCATTCAAGCCAACACTGCTTTGGCCACCAGCATCAATGACTCATATTTGACCATCACCAGCTCGGCTGAAGATGACTTGCGCGGCAATGCCAACGCGGCTATTGCTGATGGCGCCGGAATTCAGGCCGCGGCCTACACAGCCAAATCAACTTTTGAACAATCAGCATATCGTTTCTTTAATAACCTGGACTCCACCAATGTGGGAACTGTTTTGGCTGCCCAAGATGCGGCCGCGACATTAGCTACCGATGACGTGGCTTTCCGTTTGCGCGGTCTCATCCATGTCGGGGGTTCGGCTTTGCCGTCTTCTGGCCAATCTTTCAAACTTCAATTTGCCGTGAAGTCCGGTACTTGCGACACCGCCTTTGTTGGTGAGACTTACGCTGATGTCACCGCCGCCACGGCCATTGCCTATAACAACAACCCCACGCCGGCCGATGGTGCCAATCTCACGGCCAATGCCAATGATCCGGTGCATGCCGGCCACACCACTTCCAATCAGACTTACGAAGAATTAAATAATTTTACAAACTCGGTTTCCAATATTGCTTCCGGTCGCGACGGGCATTGGGACTTTGCTTTGGATGATAATAACGGCACCACCGCTGCCTCTTATTGTTTCCGTTTTGTTAAATCAGATGGTTCACTTCTCGACACTTATTCCGTGATTCCGGAAATCACTACTGCCACCGGTAACAATCCGCCGACCGGTACTTGGAATTCGGCCACGCAAAAAACCGACGGCTCTGGCTTAGCCGACCTGTCAATCGAAGTTGATGATCCGGATGATGATGACACCCGCGCCAAGATTGAATATGAAACCGATTCTGACGGCGCTTGCGACGGCCCTTGGGCCAATGCCACTTTAGTTGGTCCGGCGGTTGCCGACTTCAACGACACCGGCGGCGCCCCGGACATCAACAACGCCAATCCATATCAAGTTGGTTCCACCGCAACAACCAGAATTATCACCTCAAGCGGATCCAACACGGTTCAATTTGATTGGGATTCACAAACCGACTTGCCAACTGCCAACGGAACCCAGTGTCTGCGTTTAACCGTCAACGACGACACGGTTGATCAAACTACTCCGGCCACCCAAACCATTTCCATCGACAATGTTGATCCAACTGTCACCGACGGCAATATTACGGTTTCCGGCGCCACCGGTACGAGCGGCGCCTTCATCATTGGCGACACTGTAGTGGTTACTTGGGATAATTCGGCTGGCGGCGACAATAATACTGACCTCGCCACTGCTACCGCAGATTTATCCGACTGGGGCGGGGGAGCATCAGTGGCCATGACCGATACCACGGCTTGTGGCGGTACGCTTGGTGATAATGTTTACGAAGCTTGTCTGACATTGGTCACCGGCACCATCGATACCACCACGGCCGCGACCGCAGTCGGCGCCACTGATACTACCGGCAACTACACCAACACCGCCGACGGAGGGACTTACACCGTGGACACCAATCCGCCCAACATCAGTCTTTGGAATTTGAACATGTCCGCGGGCACTCTGACTTTAGTCTTTGATGAATCAGTTGAATCAACCGCGCTTGATGTCACGGCCATTACTTTGCAGGACGCGGCCACGGCCACTACCTCCTACACCCTAACCAATTCCACCACTTCATCCGGTGACGGCACGACTATTGTCATTGATCTTTCAGCTACTGACTTAGCGGCCATTGAAGCTGATGATGATCTCGCTACTTCTATCACCAATACTTACTTAGTTGTCACCACTTCTGTTGAAGATGATTTGCGCGGCAATGCCAACGTGGCCATTGCCAACGGTTCTGGTTTGCAAGCTTTCACCTACACGGCCAATCCTAAGTTTGAACAGTCAGCTTATCGTTTCTTCAATAACCAGAACTCCACAGATGTCGGCACCGCTCTCGCCGCTCAAGACACGGCCGCGACTCTGGCTGGCAACGGCGATGCTTTCCGTTTGCGCGCGCTCATCCACGTCAAAGTTTCTGATTTAGCCATCAGCGGCCAATCTTTCAAACTTCAATTCGCCACCAAGTCCGGCACTTGTGACACCGGCTTCGTGGGCGAAACCTACGCTGATGTCACGGCTGGTACGGCCATTGCCTACAACAACAATGCCGCGCCATCAGATGGCGACAATTTAACCGGCAACGCCAACGATCCCGTCCACGGCGGCGACACCACGGTTGATCAGGATTACGAAGAACTAAACAACTTCACTAACTCGGTCGCCCTCATACCAGCCAAGGATGATGGCATGTGGGATTTTGCTTTGATTGACAACGATGGTATTTCCGCGGCCTCGTACTGTTTCCGCCTCGTGGAAAGCGGCGGAACTTTGCTTGATACTTACTCGGTTATTCCTGAAGTCAGTACGGTCACCGGCAACACGGCCCCAACCGGCACCTGGAACTCGGCCAGTCAAAAAACCGATGGTTCTGGTGATGTTGATCTCTCCATCGAAGTTGACGATGCCAATGATAACGACACCAAAGCTAAAATCGAATACGAAACCGACAGTGATGGAAATTGCAATGGTCCTTGGGCGGCCGCCACCTTGCTCGGCCCGGCCGTGGCTGACTTTGATGACAGCGGGGGAGCACCCGATATCAACAACGGCAATGCTTATCAAGTCGGTACCACCGCCACCACCCGCATCATCACTTCCTCCGGAAGCAACACCGTGGACTTTGATTGGGATTCAGAAACTGACCTGCCAAACGCCAACGGCACGCAGTGTTTGCGCCTAACCGTCAACGACGACACCGTGGATCAAACCACCCCGGCCACCCAAACCGTGTCACTCGATAATGTGAATCCAACCGTGACCAGCGGCAATGTCACCATCGACACTACCGGCTGCACCGGCACTTCTGGTACTTGTAAAATTGGTGACACCATTGTTTACAAATGGAATAACTCCGCGGGCGGGGACAACAACGCCGACATCACCCTGACTTCCCAGGTGGTATTTAATCTCTCATCTTTCGGCCTTGGCGCTTCAGTCAATCCCACAAGTTTGGCCGCGGGTATTTTTTCCTACACCTACAACGTGGTGGCTGGCGCCATTGATGCCAACAGTCTGACTTTCACGGCTACAGTGACTGATCCTACCGGCAACTCCACTGGCCCGGTGACTTCATCCAACTCCGCTAACCTGGATAACATTGCCCCGACCTTAACCGCGGCCAATATCACCTATGACACTTCAGGTTGTACCGGCAACGGCGGCTACTGCATCATTGGCGATACAGTCAATTTTGACTGGAACAATTCCGCTGCCGGGGACAACAATGCGGACATCACGGCTTTGAGCCAAGTGAAATACAACCTGTCAGCCATTGGTGGTTCTGGAGCTTACCAGGCTGATTCAGTGGCGTCTGGTGTGTTCACT
>JAHJAM010000008.1 GCA_018814025.1 Patescibacteria group bacterium | reverse complement strand
GGGTTTTTTTGGTGGTCATGACCGGACTCTTCTCACGAGCAAAGCGCACATAAACCGGGCCTTTGATTTTGGCGGCTTCCAGCGTGGCTTTGCGGGTTTCTTCCGCGTCGCAGGGCACGATGACAGTCAGGTTGGGGAGTACCCGGGTAATGGCAATATCCTCGGTCATCTGATGAGTGGCGCCGTCTGGTCCCACGGATACGCCGGCATGCGCGCCCGCGATTTTGACATTGGTTTTTTGCAAGCAAGCAGCCGTGCGGAGTTGCTCCCAATTGCGGCCAGGAGAAAAGCAAGCGTAGGAAGCAATGAAAGGAATCTTGCCGGCCAAGGACAAACCGGCCGCGATTGAAGCTAAGGACTGTTCGGATACGCCCATTTGGATGAAGCGGTCCGGGAAGGCCTGCTTGAAGGGCAGGACACGCGTGGATTCGGTCAAGTCAGCGGACAAAGCCACAACTTTTTTATCTTTTTTGCCGGCTTCAACCAAACCCTGCCCAAACCCGTTGCGGGTGGGTACTTGTTCCATCTTTTTATCATTGAAAAGATGGCGGACTAGGAAGGATTGGGGATTAAGACCAGTGGTTTGTTTAGGCATAGGAGTGTTTTGTTGCTGGTTGTTTTGACAACGCATAACCTCCCCCTAGCCCCCTCCTTGGTAAGGAGGGGGAATACTGCGGACTCCTCCCCCTTACCAAGGGGGAGGTTGGGAGGGGGTTATTTCCGTTGGCGGAAGCGGCGGACGATTTTGACAATCAGCCAGATAATCAAGCCCAAGGGCAGGAGTACGCCGCCGCCGATGACGGCCACCCAGATGGCGGCGATGACCAGATTTTGTCCAACTACGCCCAGAGCCCGAACCGCTTCTTTAACCGAAGTCCAGGGGCGGAATTCTTTGGTGGGCAAGCCGACCGTGGGCTCTTCGGAAAGATACACGCTGATGGTGGAGTAATCGGTTTTGTTGCTTAGATACTTGAGCTGGCCCTGTAAAGACTCGATTTGGTAACGGATGTTAGTGAGTTCGCGCTGGACGCTCAAGGTGTCTTCCACGGTTTTGGCTTGATCGAGAATACGCAAATAAGTGGCTTCTTGAGCTTGAGCGTTGCGCAGACGGGCTTCCAAGTCAGTGTATTGTTCGGTCACATCCTGGCCGGTGACGGATTCGTTTTCCACTACGTTGGCCAGCTTTTTGACATTGGTCATGACGCTTTCGAATTGTTCAGCCGGCACGCGCACCGTGACATAACCGTAATGGGTGCCGTCCTCGCGTTCGCTGACTGAAGAATCCTGGACGAAGCCGCCTTGGCCGGTCGCAAGCGTCGTGATTTGAGTCGCGGCAGCCCCGACATCATCAACCACAATGTTCAAGGCACCGGTTTTGATGATGCGCTGGTCAACTTCGGCCGCGGTTTCTCCGCCGGTGGGGGAAGGAATCGGCATCATGGACGGTTCGGCATAGGCCAAATCCATTACGGGCATTCCCGCGCTGCCGGCACTTTCGCTTCGGTCAAGCGAAAGAGTTTTGGTCGCAAAATCCACGACTGAGCTGTTTTGGGTTAGGGAAGTGGCGCCGGGCCAGCTTAAGGCCGCGCCAATAATGATAATGACGCCCAGGATAATGGCGCCGCCGAAGTAGTACCAATAGGAGGGGGTTTTGAGTTTCATAGATTAGAGATTGGGTACTGGTAACTAGTAACTGGGTAAGGATTATTCAAACCTAGTTCCCAGTTGCCAGTCGCCAATTACCATTTAAATTATTGATGTTCGCTTTGAATGCGGCCGTAGAGAGTCCGGAGTTGTTCCAAGGCCAAACGCGATTCTTGGCCGGGTGCGGGCGGCTTGCCGTGCCAAGTGTAATCGTATTCCATGAAATCTACACCGTAGCCAGGAATGGTATCGGCAATGATGACCGAAGGTTTTTCGGAAACGCCGTGGGCCTGCTCCACGGCCGTGACAAAGTCGCTGATGGAGTTGCCGGCGCAGCGGATGACATTCAGATTGAAGCTCTTAAACTTATCAGCCAAGGGTTCGAGCGGCATGATATCTTCAGTGTTGCCGTCAATTTGAATGTTGTTGCGGTCGATAATGAAAGTGCAGTTATATAAACGGTTACGGCCGGCGAACATCATGGCTTCCCAGGTTTGGCCGGCTTCGAGTTCGCCGTCGGACATGACACAATAAACGCGCCAAGGTTTTCTATCCATTAAAGCCGCATAAGCCAGGCCGCAAGCTTGCGAAGAGCCGGAGCCCAAAGGACCGGAAGTTGTTTCGATGCCAGGCAAGGAATGGATTTCCGGATGGCCTTGGAGCGGGGAACCGAGTTTGCGCAAAGTCATTAGGAGTTTTTTGGGAAAGAAACCGGCGCGGGCTAGGGCCGCGTATTGAACCGGCACGACATGGCCGCAACTTAGGATCAGACGGTCGCGATCCGGCCAATCCGGCTTTTTAGGATCGACCGCGAGCACGTGAAAATACAAAGCCGCAAAAATATCCGCCAAACCCAAAGGCCCGGCCGAGTGGCCGGAACCGGCTTCAACCAGCATATCGATGATGTCTTGGCGAATAAGATTGGCGGTGGCTTCCAGTTTTTTCAGTTGCTGGTCGTGAAGGTGCAAGGGTTTTCGAACTTGCGGACCGACATTCAGTTTAGGCATATTAATTACAGTGTATCATAACTAAAAAGACCCCGCTAAGCGGGGTCTTGGCCGGTTCGATCTAGTTAACGGTGATGGCACCCATGATGGAAGAAGGATTGTAGCTATCGAAGTAGCCGAACTCGCCCACGGTCTTAAAGTAACGGATAAAAGCTTCACCGTTATTTAAAGTGCCGGTGCCCCAGGAGAGATCTTCGGCCGTGGCCGTGTGCTTGCCGGAACTATTGTTGACGAACTTGACGGCGCGGCCTTTGGCAATGGTCAAGGAAGAAGGCGAGTAAGTGGAGTTGCTGATGGTGACAACGATCGGTTCTTGCAAATTTTTATCTTCATTAATATCGGAAGCGTTGGCAGTTTCAGAAGCCGGATCAAAGTCGCCAGCCGTGTTGATTTCGCTGCCTTTTTTGTAGTTACCGAAGAAAGCATCCGGGACATCGTCAATTTTCTGGTTCCAGTTACTGCCATAGAGAGCTACGGCCACGGCTTCGGAAGTCACCCACTCGAGGGAACCGCCGGCGCCGACAGCGTAGGTTTTGGGATCAGAGTTAATTTTAACCATGCGCACGCCCGGACGATAGGTGACGTTGCCGCCGATTTGAACTTTGGCTAAATCAGCGTCAGTCAGCCATTTAACCGTGTCGAAATTGTTGTACCAAGTGAAATAAGCTTTGTCATTGGGGAAGACATAGCGCATGCCATCCTCGCCCATGTAATACACGGCGTTGAAAGTGGTACCGCGGATTAAGTCCCCGGAATTGATTTGGGCCAAGGGAGTGGCGGCGGAAACCGGCATGGCCAGAACAACGAAAGCGAAAATACTGAGCAGAGCAATGAGTTTTTTCATAGGTTTCTAAGGTTATTATTTGAAAATGTAAGATTATTTTAACACAAGCCCTAGGCGATTGTCGAGGCGAGTTGGTTTAACTCGCGGAGTTTAGCGGCCGGATCAGGTGAGTTGAAAATGAGGGAAGCAGCGCAGATTCGATCAATGCCGGCTTGGATTAGCGGCCCAATCAATTGGTCGGTGACGCCGCCATCGATTTGCAGAATTAGCTCCGGACATTCTTTTTTGGCTTGTTGGATTTTGCCCATGACCAAATCAGCCATGAAGGCCTGTTCAGACCAGCCTGGATGGACGCCCAGGAAAGTGAGTTGATCAGTTTGGAACAGGACATGACGGATTTCCGCTAAGGGTGTTTCCGGATTGATGGCCACGCCGGCTTGGAGGTGGTTGAAAGTTTTAACATGTTCAATGATCGCACCGATTGGCCGGGCCATTTCCGAATGCATGATGACGCGATGCAGGTTGGGAACATGTTTTTGCCACTCTTGAATAATCGGGAGCGGATTATCAACCATCAAATGCAGTTCATATTTTACTTTGGTGCGCAGGGCACCCACGGAGCGAGCATCAAACCAAGTAGTATTAGGAAACAGCGTGCCATCAAGAATATCGACTTGGACAGTATCGCAATAATCTTCAACCTGGCGCAGTTTTCTTTCAAACTCGTCGTGGGAATGAACTAAAAAGGCAGGAATGATTTCGACCATAATTAAGGATTGAATTCTTGGTCTTCGATTTCTGTAACTTTTTTCAGACGGCGCTGGTGGCGGGCGGCATCAGAAAAAGGCGTGGCGAGCCATTTGTCAATGATCTTTTTGGCTTCTTTCAATTCCATCATGCGGCCGGGCAAACACAATATGTTGGAGTCATCATCACTGCGGCTAGTTTCCGCAGCTTCTTCATTAAAACCAGTGGCGGCGCGAATGCCGCGGACTTTATTGGCGACGATGCAGACTCCTTGGGCATTGCCGCAAAAGACGAGGCCGCGCGCCGCGACATCGGTGGCCACGCGTTTGGCCACGGCATAGCCAAAATCCGGATAATCATCATCCTCGACCAGGTTTTCGTTACCCATGTCCACGACTTGGTAACCAAGTTCTTTAAGATATTCTTCGACCCCTTCTTTTAATTTCCAGCCGGCGTGATCCGCGCCGAGATAAATGGTTGGTTTCATATGCAGTAATTATACAGGAGTGCTAAAGGAGCTAGAAGAGCTAAAGGAGCTATGACTTGATTATCACCCCCAATTTTGTTAAGGTTAGGCGGTAATTCGTTAGTTTTCCGGCGGAGCCGGACCGGCTATGTTGGTTAGGCTTTAGCCTTGGCGATAAGTATCAAATATGAAACTTAATTATCCTGAGCGAGAAAAAGAAATTCTCGAGTTTTGGAAGAAGAGCAACATTTTTAAAAAATCATTGGAGAAGCCCGCGCCCCGTGGGCCGTTTGTGTTTTTTGAAGGGCCGCCGACCGCGAATGGACGGCCGGGAATTCATCATGCGGAAAGTCGGGCTTTTAAGGATTGCATTCCGCGCTTTAAAACCATGCAAGGATATAAAGTTGATCGCAAAGGCGGTTGGGATACGCATGGTCTGCCGGTCGAGATTGAAGTGGAAAAGCAATTGGGTTTTACGGACAAAAATCAAATTGAAGAATTCGGCATCGGCCCGTTCAACGAAAAATGCAAAGAGAGCGTTTGGAAATACAAGAGCGAGTGGGAAGAGTTTACTCGGCGTTTAGGTTTTTGGGTGGATTTGGAGAACGCGTATGTGACTTATATGCCCGAGTACGTGGAAAGTTTATGGTGGGCGATTAAGCAGATTTGGGACAAGGGTCTCCTTTATAAAGATTATCGGGTCACGCCGCATTGTCCGCGCTGCGGAACTTCTTTGAGTTCACACGAGCTGTCGCAAGGCTATAAAAAAGTCGAGGATCCGGCCGTGTTTATCAAATTCAAAGTTCTCGGAAAAGAAAACGAATATTTGGTGGCTTGGACCACCACGCCTTGGACTTTGCCAAGCAACGTGGCGCTGGCCGTGGGCGAAGACATTGATTATGTGTTGGTAGAAAAGGACGGGGAGAAGTTGTGGATGGCGAAAGTTTTGGCGGGGAAGGTGGTTGAAGGGGTTGAGGTGCTTGAGGTTAAGAAGGGCATGGAATTAGTCGGCATGAAATACGAGCCGTTGTTTCCGTATGTGAAAGACGCACTTGAGAAGGCAACCACCCCCAACCCCTCCTTGGGAAGGAGGGGGGATTCGGATTCGACTCCCCCCTTACCAAGGGGGGATAAAGGGGGGTTGCCAGCGGATCAGAATGGCTGGACAGTGGTGGCGGCGGATTTTGTATCAACTGAAGATGGATCAGGAATCGTGCACACGGCCGTGATGTACGGTGCGGATGATTTTACGCTGGGCAATAAAATCGGCTTGCCCAAATATCATTTAGTTGATTTGGAAGGTAAATTCACCCAAGCGGCCGGGCCGTATGCGGGCCAGTTTGTGAAGGATGCGGATGCGGCCATTATGGAAGATTTACGAAGCCGCGGCTTGGTTTTGCGAGAAGGAACCATTGAACACGATTATCCGTTCTGCTGGCGCTGCAAGAGTCCGGTTATCTATTACGCCAAAGATTCTTGGTACATCAAGATGACGGATTTGCAGGAAAAGCTGATTGCGGAGAATGAAAAAATTAATTGGGAGCCCTCACATATTAAAGAGGGGAGATTTGGCGAGTGGCTGCGCGAGGTGAAAGATTGGGCGTTTTCGCGCGAGCGGTATTGGGGTACGCCATTGCCGATTTGGGAGTGTCAGGAATGTAATGAGCGCGAATGCATTGGCAGTTATGAAGAATTGCGCACAAAAGCTTTGCAGGAGGTGAAAGATGACTTTGATCCGCACCGGCCGTTCGTGGACGAGGTGGAAATTAAATGCGCGAAATGTGGCGGAACAGCGAGACGAGTTACTGACGTGTGCGATGTCTGGTTTGATTCCGGTTGTATGCCTTATGCGCAGTGGCATTACCCGTTTGAAAACGCTGATAAAATTGACAAAGGCGAGGTTTACCCGGCGGATTATATTTCCGAAGCCATTGATCAGACTCGGGGCTGGTTTTATACCTTGCTCGCGGTCTCAACCTTGCTGGGTAAAGAGCGACCGTACAAGAATGTAATTTGTTTGGGACATGTGCTGGATGCCAAAGGCAAGAAAATGAGCAAGTCGATTGGGAATGTGGTGAATCCGATGGAGATGATGGATAAATATGGCGCAGATGCGGTGCGCTGGTATATGTACACTTTGAATCAGCCGGGCGAGAGCAAGCGTTTTGATGAAAAAGCCCTGGTGGACATGATCCGCCAGAACTTCACCATTCTCCAGAACGTGGTCAGCTTCTATCAAATGTACGAAACCGAAGAATCGCGCCATCAAGGTTCGATTGATTCGGATAATGTTTTGGACAAGTGGGTGCTGGCGCGCTTGCATAGCTTGATCAAAGATACGACCGCGGATTTGGAGAATTACAAGATCACGGAGCCGACGCGGGCGATTGGTAATTTCATCACGGATTTGTCCACTTGGTATTTGCGCCGCTCGCGCAAGCGTTTTAAGAGCGATAATGAAGCGGATAAACAGCTGGCTTTGCAGACTCTGCATCATTGTTTGTCTGAAGTGTCTAAATTGCTGGCGCCGTTTACCCCGTTTCTGGCCGAGGATGTTTACGGTCAAGTGGAAAATAAGAGCGAGTCAGTGCATTTGGAGGATTGGCCGGTTAGCGATGAGAATTTTATTGACCAAGACGTGTTGGATAAAATGGCGCAGACGCGTTCGATTGTGTCGCGGGCTTTGGAAGCTCGAACTCAAGCTGGAATTAATGTGCGCCAGCCGTTGGGCATGATGAGTGTGACTTTGCCGTCCGGGGAATTAGGGGATGAATATGTGGAAGTCTTGAAAGATGAAGTCAACGTGAAACAGGTGGAAGTGGAAAAAGGGGAGTACGCGGTCAGCTTGAACACGGATTTGATTCCGGAGCTGATTCGCGAGGGTGTTATGCGCGAGATTGTGCGGCGAATTAACGCCATGCGCAAGAACGCGGGGCTGACAATTGAGGATAGAATCGAGGTTTTCGTGTCTGGCGACGAGGAAGTATTGAAGGCAATTGATGAACACAAGGATTATTTGCTGCATGGC
>JAHJAM010000007.1 GCA_018814025.1 Patescibacteria group bacterium | reverse complement strand
GCGCGTCATCGAGGCCGAACGCGCCGCCTGCGCCACCGCCCAGGCCGAGCAGATCAAGGCCGAGAAGGAGCAGCGCCAGCGCCTCGAGATGCTGCGCCTGCGCTCCCGCGGCCGCTTCAGCTACGGTAGCGCCTTCAAGAACGCTGCCGCCCGCTAGTCCTTTTCCACCTTCAACTTCCCCACCGCACTTCTTCCTAAGCGGTGGGGATCAGATCCGAGACGGCGAATTTCACCGTTTCAGATCTGGATGAACATCTTTTATCCAGAACCAAACAAGCCCAACCAAAAGGAGTGGAAAGTGGACAACATTCACAAACAGAGGCGCCAGCTCTGGGTGCCGTCGATTTGTGTCATGAACCAGACTCTTGGCCACAAAGTCAGGAGTCACGAGCTCCTGCAGTTCGCCCGGCGCCGCAGGGATTTCGCTAAGGCGGAAAGAATTTATCCGTATGAAGACTGTTACGACAGACTCATCCGCGCCGAAATCAAAGAGAAAGAGAGGTGTGAGCGTTCCAATAATCCAAAAAAACGAAATCGGGACAGTGAAAGAAATCTGGAAGTCTGGGTTCAGCTTTCACACATCCTGTTTGATACTCCCGCGTAACTTCTCCTACTAACCCCACCGCACTTCTTCCGAAGCGGTGGGGATCAGATATGAGATGAAGAGGTTAACTCGTCATCTGATACTGGAAACATCTTATGACTCTCAACAATATTCCCTTTGAACTCTTGATCGAGGCTCGCCAATACGCCGTGCAAAACGGTTTGGATTGGAAGACTGTTGATCCGGAAAGTTTGGTCAAGATGTATCAGGAACAACAAACAAACGATCGTTAATTGGCATTCGTCCAGAAGCCTGTTGGTCCACGCCACCAGACTCCTGGACGGAAATTACCGAACAGGACCAGCACATCCACAACGCCAACCACGGAGGTTACAGATGGCTACCGAGAGCAAGACCAATTCGCAGACCGAGCCCGCCACCCCCGCCCGCAAGCCCCGCGCCAAGAAGGCCCCGGTCCAGTCCGGCGGCATCCTGCCCACCGAAGGCGCCACCAACGTCTTCAACGGCGTGCAGGGCCTGCCCCAGGACGCCAAGCCCGCCCCCGCGCCCCAGATCGAGAGCCGCAAGGGCAAGAGCATCGACCGCGGCGCGATCTTCAGGATCGTGGTCAGCACCGTCGGGTGCGAACTGCTCCGCACCGGCAACATGGAGGCCACCCTGGACGCCGCGCTCAAGAAGGCCCAGGAGCTGACCGACCAGCTGGTCCAGAGCCAGGCCGACGAAGAGCACGGGCAGTTCACCGACACCTCCCGCTTCCTCATCACGTGGGGCGAGAAGTTCAACGTCCCGGCCCAGCTGGTCAAGCTGGACCCGGGCAACATCAAGGACGGCACCGTCCGCTACGAGCCGTTCGGCCGCAGCGTCGAGCGCTTCATCGAGAGCTGGGATGCCAAGAGCGCGCCCACGCTCGGCATGGAGCTCATGGCCGCGGTTGGCAAGGTTCGCCTGCGCGATCGCGACAGCAACGGACGACCCGCCCTCTACGGCAAGGTCATCGACGACCTCAACCAGAAGGTCATGGCCCGCCTGGCCGCCTGCCTGTCCAGCTGAACCCCCCCCTTTCCCTACCTACTATCCCCATCGTCGTCCTGACGATGGGGTCCAAAATTGAGACGATGATATAATTGTCGTCTGAACCTGGAAAAACAAACAACAGGCCGAAAGCCTGTTTACCAACCGGAGGATAATGATGGGTTATCTGCGAATGTTATTTTCGTGGCTGGTGACCAAGGGAATGTTCGGGTCCTCGGACTCCTGGACCGACTACTGGGCCCAGTGGATCATGGGCACTTTATTCGCAGCCGGCCTTCTGGCTTTCCTGAAAACGGTTTTCAACCTGGTCCCACTCCTCCCGAAGATCAAGGTATCGATCTTCAAATGGTGGTTCCTCACCTGCCCGATCGGCCCCATCCCTCTGCTGATCAAGCCCTTCTTCAAGAAGACGTGGGGGGCAACCGTCGGCAAGAAGCTGGCGGACAAAAAAAAGCTCGAGGCGGCCATGTTGAAGGTCGAAGAGGACCAATACAAGGCCATCATCAAGGAGGAACAGGCGAAGTTGCGTGCGGCCCAGGGCGGCGACGAGGACGCCAAGTCCAAGGCCATCCACGCGGCTTTCGCGAAAAAGATCCGGGCCGCGGAGAAAAAGCAGGTTAAGAAGGATGCCAAACAAGCGCACCAAGATGCGCGTTCGGCCACTCCCGAGCCTGGTCCGGCTCCGCTGAGCCCACTGAACGCTCGCCAGGCCAAGATCGCGGCCAGAAAGGAGGCGGTCCGCGCCAAGATCGCGGAGCGCCAGGCCAAGATCGCGGCCAGGCAGCAAGCGATCCTGGAGAAGAAGGCACGGAATAAGGCCAGGGCCATGGCGCACCAGAGCGTCAGCGGCACCATGCGCTAGCCTGGCACCTGTTCTTTTCCCACCTCTCGGGGAGTCGTTCTGACTCCCCGCCACACTCTTGCTCATGAAACCTTCATGGCCAAGAGTGTGGAATGAAAATTCCACAACCTCTTTCCCCAGAGGATTGGACGCCTCAAACCGTCCTAACAATTCACCCTTGAATCTTGTCTTGGGACCTGCTCTCGTAGCAGTCGCCTAAGGCAGGATTCAAGGGTGGATTTGTTTTATGAACAATTTTTGTCTTCAAATAAAAAGACCTGAACGATCCAATGAAGGACGCGAACAGGTCTTTTACTTCACATAGCCAGCATGGGGGCCATGACTCTCTCCTCTTCTTTCCCCATATCCGCGGGTATTAACCCGAGGTGCTCTCCCGGAGTTCCGGCAGAACGGCATAAGCTACCACGGGAAATCCATTTTGTCAAGGGTATCCAGACACCACCCGGAAATATCGCTAAAAATAGGCTAAATATCAATCAAAGGCTGTTATCAAGAACAAACACGGACTATTCGGATATTTTCCCATATTTATCCGTATTTTCCGTCATCTTAGCCAAAACCCTTGACAAATCCCCTCAATCCTGATATATTTCTCAGTCGCTTCTTCAAAGCAGCGGCCCAGGCCAGTACAGGACTGGCCCGGATTCCCGAGGCCGGAGTGATGGCGCACATAGTGTGTTCCGTCCGAGGCCTCAAAGCGAGGCAATGATGTTTTTCCTAATCATCAACCCCAATCTTAGTGCTCACGACTTTGAATCGACCACCGATGATCTGAAGCCAATTCAAGCGTCAAAAGACACCCATCCGTTCCACAACAACATCTTCGCCATCAAACCCAACATGCACTGCGGTCTTGGCGGTGGATGACAAAATAAAAAACGCACCAACCGGTGCGCTCCCTTAGCTGGCTCGCAGGAGTGGACTCTAACCAGAGACCCCTGCGAGCTATTTTTTTATCATTGTTTCTTGCTGGGATAATTTTCCGTACCCAGCCAAGCCATATCAAACAGCGCTCGAATCGCATCAGCAATTTCTTGACTGACAATCACCACGGAGAGAATCGCGGACTTAAAAGAATAAAGCAAAATATGATTGCCTCGGACCGTGATTTCCGAGTGAATCGGAAACTTATCAGCCGGAATCACTCGCGCTTCGCCATTTAGCGCTTTGGGAATATTTTCAACTTTGGGATCTTTCATGACCAGCAAAGCTCGATAAGAGGCGTTCTGCTCAGCCAATTCTTTTAAATGTTCCGATTGCTGGGCCATGATTTCCTCAAACGCTTTCAAATCATCATAAGGCACAATTTGAATAAACTCGCCTTCCAGCTTGTTGAAAGTCTGACGCACGGTCTGTAAACCCTCCGACCCTTCCAAATAGCGAATCTGCGGCTTAGCGCCTTCGGCATTATAAAGAGCCAGCAGCAGGGGCAGGACTTCACCCAATTCATTTTCTTTTTCTTCAAGCTCTTTTTGCTGCATGCGCAAAATCGTTCGCAAACGATCCGGAGTTTCCGCGGCATAAAACCGTTTCTTGCCTTTGACATAAGTGCTCATCAAACCTCGATTGGTCAGAGCTTCAATCATCACATAAGTCGTGGCTCGGTTAACTTTAGCCTTATGAGAAATATCCTGCACTGGTGAAGGTCCCATTTCCAAAGCCGCCAAATAAACCGCGGCTTCTTTTTCCGATAAGCCGAAATGCAATAACTCGCGCGCTAACTCATTCATAAAAATGAAATTAAATTCTTGTTATTACATTATAACAAATTTCTGAAAATTCCCCAGGTCTGCTCCGCGGTCTGGGCCCAAGAAAAATCCCTGGCCCGTTCTCGACCCCGTTCCGCCAACTGATTGGCCAGATGCGGATTGCTGGCCAAACGGCCCATGGCCCGGGCCCAGCCGGCCGAATCGTCCGGCGCCACAAACAGCGCCGCGTTCAGCACCACCTCTCGATGCGCCGGAATATCCGAGACGATCAAAGGCGTCCCGCAGGCCATGGCTTCCAAATTCGGCAAGCCGAAACCCTCAAACCAAGAAGGAAAGCAAAAGCCCGCGGCCGCGTTCAGCAGGGCCGCGGTTTGCTGGCCGGGCAGATAACCCGGCCGCTTAATCAAATGTTTGTTCGGCGACCGTTCAATCGCTTGGTGAATTTCGGCATAACCAAACCCGGGCGAACCCGCCAGCACTAAATTATATTCCGAGGCCGTGTGCGCGGAAAATTCATCAAACGCCTTAAGCAAAGTCAGAATATTTTTCTTAGCTTCCAGCCGGCCGACAAACATAAAGTAAGGATGATTGATTTGATATTCCGCGCGCGCGGCTTGAATGTCTTGAGTGGGCAGGGTTTTAAAAACCCCCAGATCATAGGCCAAAGGCGTCACGCTGATTTTTTCCGGCCGGATCGGATAACTGGCCAACAGGTCCTGGCGCGTGGCTTCGGAAACCGTGATGATCTGATCCGCGCGGTTAATGGCATCTTGCGTGGCCAATTCTAAGCGGTGGCGCGCGCCCGCCTCATACCACTCAGGATAATGTCGAAAACCTAAATCATGAATGGTGGTCACGGTCTTTTTGCCCAAGATTCTGGGCAAGCTCTGGGCCGGTACGAATAACAAATCAGGTTTGTTTTTGAACATTTCCCAGCTGACTCGGCCTTGCATCCAGCCCCGGGCGAACGGCCAATTTAAAATTTGCGCCTGCCAGCCGTTTGGCAAATCATTCAACGCTCCGCGCAATTCGGCCGGCGAATACAAAAGCACGCGTTCATTTTCTTTGAGCGCGTGTTTTTTCAGGTTCTGGATCAGATGGTACGCATACCATTCAACTCCGGTCCTTTCATTTTTATTGGCTGACGACGCGTCCAGGCCGATTATTTTCATATTAGCCAACGAAAATACTCTTCTTATAAGCTTCCAGGTTATCCAAGGCAATGCCCGTGCCTTTAACCACGCACTGCTGCGGGTCCTCGGCCACAAAAGTCGGCACGCCCGTGGATTCGGAAATCAAATTGTCCAAGTTGCGCAGCATGGCCGTACCCCCGGAAAGCACAATCCCCTTGTCCATCACATCGGCCGATAGTTCCGGCGGAGTTTTGTTTAATACTTCTTTCACCGTGGCGATAATCCCTTCTAATTCGTTTTGAATCGCGTCCGTCACATCATCCGAAGTGACTTCAATCAGCTTGGGCAAGCCGGTAATCATGTCTCGGCCTTTAATTTCCATGGCCAGCTTTTCCGGCATATACATGGCCGAGCCGATTTGAATTTTGATATCTTCAGCCGTTCGCTCGCCAATGGCCAAACCATATTTGCGGCGAATATATTCGGAAATTGCTTGATCGATTTTTACCCCGCCGATGCGCACGGATTCCGAAGCCACAATGCCGCCCAAAGAAATCACGGCCATTTCTGAAGTGCCGCCGCCAATATCGATAATCATGTGGCCGGAAGGCGAACCGATCGGGATATTGGCGCCGATCGCGGCCACGATCGGTTCTTTGATGATATAAGCGGCTTTGGCCCCGGCCGCCAATGTGGCATCCACCACGGCCCGGCGCTCCGTGGAAGTAATGCCGCCGGGCACGGCCACCATCACTTCCGGCCTGAAAATCCGCACCCCGCCCAAAGCCTTATTGATAAAATACCGCAGCATGGCCTCGGTGGTTCGATAATCCGCAATCACGCCGTCTTTCAATGGCCGGCGCGCCACGATGGTATCCGGCGTTCGGCCCAGCATGTCTTTGGCTTCCTTGCCCACGGCTAATACCTTTTTATCCGCTTGCGAAACGGCCACCACGGACGGCTCATGAATAATAATGCCCCGTTTCGGGACATAAACTAAAACAGTGGTTGTACCAAGATCGATACCGATCTTTTTATTAAACATACCCGGTGGGTTTCAACTTTAAACGAAATGCCTCTTGTGTGCTTTAGGCCTCCTTTCCGAGCACGTGATTATAACGAAACATTAAAAATCAAATCTTGATCTAAAAATGTATTCAAGTGATAAACATCATCGCCCCAGCCTTCGGCCGCTTCCGCGGGCATGGCGCTAGTCACCTTTTTATCAAAATCTAAGTCCAGCGTCAATGGATAATTCGCGGTCCCGATCTGCTTGAGCCACGACAATTGATAACGATGCGCCTCAATGGCGCGCACGACGGACGGCGCTAATCGATATTCAAAAACTAATTCGCCGGTCGCACCCGGTTCGATGGCGATGAAGGCGCCGAAAGTGGTAAAGCCTAAATCCTCGCCCACCTCCACCGTGCCTGATTCGCCCTTGGGATTTCGCAACTGATCATCAACCAGCGCTCCTTTGGTTTTCAACCATTCGCTGCCCAAAGGCAGATACAAGCGCGTGTAAGTTCGATAGCGCGTGGTTTGATAATCAAAATTGCCTTGATGATCATACTTGATCGTGGTTCGTCCAAGATATTGGCCGTCGCTATTTTGAAAAATTTCGTACTTCACGGTTCGCTTCACCACCCGATCGGATTTCAAGCTGCCCATATTGGCATCAACCACCAATTGTTGATCCCCGGCCCAAGGTACCATTCGGCCGCCCCAGCCCACGCGCGTTAAAACATCTTCCAAAGCTTGCTCTTCGCTGTACATAACCAGTTGCTTGGTGCGCCAAGCTTCCTGGCTGACCTCGATTAGGCGCGACCATTCCGCCAAAGGCAAAGACAGCAAGCGGACTTTCATCTCCGCCACCAAGTCCGCCAAAATCTCTTTTCGCTGCGTCAAAGGAATCCCTTGTTCCGCATAGCCGAATTCCACCTGATATTCCAATAAATCAAAGACATTTTCCGGTGTGAAGGTCTGTCCGCCCACGGCAATCGGACCGGTTAAACGCAATAATTCGGAAGCAAAAGTCGGGGTAAAACCAATTACGTGTTGGATCGAAACCGGCATTTGCACCTGATTCTGAACCGCCGGCGGCAAAGCGCGGACTTCTTCATTAAACAGTTCCAAAGCTTGGCGGGAACTGACCCCAAAATCCGGGGACCAATTCGCATCGCGGAAGAACCACTTGTCCGCCGCGTTGTAGCGCTGCAGCGGCTCCGGCGCCATTTGCGTCAGATATGGACTGGCCGGGTTATCTAAATTATAAACATCCTTAGTTTCTAAACTGACGATATCCGCATCCTTCATTTTTAAAATTCCATAGGTGCCGATGAAGCCGCCGCCGGGCCGCAATTCACCGTTATTCAGAAACAGAAGCAGATGAGTGCTTTCTTGATCTAAGCCCGCGAATTCCGGCAACAAGCTTGAAGCGATAGCCATGATCCGCAAGGTTGATTCAAAAACTGCCAACTGTTCCGTAACCGGTTCCAGCGCAATCAAGATCGGACTGACTAATTCATCCTTGGGCAGCCGGGCTAATTCTTCCTGCGCGATGGCTAATTTATTTTGCAGTAATTCCAGCTCCGCAGCCGAAGAGCTGAAGCGCAATAAAATGGCCCGTTTGGTTTCCGAAGGTAAATCATCGAAAGTCATGCTCGGCTCCAAGCCGCCCAGCATCTCCTCCAAATCAGTCGCTGAAAGACCGGATAAGCGCATGAGCTCGCCGCCCAGATCCACAATCTCAATCAAAGCCGCGATCACTTCCCGCCCGGATTTCAACATGACATCCGCGGCTTCAATCTGCGAACCCACCCAAGGAATGAAACTTATGGTGTTCAAGACTAAAAACCCTCGATCCGCTTTGGCGAATTCCTGATCCGCCAAATACAAATATTCTTCCGCGGCTTCAAAATTCAAATCCAGCGCTTCCGCGCGCGCCCGCTCCAGAGCCGCTTTGCCTTCGTAAGCCGAAGATAAAACCTGGCCAGCGGCCACGGCCAAAATCCCGCCCAAAACCACCAAGACAATGGTAGCCAAAGCTAGTCCCAACCATAAATTACGCCGATTAGGCCGGCTTTTTGGCTCGATCACTGGCTCTGGCTGGTAATCAGGATAATGAAATTCGGTCATAATCGAAATTTTGCTGATAATTCAAACGCGGGTTCTCTTGCCCTTGATACTTCTTATAGTAGTATAGCGCACTTTTCATTTGAATTCTTGTCAGCGGATTGAGCAATTGGGACAAAAAATTGCCGGCCGCGGTTTCCCGGCGATGATAATGCACCACTTTAGCCTCCGGATAATAAACCACGGGCCAGCCGGCCAGCCAAAAGCGCCGGCACAAATCCTGATCTTCGAAATACACGAAATAATTCGGATCAAACCCGCCCACTTGTTCAATGGCTTCGCGCCGCACCAGCATCACCGCCCCCAATAAATAATCCACGGCCCGAGTCTGTTCATGATCCCAATCTTCCATCAAATACTCGGCCACAGCTTTTTTGGCCTTGGGCCAAAGAGTCATGAACGGCAAGCGGCGGTAAAGAATCGTGGAAGGCTTCATGAAGCGATAGCAGCTGTACTGCAGCGAGCCGTCCGGATGATTCAATTGCGGACCCAGCATGCCGATTTCCGGATGCTCATCCATGTAGGCCAGCAGTTTTTCCAAAGTGCCGGCAAAAAGCGCGATATCCGGATTGAAAATTAATGAATACCGGCCTTCAGCTTGAATCATAGCTTGATTCATACCGCGTCCAAAACCGACATTTTGTTGATTGACTATTACCTTGACTTCCGGGAATTCTAAACGCAGCCGCTCTGCTACCGGCTGTTGGGGATTATTATCAACCACGATTATTTCGTATTTTAATTGCGGCGCTGATTGCCTAAGACCTTTCAAAGTTTGTCGCAACAGGCCCGGCGTATTGTAGTGAACGATCAAAATCGATAAATCAATCATACGAACCAATGCCTGATTTCCCGTCCGGGAATTCGGCGCTTCTTAAAAATCCGACGCCGCTTGGCCCAAAATCTCGGCCAGCTGAAAAAAATTTCCCCATAGGCTTTCAAAGATTTTGGTTCTAAAAATAACACGTAAACAAACCGGCCCGCCTCGTGAGCCGCGATCCACGGCCCAGCCAAAAAATAACCGACCAGGTCCTGATTCTTGATTAAAACCGCCAATTGATTTCTCGTGGAATAATAATTTCGTGATACAGATTTTTTCCTGCGATTAGCGATTTTTTGCCAGATGCCGGCTTTTTCCGCCCCATACATTCCTCGATAATGATAGGCCTTGGCCTCAGGCACATAGCGGGCTTGCCAGCCAGCGGTTTGCAGCCGCCAAGCCAAATCCACGTCTTCTTTATAAGCGAAAAAATCATTGTCAAAATACTCGTCATCCAAACCAACATCCTTTAAAGCCGAAGCCCGATACAAAGCCAGTGCCCCGGAAATGCCAAAGACCTTGCGCTGATGATCGTATTGCTTGGTGTCCATTTCCCCGGCTCCGCGATCCGTGAAAATTCTCGAACGGCTGGCATGCAGGCCCGTAGAATCCAAATGATCCGACCGCACTGTTTCCTTCAAAGCCTCGTCCAGCAGATTCTCGCCGAAAGCTCTAAGTAATTTTCCGCCGTATGAACCCACGGTCGGTTCTTCGGTGACCAAAGCCATGACGCGCGCCAAATAATCCGGCGCCAGAATCACATCCGGATTCGTGACCAGCACGAACCGATCCGAATAATCATTTTCTGACCAATGTTCGATCGCATAGCGAATGCCTTGGTTGTGCGCATAAGCAAATCCGCGATTCCGCATGTTGCGCAGAAAAGTCACTTGCGGATATTCCCGGCGCAAATATTCCTCCACTCCATCGGTCGACGCATTATCAATAACCAGCACGGAAAAATCGCGATAGGTTTGTTGAAAAATGGAGCGCAAAAGATCCGGCAAAAAATCCATGCTGTTCCAGGTTACAATGTTGATTGAAAGGCGAGGATACATAGCCATGAAAGTATACCCCGCCCAAGTCCGGGCATCAAATCTTCTGGTCTGGTTTCAATGAATAATTATTGTATTCAACAAAAAAGCGCGATCGAAAATCGCGCTCGTGCCAGTTATCGGCAAGTTCGGGACCGGCACAGCTTCTGCAAAAGCAGTACCTGAGCCAGTTTGGTCTCTTTTTTGATCAGGGCTAAATCGCCTAAATTCGCTCCTTGGGTTTTAGACAGCCAGCGGATTTCGGAAACCATGGTGTGCTTCTCAAGGTGATCAATCGCATCAACTTGAAGTTTCGAAGCTCGTTCGAAATCAAGCATATACAGCTTGGCTTCCAGTCGATACTTAATCTTGTCTTCGTTCCGCTCTTTTAAGGCAAAATAGCAATTGAACTGAGCGAATTCAGACAATCCTTGTTCCAGAGCTCCGTAAAGCTCGCGGCTGTAAAGTCCGGCTTGTCGGGTAATCTCCTTGGAATTGGAAAACACTCGAATCTCGTAACAAGTGTTCTCCGGTATCATTGGCTCGGCCGACTCATACCGGATCACCGGCTGTTGCGCCAAAACCATGTGCGCCATCAACAGAATTGCGGTCATGACCTGACTCCTTTGGCAAAGAACATCTTGGCCCTTAAGGTTGGCGGGTTTTCTTGGTGACGTTAAATCCCAAATACTTACCAATCATCAAACGAGTTTGCGCATCAATTGCCGGAATCGCTCCGAACACGATAAAGGTAATCGGCAGCAAGGCCCATTGCAAAACCATAACCAGCCAAGTCCATTTCTTCACTTGCGCCGGCCGCGGCGGCAGCAAAGTCATGGCTAAAAATCCGGAAACAAACACGCCGGCCATGGCCAGTTGCATCAACGCCTGAAGAGTAAAAGGCGCGGCCTGGACTAAGGCCTGCGATTCATAAGCCAGGCGCAAAGGCAGCCAACCCAAAACGAAAATCAAAATCGGCGCCGTGGCCCAAGTAAACATGCCTTCAATGTGATTGAAGATATACTTGCGTTTGAGCCGAGCCGGCATGTTTTGATCGCGATTGAATGCCTCAACCATGATGGGCAAATGCTCCACGCCCCAGGCCCAGCGGCGCTGCTGCTTGTACAAAGCCACCACGTACTCCCAGAAATTGCGGCCCGTGACCGTATCCATGGAAACCGGTAAATACATCGGAATCACCCGATAATCGCCGCTATATTCAACAAAGGCTTGCATAAATATTCGCGAGTCCTCGGACACGATATTCTTTTGCCAAAAATCAACATCCTTAAGCATTTTCCAGGGCATGGAATGGGAAGAAAAAGTCCAAAGCCGTTCCGGGCGGGATAATTCGCCCATCAGCCAAAAAGTCGTTCCAAACGCCGCGATGCGCACCAAAGCTGGCGCGGTCCAGATATTATTAGAAAACAAAGCCACTGGCTGATAAGAACATCGTTCCGGTCGTTCGACCGTGCAGTACAAGTAGGTCAGATAAGAATAATACTGAGCGTGCGCGATGGTATCCACGTCGAAAGACGAAACCACCAGATCTTCATCCGCAATCTCCGGATATTCCCGGCTCAAAATTTCCGCGGCGCGATGTCCGGACCAATTCAAATTCGAACCCTTGCCCGGAATTTCATCCGCCAAATCTTTCGGGTGCTGGCAGATCATAATTTTCTTAAAGGTGCCGGCAAACTCGCTTTGCATCCGATCCGCAATCCGGCGGAAGTTAGTTTCATCTCGTTCCTCCCCGCCCAAGACGATGAAAATCCGATCATTGGGAAAGGCTGAATTTTTAATGGCCGTAAAAGTCGTTTTGACGATTTCGTAATCTTCTTGATAAGTCGGCAAGAAAATTAAATGATGAATCCGCTGCGCTCGCGGCAAATTCTCAAGCTTGGCTTGCCAATTGATCTTGATGGTTCGACGATAAGCCCGCCAAGAAACGAACAGAAAAATAATGAAGTAGATCACCCGGAATAACCAATACAAATCAAAAATAATAATAAAAATTATGGCCCAATAGGGTTTGAACACAGAAAACAGCAAAGCCAAGAGAAAAGTTGACCAAGCCAAGATGCCGGGCAACATCTCCCAAAAACGCATTTTTCCGTACCGATAAGTTAAATCTTTCAACTTCATATTGGGCCAAGGCTATCACAAAAACCCATATATTTCAAGGATTCAGCCCGGCCAATCAAAAAACCCCGCGGTCGCGGGGTTTTAGGTTTATCGATCGCTGGAAATATCATTGCGCAGCCGATTCAAGAACCGAGCCGCATGCTCCCGGCCGCCCAAGCCGAAGGCCAAGCCCCCGGCCAAAGCCAGCATGGCCACTAAGCCGGTAAAAAGCACCCGGATCAAATCCGGAGCAATCTGCAGCTGGACCAGCGCGGCCATGAAAGAAAAGATCAAAATTGACCATTTGGCGATCCCGGAAAGAAAATCCGCTGAAGTCAATTTTGCCGCTTCCACCGCTGATTTCACGATGTTGCGCACAAAATTTGCTAAGAGAATTCCAGCCAACAAAATAATGACTGAGATGATGACATTCGGAATATATAAGACCACTTGCTTCAAATAATCCGTGACCTGATCCCAGCCCAGGATATCAGTCGCGGCCACCAAGGCCACAATGATAAAAAACCATTTAATGATCCAGCCCAGAAACTCGCCCACGTTCAAGCGAATTCCGACTCGGTCAAAAGTTTGTTTGAGTTCAAACTTCATGGCCAGATCATCGATGTGCAGCAGATGAATAACTTTGATCACGACCCGGCTCAAAACCACGGCCACGATCAGACCGAGAACAAAAATAATTAACGCACCCAAAATATTGGGCAAAGCCAGAATAATGCTGGCCCAAAGTTCGAGCACGGAACCTTGGAGAATGTCAATGGTCGGCATAAATATTTGATTTAAATTTACTTAAAATTAAATTATTAAAATATTTTCACTCAGATCAAGCCTCGCGTTTCAGGGTGATGTTCGGCTCTCGATTATAAACCGGCAAGACTGGCGGCGCTTGAAAATCTAGGGCCGCAAAATCAACTTGCTTAATCAGTTCCGGAACAGACAGTCGCGCCTCATTTTCCAAGCCGACAATCGGTCGACCCAAAGCCCAGGCCAGAGCGTTGGCCAAAGTCACGCTCACACGACTGGCCGTAAAAGAACCCGGCCCAACCACCACGGCCATTGATTCGATCTCGGATAGATCAAGCCCGGTTTCTTTTAAAAAATCCTGTAAAGCTAGCAAATAATTGTCCGGTTCAACAGAAACGTCCTTCTGATAACGAAGGACGCCATTTTCAATCCAGGCCAAAGTGATTGATTTGATATCTTGAGCCGCTATCAGCAAAGTCTTCATATTATAGCCGATCGATGGTCACCATTTTTTCCCCGTTTAAAATCGACATGAGAAATCGATCAGTCACTTGCTGGCGATACAAAAATTCTTCTTTCGGCATCAAGGTATAATTAATTTCATGCCCTAGTTCGGTCTCAAACTGGCTAACCACTTTTTGCAAAATCTTTTGGTCAATGTCTCCGATGATTAACAAGTCGGTCTGCGTATCCTTGTTGTCGACAAAGCGTCCGGTGAAGACGAAATACGAGATATTGCCTTTTTCGTCGATTTCTTGAACCAAATTATTCTTAACTAATATTTGCATCTTCTTAAATAATGATTTTAAATCATCAAACAAGACGAAGCCGCGATTCACGATATAATACTTCTTCTTATCAGCCAAAGAATTGCCCCGAACTGCCAAAGCCTCGCCCGGATTCTCGATCACCAAACCCAAATCCATTAAATTCTGCAATTCTCGACGCACGGAATTGAGTTGAGCATCAATTTTCCTAGTTAATTCCCGGACGAAAAAAGGTTTTTCCGGATATTGCAGAAACAAACCCAAAAGCCGGGCTCGAGTCTTTGAGCCAAATAACTGTTCTAATTTGAAATCAGCGTGTTCCACAGAAACCAGCCTCCTGATTGAAGATTAATTCGGGTAGTTGCACTCAAAAAGTGCTCAGGCCTGCCCAGTTGAACAACTTCGTTATCTGCTTGAAGAAGTTGTGCTACTGGGTATAATGTACACAAGCCATAAAGATCTGGCAAATCCCAATTTCGTATGAAACCTCCCGCATTTATCCTGAAAGCCGGTCAATACCAAGACCAAGAAAACGATGCCAAATTTCGTTCTTGCTTGATTCTTCTGCCATTTCGGAAAAGAAATGGGTATATTTTTGCCTTAGCCAAGGTCGAAAAAAAGCACGCCCGCGAATTGCGCAATATCTGTCGCATTTTAACCAGCCAGGCCAATCGGCTGGCGCCGGCATTTGAGCAAGACAGCAATGCCCAACATACTTTTGAACAGTTCTTGGCCAATCTCAACCAACAACTTACCGAGCAAATCCGCGCCGGCGCTTGGCATTTCCCCATCGAAGACTTCCACGCGGTGGTCGGCCTAGCCTGTGAACAAGAAATGTATTTGTCCGGAACCGGAGAATTAAGCACGATTTTTCTACATCGAACCGAATCTCAGCGTTACCAAATTTTTAATCTGGCCCGCAACATCAACACTGAACAAGCGCTCCCGACCTGGGAAAAAACCTTTTCCGTGATTCTCGATGGCGACTTGGCCACCGGCGATATTTTCTGCTTGGCCAGCCACCCGCTTAGTCCAACCATTTCCAATGATGAATTGCACGAAATTCTGACTACCCTGCCCGCGGAAAGCGCGGCCACCAAAATCCGGCAATACTTTTCCCACGACACGGCGCTCAGCGTCTTGGTGCTTCAGGCGCAAGACACTCAAACCAAACTAAACGCGTCCGGCGTCCGCAGCGTAGCCTTGCCGCAGCACTCCATCGAACATCTGGAAGCGACTCAAGCTCAAACCGCCAAATTGCTTAAAGATCAAAAGCCGGGCGGGCTGATCAGTTTGCTCAAAAGCCAATTGAAAAAATTCAATGGTCAAAAAGAGAATCAAACTCCGCTGCGGCAAAAAATATTTTCTCGCTTGAGGCAAGCCGGTCTGTGGCTGGCTCGTCATTATCTCATCACCAAAATTAAAGGCCACCTGAGTCATCGTTCAACCCGAGCCGGTGAAAAAATCAGCGCCGTCAAGCAAAGAGCCGTTCATGCCCTGGACCATATGCAACCAGACAAAAAATCATTTCCCAGATCCGCGAAATACCTCATCTTCGCTGCGTTGAGCGTATTAATCATTCTGGCGGTTAGCATTTATTTCCTGAGCCAAACCAAAGTCGAAACCCAAGAAGTGGAAAATTTCCAGAATCAAATTCAGGAAATTAACTCGCTCATTGAACAAGGCGCCGCAGCCATGATCTATAAAGACGAAAACCAAGCTCGCGGTTTTTATCTGCAAGCTCAAACTTTAGTTCAAAATCTGCCTCAGGAAACCGTCGAGCAAATCGATCGATCCGAACAAATGAAACAAGAAATCAATGGCGCATTGGATCAGCTCCGTCATATCGTAAAAATCCCGGAACCGCCGCTCATCGCTAATTTCTCAGCTTATGAGGATTTCATCCGCGCTCAAACTTTCAGTTTTTTTAACGGCCAGCTTTACCTGTTTACCAACAACAAAGAAGTATACGCGGCCAACCTAGCCGAAAAAAAACTGGAATTAGTTGAAACCACTGCCGGCACGATCGGCATCCCCCTCGCCAGTGCTCATGATGATAGCGGCATTTTAATTTTAGATAACCGACCCGGAATTTCCGAATTTAATCCGGCCCAAAAAACTTTGCGCATCACGGATTTGGCCCCGGCTGAAAATAATCAATGGCTGGATCTGAAACTTTACGGCGACAACTTGTATTTGCTGCAAATCGATAATCAAGCCAACGACGGACAAATTATCCGCCTCTCCCGCTCCGGCCAAAATTATTCCGGCCCAACACAATGGATCAAATCCAAAAGCACCAATTTACAAAACGCGGCCAGTGTCGCCATTGATGGAACAATTTTTGTGCTCAAGGAAGATGGGCAGATTATTCGCTTCGCTCGGAGCAGTGAAATCGGCTGGGAAGCTGATTTAGTGGAACCGGCCATTTCCAAAGCCACCAAAATTTGGACTGACGTCAATAGCGATTACTTATATGTGCTGGAACCGCTGGGCAAGCGAGTTATCGTCTATCAAAAAGAAAGCGGCCAATTCATCTCCCAGTATTACTTCGAAACCTTAAATAATCTGCGAGACTTCCAAATCGACGAAACCAACCGAACAATCTACCTGCTCACCGACCAAGCCCTCTATGCCGCTGACTTAAGCCACTAAACAAAATACCCCGCCTCAGCGGGGTATTTTTAATACGATCTTACTTCAAGGTCACGCTGCCGCCCGCGGCTTCAATCTTTTTCTTGATCTCTTCAGCCTCTTCTTTCTTCACGCCTTCTTTAAAGACACTCGGAGCGCTGTCAGCGATCCCTTTGGCTTCTTTCAAGCCCAAACCGGTAATTTCGCGCACCACTTTGATGACCGCGATTTTATTGTCGCCTGAAGTGGTCAATTCCACGTCAAAGGAAGTTTTTTCCTCAGCCGCCCCAGCGTCGCCGCCGGCGGCCGGACCAGCCATCATCATGGCCGGAGCCGAGGCGCTCACGCCGAACTTGTCCTCAAGGACCTTGACCAATTCGGCCAAATCCAACACGGACATTTTCTCGATTTCTTCAACTAACTTTTTGAACTTTTCCGGTACTTCAACCGGGGTCTTTTCTTCGTCGGACATATTTGTATTGAGATTATTTGATTAATTAGGCCTTCGCGTCTTTAATCGCGTTTAAGGCATAGACTAATTTGCGGAAGTTGCCAGCCAGTACATTGACGAAGCCGGAAGTCGGTGCATTGAGGCTGCCGACCAATTGGGCCAGCAATTCTTGTTTGCCCGGAAGTTGAGACAAAGCTTTCACGGAATCGGATTCCACATAAGCTCCTTCTAAAATTCCGCCGATCAATTCGACTCCTTCACGGCCTTTGGCATAATCAGCCATAATTTTCGCCGGACTGACTTCATCTTCATAGCCCAGCGAGGTCAAAACGCTGCCGGTCAGCTGATTAATATCCAGCTTGACCCCGGCCTTTTCCAAGGCTCGCACTAAAAGGGTTTTTTTGGTAATGGCTAATTCCACTCCCTGTTCGCGGCCTTTGGTGCGCAAAGCATCGGCGTCCTCCATGGTATAACCGGAAACCCGGGTAAAAACTGCGGATTTGATCCGACTCAGTTTTTCCGCCAGTTCGTCGACCATCTGCTCTTTTTGTTGTTTTGTCTTTGGCATATTGTTCGACCTTTTAGGGATTTGCTCCCGAATAAAAAATGCGGTGAAAATCACCGCAGAAAACGAATTCAATCAGCTTTGCCTGATTGTTGACCTCGACGGGACTTACCCTGGCGGAACCCGTTTTCTGCGATCATTGAATTGTGTCTAAATACTAATAAAATCTCTCAAAGTTGTCAAGAAATCACGGTCCCCGAGTAATCTCGCCCCAGCAACATCTTCTCCAAATTAGCCAATTTCTTCCCATTCGCTAAAATCACGCTCATTTTGGCTGAAGCTGCCAATTTCGAGGCCACGGGGTCAAACGGCGCATTCATGCCCGGATCCCACTTATTCCCCACCATTTTGCGAAAAGCCGGCCAATCAATCGCCCGGATGGGTTTAGCGGTCTGATCCTGATTCGGATCCGCCGTGTACAAATAATCAATATTGGATAAATTCACTACCAGCTTGGCTCCCAAACGCTTGGCGATCATGGTGGCCACATAATCCGTACTCCAGCCCGGGCGCCAGCCCGCCGCCACTAAAACTTTGCCTTGCCACTTCTTGGGAACTTTGCGCGGATCATTAAACATCTCCAAATGCGCGATCTGCCGAAAAATCGTTCTGATCAAATGCCCGTTTAACCTGGTGGAGTGGATGCCCAGCCAATCCAAATCCTCGGCTGACAATTTTCCCACTTGTTTGGCGGCTTGCTGATAATGCCGCGCGGTTCCGCCGCCGCCCACCACAATTACAAAATGCCAACCCTTTTTCACCTGAGCTTCAATCAATTTCTTAAATCCGCGCAAAAACTTAACATCAATTTGTCCGTTGGGCACCACCAAAGACCCGCCCACGGATAACACGATGGTTCCGGGTTTCATTTGTAATTGATGTTGTTTCATATTTAACTTTCCTTGGCTCGATCGATTAACCAATTGGTAGCCAGACTCACGGCCCACAACAGCAAAGCCACTAACAAAGCCGGCACGAAACCGGACACTTCAAAACCCTTGACCATGGTGGAAACCAACCAGATCATCAAAGCGTTAACCACAAAGATGAACAGACCTAAAGTCACGACCGTGATCGGGAAAGTGATAATTAATAAAAACGGCCGCACCAAGGCGTTCACCAGACCCAGCACCAAAGCTGCGATTAACGCGCTATAAAAAGACAGCACGGCAAAACCCGGCACCAAGTAAGCGATTAACAGCAGAGCCACCGCGTTAATCACCCAGCGAAAAATGATATACATAATGATGATTTAATTTTCAGGATAAATTATTAAAATAATTTTCTGGCCATTGTCCACGTCCCCGCCATTCCAGTCGTGCAGGGCGCTCATTAAGGTCTCAAACGGGTAAAAATAGCCTTCTCCGTGCCGCGTTCCCGGATCATTGGTGATAAACCCCTTTTCCGTGTAGCCGCGAATCACCAGCATGTGATAGAGCGGTCCGGGTTGAGTGAAATAGGGATTATGCAACTGCTGTCCGGCCGCGGGCACAATCACGGGCCGGCCGGCCGCGATTTGTTCTTTAATTTGTTCCACTGTCGGATTGGCAAGCAAATCCACGCGCCCATAACCATACATCTGCTCAACCAAAATCGCGGTCTGCGCTGCGCTCGTATCCAAATAATCGCCGAATAAAGCATTTTCGTATTCCACGATCTTCAGCAAAGCCTGTTCCGCCGCTTCGGCCCCAATTCGTCCGCCCGGCGTGCCTTGATAGTACTCATGCACCATATAAACCGAAGCCTCCTCGCACGCTTCCTGAAACGGCAAATCCCAATTCGAGAACGGCGCTTGCGGCGTAAACGGCACAGCCAAATTCATTTGCGCCGGCCAACCGTCAGATAGCTCCTCTAGCTCTGTATCGTCAGTCTTTAGCTCTTCTTGCTCCTCTCCTGCTTCCGGCAAATTCAAATTGATATCCACCGGCTTTGGTTCTTTGATTATTTTATCTTCCCTACCTACTTCTTCCCTACCTACTATTTCCTCATACGACACTGCCGCCGGCAACGCCGGCTGCTGCCAGCCCTGCACCACCTCCATAATTTGCACGCGCTTGCTAATCAAAAGCGCGCCCAAGGCGACCAAGCAGATCAACAAAATTATTTTGGTTCTCATTTTCATAAGGTAAGTGAATTCCCTTTCTACTCTCTACTCTCTACTTTCTACGTTGCCTTCTCCCTCAGCCAGCGCTGAACTTTATAAGTGGCGATCACATCGTCTTCATTATATTCTAAAATCTTTTTCTTGAGATCATCGCTCTTGGTGCGCAGCCAATCTTCAAACCAAAGCACGGAATTGGCGCCCGAAGCGTCTTCCGCCCGCCAATGGTAGCCGACGTAAGCCCCGATATCTTTCAGCGAATAAAAACTTAACGGAAAAATCACGGCCGGCCGAATCAATTCCAAAACATCGATTAAATTCCGCTCCAAAGCCTCGCGCACCAGATCCGAACACCCGTACTTGGCCGCAAACCGGCTGACCACGTCCCGCTCGTAACTGCCATAATGGTAAACCGGACAATCAATGTGGCTGGCCATAAACTCCGCAAACTCGGCCCACATTTCATCTTCTTTATCCGTATAATTCGCCATGAAAGCGTGATATTCTTGCTTATCCTGGGAAACCTCGTAAACGCCAAACAGATAAATAAAATCTCGCAACGGGTCGCTCTCAATGTCAAAATACAGCTCCGTATCCGCTTCCGGCAAATCCACGCTTTGGCGGATGATGTAGCGATTATCGCGCAAAGCCAAAGCTTGATCGCGCATGATTTCCAAGCGCCATTCCGCCACGTCCGGCACTTGTTTGATCAAATGCGCCACGGATTTATCCGCCAGCGATTCAATGGTTTCATAGCCGGCTTTTTTCAGCCGCGCCACTTCTTGGCGCCAAACTCGATTCAGCATGGAAAGATCCGCGCAAGATTCGCTCAAACTGCGACACTCCGAATACCACGGCGATTGCTTGCAGCCCGAAGTCATAAAATGCGGCGGCTCTTGGCCGGCCACCACTCGTTCAATCGCATCCAAAGTTAAGTGATAATGCCCTTCAAATTCTTCAATCAAATATTCCAGCACGCTGTTATCCGGCGTAATCACATAACCCTGCCTGGGCTTAGCCCCTTGCAGCAAACCCAAGAGCTCGGCGTAAAAACAGCCTTGAAACTTATGCTCGTCATAGATGTGGCGGGTATTCTTGATGTCCGCGGCCACGTAATAATAATCGCCGAACTTTGATTTGCCTTCAACTTTTTCCAAAATATCCGGATGGCCCACCCAATGCTTGTCGATTAACACTCCGTGATAAATTGTTTGCCGGCCTTCGCGCATGTATTCCAAAGTTTGATAAAAAGCTTGCTCCGGATCCTCGGCCGTGACCTCCACTAATTCTTTTCGATCCGAAATCAGCTCCCGTTCTTTTTCCTCGATCAATCCCCCGTCAATCAGCTTGTCCATCAAAGCTTCGTGCTTCTTGTCTCCGCCTTGCGCCGAAAAATAGACCCAATGCGGGCATTTTAGGTACTGATAAAAAGTTTTCTCCGTAATTAATCGAGGCATATTCTGCCTGGTAGTATAACAAAAAACCGGGAACAAGTCCCGATTTGTTTCCAACTTGCGTCAAATCATTTACAACCTGTAGCCCGGCAAAGCCGGGTCCGACCCCGCCGGATTTTCAACCTTTACTTCCTAAACCACTTTTTCTTCCGTTTCCGAGTCAACAAATTATACAGCCAGCCAAAGGCGTAAAAACCGATGAAGCCGTCAAGAAAGCTGTAGATAAATCCGATCACCACCCCCATCAAACTCACGGATTCAAAGCCCGGGTAGATGCTAAACAAAATCTGCAAATAAGCCATGCCGTAGTTGCTTTGCGTAACCAAAGGCACGAAAACCGCGATTGCCGTCACTGTGCCCGCGATTAAACCGCCGGCTAAGCCCATTTCCCAGGGCTGAAATAATCCTTGTTTCTTCCTCCCAAACATAGTGTGGATATTATAGCACAAAAAAGACGCCTCTGGTGAGACGTCGAATGAAAAGTCGGGCTATGATGACTGGCGCTGCGCATCGCGCTCGCGATACACGTCGCGGATGGCCGAAGGCTTGCGCCAGACCTGGCCGCAGTGCTGGCAGACACATTTATCGCCAGCATAAAGGAAATTCCCTTTGCAAGCCGGATTGTTGAGTAAATGCGCGTCCGAGGCTTGATGAAAGTCTTCCGCGTAAATCGGATCCTTCTCGTTCATCGTTCCTCCGTTTTTTTGCCAACTGATGTTTTACGCCGTTGGCGGAACTCTTTGCCGCAATTGAGACAAATGATCGAAACCAGATCCAGGTGGAAATTGCCCACGCAAATTTCACCGGCCTGGTCTTTATGTTTCAAAGCTGCTTGATAAGGATCATCTACATAAACTACGTTCTGCTCATCCATTTGAACCTCCCAGACGGTAATGAACGATATATTTTCTTATCTTATTCCGAAGCCGATGTCAAGTCTCCATCATCTTCCCTACCTACTTCTTCCCTACCTACCCCTATTAAGTAATCCGCCGGTTCATAAACATTGCGCGCGTTCCAAAGAATCCAACCCGAACAGCCCGCGTCGCGCGCGGCCGCAATTTCCGCCTCGATGCGCGCGGCCGTGTAAACCGCGCCGATGTCAAAATCCTGCAGCCACGGCCGGAATGTCGGACGCGAAGTTTCTTCAAACATTCCCAATTCGGTTTCCAGCATCTCTGCCCCCTTGTCCAAAGTGCTTTTTACGATTTCATAAGGATAAAGCGCGGGATTGGCATAACCGTTAAAACCATTGGGATAATGCGACGGGTACGGCATGGGGCTGACAAAATCCGCGTTTGGCCACACATCCACCAGCCGCTGGCCGATGTTATAGTCATGATTGCTCCAAAAAGTCATGCCGAAAACATCAAAGGAAACCGGAATTGCTTCCTCTTTCAGCGCCCCGCCCACGCGCGCGAAAAATTCCTGCATCACTTCAATTTTGGTTTTCGAAAAATCATAAACCGGATACCGGATCGAGCTGATGGAGCCGTCTGAAGCAAAGCGCACATAATCAAATTGCACTTCATCAAACCCGCGCGCGTACGCTTCCTTGCCCAAATCAATGGCGTAATTGGCCGCGTGCGGCGTGGCCGGATCCACCCAAGCCGCGCCGGTTTTATCCGTCCACAAACTTCCGCCCGGCCATTTCATGGCCAGTTGCGGATTGCCGCGCGCAAAAGCGCTGTCGCGGAACACGGCAATGCGGGCAATCGCGTAAATTCCCCGCTCATGCAATTTCTTGGTCAAAGCATCTAAATCGGCAATCGCCGGCTTGGTCATGACATAATGGCGCATGGCCTGATTAAGAGGTGCGAAAGCCAATTGTCCGTTATCCATTTTTAAATCGATGACCGCCGCGTTCAAACTCATTTGCGTCATGTAATCCAACAGCTGGTCGCCGCGGCTGCCCCCGGCCGTGGTCGCGGTCCAATAAATCCCGCGCACTTCATCCGGCAATACCTGATGCACAATCTCTGGTTCCAATTCTTGCGCCGCCGCGGCTTCAGCCGCCAAATCCGGATAAACCGGATTATGAATCACCACCTTTGACTTAGGGCGGAATAAAACCAGCCAATTCAAAAGCACGGCCGCCACGATAAATATCAACAGCGCGGCCAACATTTTAGTTTGTTTTGATTCTTTTTGATCAAGCTCCGACAGTTCCATGTGCGTTAAGTTTACCTGATTTTAGCGAAATATTGAAGTAGAAAGTAGAGAGGTAAGAATAAAAAGTAGAAAGTGGACGAGAACAATCAAAAACTCCCCAGGAGTAACCCGAGGGAGTATTCTTTCTACTATCTACTTTCTTCCTTTCTACTTTTTACTCAACACTCACCTTACTCATCACATCACCCACCTGGATCTGATCCACTACCTCCATCCCTTCTAACACTCGACCGAAAACCGTATAAGCTTTTGGTAACGGCGTATCGCCGAGCATGATGAAGAACTGGGAACCGTTGGTGTTGGGCCCGCGATTGGCCATGGCCACGATGCCGCGTTCATAACCGTAATCATCGGTTAACTCATCTTCAAATGAATAGCCGGGTCCGCCCGTGCCATTGCCATTGGGATCGCCGCCTTGAATCACGAAACCTTCTTCGCGGCGATGAAAAGAAACGCCGTCGTAATAACCCTCGCCGGTTAAATAAACAAAGTTGGAAACGGCCATGGGCGCGGTGTCCGCGAAAAGCTCAAACACGATATCGCCTTTATCCGTGGTGATCCGAACTTTCTTGTCTTCAATTTGCTCAGCCGATAAAACGCCTGGGAAAGTGTATTTTGATTCCATAATTTTCGCTTGTTGTTCCTCCACGTTAATGGGAGTCACCGGCGCCGGTTCTGGAGCCGGAATCGGTTTCACTGACTTAATTAATCCCCCATCTTTTTGGCAGCCCAAACCGGCTAACACCAGCACGGCCGCCACCAGGAATATCTTCTTCATACTTATTTTCTGACAAGGTTGTCAATTATTCCTCCGGCTGAATTAAAGGCTTCAATCTGGAAAGCTTGCGAACTGATAATCATCACCGAAGCCAAAACCGTCACCGCCAAAACCACGATCACCACGGCCAGCAAGCCAATTACGGCATTCACCCGGCCCGGCACATGATCGCAATTATTGCATGATTGAACGGTTTCAATTTTCGGTCCGGGCATTGGTTCATCCGCCATCTTCAACATGGCTTGAGGACCGCAGTCATCGCATGTGGCCATTAACGGCTTGACCCCGGCGCTGCAGACGCTGCAGGTGCCTGAAGGCTTTTTTGTTTGAGTTTTTTTCTTCGGACTTTTCCCGCCTTTGGCGGCTGCAGTTTTTTTCGCAGGCATATTTCTATTTTTTATCCGGCTTCGCCGGATTCCTCCAAATGCCGTAAGCTCCTGACCCGATCGCGATTGGTCGGCAGCTCGCCGCACTGACAAGGAACAAATTATGTTTGTAACTTAATTGATTATAACAAATTATTGTTTTTTCGACTTATCCCCAGCTAATCAGCGCTTATCTCTTCTCCCTCCATACACCCCCCACCCATTTCCCAAATCACGCTCAAACGATAAACCCCGCCCTCCGTGGCTCTTTCCACTGAAGTTATGGCTTGGTCTGGGCCTGAAAAATAGACCCCGCTGCAACCGCCCCGCTGCCCTCGACCATTCACCAGCACGAAATCGCCATCCACGGCCGCGAACGACGAATACACTCGATAACCCACGGCTTCCGCCGGCGGCCAGGCCAAAAGCTCGCTTAACAGACTCTCATGGATGGCTGGTTGATCAAACTTTTGTTTGCGGCCCACGGCCCACAAACTAAACGGCGTGCGAATTTCCGTGGCTAAAGTCAGATCCAGCGGATCAGCCACGCTGGGCATCAAGCGCCAAGCCGACAGTTCTTCGTCATAAGCGTAAATCGCCAATTCATTAACCGCCCCCCACTCCGGCTGGACGCAAAGTGTTAAATGAAAAGGTCCGGGCAAAAAATTACTGCCAAAATCAATTTCATAAACCGGACCGATCATCAGGCTGAAAGGTCCGGCCAAATCCAACCGTTCGCTGAAAGCCGCTTCGCTGCCCGACCCGATCTCGCCCGACAAAACAAAACACCCGTCCGCCGAGCGCAAGCGCACGGCTTCCGGCGCCAAAGAAAATAACGCCACTGAAGTGCCGGCCACCACCAAAATGATCACCAGCCTGAGTACGGTCTTTTGTTTGATCATCCCCCTCATGTGTTTACTTCTTCTTTTTATTCTTAACGTAAGCTTCGAAGCGCTTGACCGCGGCCTCGTGTTCCAGCCGGCAGTCCGCATTGGCCGCGCATTCGGCCACGGTTAAAGACGCCCGCTGGTGCAGGGTGCGGTCCTCAAAACTGACTTCCTCGCTGAAGTCTTCTTCGTCTTGTTCTAAAACGCAAATCATCACCGTGCCAATCAGAGTGATGGCAATGGCAAAAATCAACCAGTAAAAAATCATACTGCGTTTATTATACCAAAAAACTCGGCGAATACCGAGTTTTACTTCACTGATTCCTCCCAGGGAAAGCCTAATCGTCCAAAATGGCCATAAGTCGCGGTGTGGCGATATAAAGGTTTAGCTAAATCCAGCCTTTCCACAATCGCTTCCGGCCGGAAATCAAACTGACTTTTCACCACTTCAGTTAAATCCATTTTCGTACCGCGTGATTTCTCACCCACCCCGCGCGCTTCCAAATGCACGGGCTCGGCCCGGCCAATGATGTAAGCCGCATTAATAATCGCGGATTCGGCTAATCCCTGTTCCACTAAATATCGCGCCGCGTAGCGGGCCATGTATGATCCGCAGCGCGCCGCCTTATAAGGATCTTTACCGGATAAAGCGCTGTCGCCATGCGGAATCAAACCGCCGTAAGTATCCACGGCCAGCTTGCGGCCGTTGGCTCCGGAATCGGCTTGAAAACCGCAGATCGTAAACTGGCCGATGGGATTGATGAACAGCTGGACCGCATCCTCGCCGATAATCGGCGATAAAATCCGATCTAAAATCGCGGCCTGAACTTCTTTGGTCTCGATGTCCGGACTGTGCGAGGCCAAAACCATGGCCGAAAGAATTTTATCTTTTTCAATCACCAACTGCACTTTGCCATCCGGTTGCAGCCAAGAAAAAGTTGGATCGGTTTGGCGCAAATCATCCATGCGCCGAGCAATGTTGTGCGCGTAGATCAGGGCCCGCGGCAAAAACTCGCGCGTTTCGCGCGTGGCATAGCCATTCACCACCACTGAATCATGGGCGCCGGTTTTAACTTTGGGATTGCGCTGATCAATATTAACAAAAACTTCAATCTCATCTTGATAGCCGATTTCTTTATAAACCTTCTTGGCCAGCTCGGCCAGATCAAAATCCGCACTGGAATCAACCTCCCCGCCGATCATCAACATGCCTTGCGAGCCTAAAACGTTTAGATCCACGCGCGCTTTAGTATCTCGGCGCAAAAACTCATCCACAATTGCATCCGCAATTTGATCGCAAACTTTATCCGGATGTCCGGCCGTGACTGATTCAACTGCCTTTTTCATATTCATTCCGTCATTGCGAGCGAGTGGTTCATCGAGCGAAGCAATCTCTCATCTCAGCGTCATTCCCGTCCGGCTTAGCCGGAGGATGACGGCTACTGAAAGATTGCTTCGTCAGTCTACTTATGACTCCTTCCTCGCAATGACGATTAAATAATAATAGTTCGAACCTTAGCAAAGGAACCACATTACTTCAACCACCCTTCATTATGCGTCATCCTGAGCGACAGCGAAGGATCTCCAATCGTCAGGACGAGAGATTCTTCGGCCTTTCGGCCTAAGAATGACGCGGTATTTTAGAGTTATCCACAGTTAAGGCTTGCGTTCGCTTTTTGTTCGGTTTACAATACGAACAAATACCAAACACTAATCATTACTCATATGCCTACCTTAACCAAAAAGCAAGCCGAGATCCTGGACTTCATTCGTGAATACATCACGGACCACGGTTATGCGCCCAGCTACCGCGAAATCGCGGACCACTTCAGCCTTTCCTCCCCGGCCACCGTGCACCAGCACATTAAAACCCTGACGGAAAAAGGCTTCCTCACCATGGGTGAAGATGGCGAGGCTCGCTCCGTGGAATTAACTGCCGAAGCCCAGCCCGCCACCCCATCCATTCTCCTGCCCTTAGCCGGCCTCATTACGGCCGGTGAACCCATCGAGGCCGTGGAACAAAATGAAACCATGGCCGTGCCCACCGAATTCGTCATCGACGGCGCCAACTCATTCGTTCTGCGCGTGAAAGGCCAGTCCATGATCGAAGACGGGATTCTCGACGGCGACTATGTGGTTATCGAACGCAACCCCTCGCCCAAAAACGGCGAAGTCATCGTGGCCCTTTTGGATAATGCTTTTGCTACCCTGAAACGATTTTATCGCGAATCGAACCAAATCCGCCTCCAACCCGCCAACTCCACCATGGATCCAATCTATGTGAAGGACTGCATAGTCCAAGGAGTGGTCAGGGCCGTAATTCGCAAATTTCAACCGGTTTAAATCTCACGCCGAGGATAGGTCAGGAATGGGATCACCCGATCTATCACTAGCAAAAAGAAAAACACTGCTCGTCCGGCAAGACATATACAGTGTTTTTCGCAGATACCGGTTCACGCTAACAGACGATTCTGTTCGCGATACGGTTCTTTAATTATAAGAAAAGGTCTGGCCGGGGTCAATCGCCAATTAACCCTAGCCAGCGCCTTTGTCAAAACGGGCCCAAAGAATGAATGGGGTCCGATCGCCGCGGACCAGCGGACTCCTCCTCTGCTTGTCTAGCTCGTGATCGCCGATTCCATTCGTTCCTTGATCCTGTTCCCGATCCCACCAGATCCCTACCTACTATTAAACCTTCCTACTACTTACTATGTCTACCACCACCTTGCGCTACCGCACCTTCACCATCGATTTTTTGCCCAAGCGCCGCGAACGCTTATTCAGCGCCGGCGTCCGCCGCATGAAAAACCGCGTTTCTCGTCGCAACCTCAAACGCCTGACTCGTAGTCTCCTTCCACAATTAAACACCTAAACTATGCATCAACTCCTTAATGATCCCGTTGATGTCATAGTTTCCTTTTCCGATAATCGTGTTCGACCAAAGAAACTGCGCTGGGATCAACGGGAGTATGAAATCAAGCAGGTAAATTTAATTCACACCGCCACCGAAGGGGCCAAACGCCTCTTCTTCTTTTCCGTGAGCGATGAGACTAATTTTTTCAAACTGCGCCTAGATACGGAATTATTGGAATGGCGGTTGGTTGAATTGTATACGGAATAAAAAACAGCCCCGATTGGGACTGTCAGAAGAAAAGAGAGGGAGGATTTTTGACCGAAAAGCGTTCGGCTTTTTTAATCTCGCTCAGTGACCACTCCTTGTTTTTCCGGATTTTTGACCGGAAGCGCGTGGTTGGCCAAGAAGAAGCCACAGTGACCACTCCTTGTTTTTCCGGATTTTTGACCGTGTTGTTTTTTCAGCTTTGTTCAGCCCAGTTTCCCGGACACAAGTGCTGAAAAGTAGCAAAGAATTTTTGGAGTGCCTTTTTAGGGCTTTTCTTTACTACCCGGCCTTGGAGGGTCAATTCCGGCCAAACGGTCAAATCCTGAAAAGAACAACGAAGAGCGCGGCTCTTCAATCCCGCCGAAGCGGAACGGAGTTTTCCCCCGGAGATGAGGCCAAGTGTCCCGAAGGCCACTACCTCCTCGAGGGCCAGGTTGTCACTAATCCCCGACCAAAGTCAGGAACCTGGATCGCTTGGTTTCCCGAGCGACTGAAAAAGATAACATTGAATAAAGAATATGTCAAGAGACGGACGAATAAAAAAACGGGCACAAGATTTCTCTCATGCCCGTCAGAAGTTCATTACAAATAACTATTCGACCTTCTCCTTGGCCCACGCTTTGCGTGCCAGACCAAGACCATGCTCGGCCACACGCTTTGCGTCCTGCGCGCCTGTGAGTTCGCCTTCGAACCCGCACGCCCGGCAATGCAACACGCCATTGGTGCGCCAGGTCTTAGCCGTTTCCGGCTTTTCTTTAGCCTCACGAATCGCGCCGCACTGGGGACAGGTCATGCGGACGATGTAATCACCCGTAAACAAAGGAACACCCAGACCGGAGAGCGGCGCCTTGTACTCGAGGTAGCGGCGCATCTGCCCGTAGTTCCAAGCCGTGAATAGGACGTTCAACTTGGAATCCGGCCCGGACTTGGCCACCCACTGGATGTCATGGGCGCAGAGCACGGCCTGATGTGTGCGCGCCAGCTCCACGGCTTGGTTGGCCACGCGATGAGCAATGCTCTCCAATTCCCGATCAAAGCTTTTGCCGCCCACCCAGCGCCCCTTGGCTTGATCCCATTCCAGGTTGAGTTTGCGGTCAAGAAAGGCCTTGATCTGGGGATTGGGCGCGAGCGCACCCGCTTCGATAGTCTGGCCGGCCTCGTCCAGAAGCGACCAGCTCATGATCGCGTTGAGGCCGAAGGAAACACCCAGCACGCGGCGCAAACCCTGCGGTTTGGCGTAAGGCACGCGCAAGGTGAGCTGGATAAACCAGTCCCCACGCTTGTTGACTAGCCGCGCCCAGGCCACCTGCAGATCATTCCGCGACAACAGACGCTCGAAGCGCGCGCGGTCAAAGCTCATGGGCAGGCGCAAATCCGTGTCTCGATTCTTCACCGATCCGACCAGCGGCAAAGTGATCTTGTCGCCAGCCATCTGCCGGCCCTGGCTCTTGGACTCCTGCTTGCGCTGATCGCGCTCAGCCAGGATTCGGACAATTTCCTCGTCCTGCGTATCCAGCACCGGCAGCAAGGCCGAAAACATCCGCGCCTTGGTGTCACCCTTGGCGCGTACACGCTCGGGCCGATCCGCGAGCACGCGCTCGCTCGGCGCAAGTCGTCCACGGTGCCGGTTCTTCTTGGAAACCCCGACCGGGAAAGAGAGCTCAGTCAACTCCACCCGCACCGAATCGCCTTTCACGAAAAACAGCGGAATCGGATGCGGATCCGGCGTGGTCGTAACCGCGAACCAGCGTTCGTCATCCACGATCAGTCGATCGCCGCGCGGGTCATCCGGCTTATACTTGCCCGGATCCTTATCACGAGCTCGGCAATGGTTAAGCGGTCGGACATCCGCGATCAGCGCTTCAAAAGCCGAGTTATAGGCGGCCTGGCGGCGCTCCGGGTCGCGGTCCTCCATGGTTGGAAAAGCCGTCTCACCCTTGACCTTAGCCGAATCCAGCTGACCCAGATAACTCGTGGTCTGCTGGGCCGCTTCCTGAGCCACGCCCGCGCGCAAAGCGCGCGGCAGGGCCATCAGAAATGGCGGCTGCAGATAAGTCGCAATTAGCTGCTGCAACCCGGTCGTGGACTGAATCACGGACAGCACATGGCGCCGTTTACCGTTCTTCTCGTTCCACTCGCCTTTGGCAATCTCGGCCAAAGCGATAAAACCCTCTGCATCCTGATCCAGACCCGTGAAGCGATAGGCATTGGTGTAGCCGTAGGGCTTGGCTTCCTGCGCGAGCAGGTTGCGGATACGCTCGGCCTGCTCCGGATTGACCCGGAACTTAAGCGCCGCGCTCCGCACGAACCATGCGCCATCAGGCCGCCACACTCCGGCCACCGTCTGGGTCTCAAACTTCTCGTTCTCCATGACCACAGTCAGCGACCTTTCGATCATCTGCATGGTCTGCCGCAGGGCATTGCTCACCATGGCCGAAAGCCGCGCGAGTACCTGACGCTTCCAAGTGGGAAGCGGCTTGTTAGCACGCGAAGCGCCCAGCTTGGCTTCCACCACCACATAACCGGTTTGATCGCCGGCCGCGGACTCGTTGTACCAACTCATTTTGCCTCCGGGGTCAGGTCGTGAAGTGTAGCGTCGATCTGGAATCCCAGAGCCTCGGCCAGCTCCGCGGCTTGCGCCGCGTCCAGCTCGGCCAAACGGCGGAAAGCCGCGGCCCGCTGCTCAAACATAATCCGAAAACCGCTGCGCGACTTGTAGTCGTGCGCCTCCCGCTGCAGATGCTCAGCCTTGCGGGCCAGCTTGCAGGAGAGAGTCCCGATCATCTCGACCAAAGACTTGGCATCCGGCGGCAGCGTTCGGCGCTTGGCCGGCCGCGGCCGCTTGGGCCTCTTTTTCTCGCCCATTTTTCACCTCTTTTGTGAAGGTTCACGCCTTTTGTCACCATGACAAATGACCGCTTAATTTAGCAGAAAAACACGATTATGTCAAGACCTATATCCCGAATTTACCTCCAAGCTCTTTACTGGCAATCGGACAAATCACTACAAAGCGCTAAATTGCTGATTCAAAGCAAATGCCAAAACATGCTTAAATTAGTCAATTTTTATCTGCCTTATCGTCTTAAAGAATCGCCTACTTTGGCCCAAAAGCTGCAAAAAATAATCTTCGGAATCAAAAAACAAAACAGTAAATTAACGGTTGCTGATAATCGCAGAAAAATATTGCTGATCGAAGCAGCCGCCACCAGACAATACTGGCGGGCTATTGCCCTAATCATTCGACAACCCAATTGGCAAAGGGATTATCCGCAAGCCAAAGACCCATTTAATCAAAGCTTGAATATTGGCTACACAATGCTCGCTAATTTCATCCGAACCGCGGTCAAAAATTGTGGCCTAGATCCTTCGATTGGCATACTTCATGAACCGCATGATAAAAAAGAGGCTCTGGTTTATGACCTGCAGGAACTCTTCCGCCAGCCATTCATTGATGCGGCTATCTTGCCGATATTTATCAGACGCAAAACCCAAAGTGTGACAACCAAAAAAATAATCGCTGAAATTTCAGAATATCGGTCCAAATGTTTTCCATACAAGTCAGGTTTTTCCAATCTTGATGAAATAATGAAAAACGAAATCAACAGCTACTTGCGAGCTTTAAAATCCAAACAAATATACATTCCTTACCAACACTCTTGGTCTCATACAAAGAAAAAACGACCCAAAGCTTGTTGAGGCAATGAGTCGTCGAGAAAAAAAGAAAGGACTTTTTGACCGTGGGGAAAAAGCAATTATGTAAATCCACCTGTGACTACTCTCTGTCCTTAGGACTTTTTGACCGTCAGCGTCTTTGAAGCGTATCAGTTTCTCTCGGTGACTACTCTCTGTCCTTAGGACTTTTTGACCGTGTTGTTTTTTCAGCTTTGTTCAGCCCAGTTTCCCGGACACAAGTGCTGAAAAGTAGCAAAGAATTTTTGGAGTGCCTTTTTAGGGCTTTTCTTTACTACCCGGCCTTGGAGGGTCAATTCCGGCCCGAGCACGGCCAAACGGTCAAATCCTGAAAAGAACAACGAAGAGCGCGGCTCTTCAATCCCGCCGAAGCGGAACGGAGTTTTCCCCCGGAGATGAGGCCAAGTGTCCCGAAGGCCACTACCTCCTCGAGGGCCAGGT
>JAHJAM010000057.1 GCA_018814025.1 Patescibacteria group bacterium | reverse complement strand
GTTCTGTGATAAGTGCGGATTTCTCCGCACGCTTTGTCGCTCTTTTGTACCGAAGCCAGATAGTCTCCATGTATTCTCGTTTGAACCGTGGGCTCATAGGTTACCCCTCCTTTAGATACCTTTATTCTTGGGTAACATGAATTATGAGTCAACGAATCAATTAATCTAGCGTTTCGGTAACATTTAATGTGAGTCAATTCGTTGGCCTTCCTTGACAATATTCTTTCTATAGGTTATACTTAAATGGTAAGGTTTTGATAAATGTACGATAAAGGCAAACCCCGTTAGCCCCGTATAGACGTAAAGCGTCTAACGGGGTTAGAGATAACGGGGGGAGTCACGTTAGAGCTAATCTCTAACGGGGCAAACCAACAGAAATGTTGGGACCCCTGCTACGCCCTTTAATTGAATCGCAAAAAATAATGACGGGCTTCGCAGGGTCCTCCGAAGCGCTCCACGCTATTGAGCGTTAATCAAAGCGCGCAGGAGGAGCAAAGCTACGGGTCTAAGTCCCGCACCGAATGAGTCGGGGTATGATTACCGAGCTACCGAAATAGTTCTGGGTGCGTGATAAGATAGCCGAGTTGCCGAAATAGACGTAGTCTAGACAGGCGACTCGGTTTTTTTTAATGAAGGCGTGGTTTACGCAGCGATACGCTCGTAAACCACTGCCGGAATTAATCCCCCGAAGCCCGTCACGCTATTACGGATTTATCAAAGGGCGAAGGGGGATATGGAACGTATCGTTAAGGTTTGGAGGCGCTCATGATCATTCCTAACGGTAAGATCGATCTTTCGCATATTATTGAAGGCGTCGGGGCGGGATTGTGCCTGTTAGATAAGAATTTTCATATCCTATGGGTAAATAAGCACCAGGCTGATTGGTTTGGGTCGCCTGAGAAGATTTGCGGAAAGTATTGTTACAAAACATTTGAACATAGGGGGCAAAGATGCAGGGGGTGTCCGACGGTAAAAGTGTTTAAGACCGGGGGAGTCTATTCTGCCCATAGAATTGGGTTTGATCAGCAGGGAAAAAAACATTATTATGATCTTACGGTAAGCCCGATCAAAGATAGCCGGGATAGGGTGGCGTTTGCTTTGGAACTGGTGCAAGATGTTACTGAAAGGGTGATCCAGGAGCGTCATGATAACAAAATAAACAACAAGCTAAAACGGATGCATCAGCACCTTGCGCAAGTAAACGCACAGTTATTTAATAATGTGGCAAGGTTGAAGAAGGTAGCATCGGGGATGCATAAGGTTAAGTCATCCCTGGCCGCGAAATACCGAAAGAGCGAGAGCGAGCTGGCAATTATCAAGTCTGAGCTTCAGGATATTTTTAAGCTTAATCGTTCCTTGACTTCGACCGTTGATATAAAAGAAATCTGCTCGCTTATCGTGAAGCTTTGCAGTGAGCTTACCCATGCCGATGCGTGTATCTTGAGGTTGCTAGAGACGGACCGTAAGAGTTTAGCAGTTAACGCGTCATATGGGATAATAGAGAAGTTTAGAGATAGTTTACCTGTATTTAAGCTCGGTGAATCCGTTTGCGGCCGTTCTGCCAAGGGCCGAAGGCCGATTGTGGTTGATGAGATAGAAGGAGAAGTGCGTATCGCTGATCAACAAGCCTTGTTGCAGGCGGGGTATCATTCCATTCTTTGTATTCCCGTGCTATTTCAAGATGAAGTATTGGGGACGGTTACTACCTTTTCAAAAGAGCCGCGCCATTTCTCGAAAAATGAAGTTGATCTCCTGAGCATGTTTGCTTCCCAGATTACTGTCGCAGTTCAGGAGACGCGTCATTACGAGGATACTCATAAAAACTATTTTGATACAATTCATTCATTAGTATTAGCGCTTGAAGCCAGAGATACCTATACGCGCGGGCACACTGAGCGAGTTACTCAATATGCCCTTGAGCTCGGCCGGGCTTTAGGATTTTCTGAAACCGAGCTTGAGATGTTGCGTTACGCCAGCGAAGTGCATGATGTAGGAAAAATCGGTATTCCTGATTCTATCTTGAATAAGCCGGGACAACTTACTCCGGATGAGCGCGCCGTAATTGAAATGCATCCGGTCAAAGGTGCGGAGGTGCTTGAGCCTTTGGAATTCTTGAAGTCGGCGATTCCTATTGTGCGCCACCACCATGAGCGTTACGACGGCAAAGGGTATCCGGAT
>JAHJAM010000006.1 GCA_018814025.1 Patescibacteria group bacterium | reverse complement strand
CTTCGATCCGGGTAAAAATACCCGGATGTATATTGTGAAGTGTGAGGGGTACAGCAAGCCCCTCATGACCCCACTGGACGACCTGAGCGAAGGCGTCCCGCGGTCCAGCCTCTTGGAGGCTCCGCCTCTGCCGTAGCTCTTTATTGGCTCAACGAACCGGTTTTTCGCAAGAAAGGCCGGTTTTTTTATTGATCCGACCATTCGCGAATTCAGAACCGGATGATCAACCCTTGACAAAACCGGTTTTTTTTGCTAATCTTATATGCTTTTCTCATGAGATATGAGGCAGAGAGTACTAACCCTGAGGAGAGAGAAGCTCCCAAAGGAGGATGTTCTATGACAAAGCGGATCGTGAACATGCCAAGTAACGAAGACTTGGCAAACATGGATCAGGCTCAGATTACGACTCTGGCTGATCAGCTCGGTAACCGGGTCGATCGACTGGCGTTGATCACCAAGTGGTCCATGCTGAAATCCAACCGTCAGCATCGCACGGAACAGCAGAAGCTGAACCAGAATCATCGACGCTTGGCCAGGTGCACGGTCAGCAAGGCGGAGTTGGCTCGCCTCAAGCGAGCCACGGAGCTGGCGCACAACGCTACCAGCCAGGCCTTGGCCGATCAAGGCACGGTGATCAAGAAGCTGGGTCAGACCGCGGTCAACCACCGCGTTCGCCTGGACCAGCAGGCCCAGGCCATCAATGGCGCGGCCGAACAGCACGCGGCCCAAGAGGCGCGCCTCCAGGCTTGCGAAGAGCAGGGCGCGGAGACCTGGCGTTTTGCCAGGATCAAGGAGAAAGAACTCCGTGAAAACTTGTGCCGGACCGTGATCAGTGCCAATCAGACCGAGACTGAAGTCGCGGCGGCCAAAACTGAACTGCGGCGACTCAGAGTCTTGAACGATTTTCGAACCCGGCAGCTTCTGGCCTTACAGCAAGAGCTGGCCAAACACAACACGCCGGCGCGGGTGGTGAGGCTGGAAACCCAGCTCCACAGCATACGCACGGAAATCGAACGCAGCACGCGCCTCTTTCGAGAGCTGCCTGAGATGCGCACGACTCGTTCGCTGGTCTTGATGGGACAGTCCGTGAAGCAAGGCCTGGCGAACCTGATGGCCTGGCGACCGGCTCGCGTGGCCGTGGCCGCCACCTTTCTGGTGCTGATCGCCACAGCCTATTCGCATTCGGAGGTCAGTCTGGCCCACGCCCAAGGCACGGCTTTGGCAGAGGCCGTGATCCAGTGTTCATTCATGAATCCGCGAACCGGCGAGCATGGCATCAAGCCAATGTTTGCCAAGAAATTTCGCGACCAGATGTACAATGTTCTGAACTGCGGCAATGCCAATGAGTTGGAGCTTTACGGCACCACTTCCAAGGCGTTGCCCAAGGATGGCATCTTTGCTCGATCTGAGGTGATCAAACTGCCTCAGTAAAGTATCTGAATCAAACTGGCCGGCTTTTTGGAACGCCAAAAAGCCGGTTTTTGTTTAAAATCCCTGTATTTTCCACCTGAATATCTTGACAAATTAGCCAAAATGTGGTATTTTATCCCGTTAGTTCGCACCTTACATTTTCCCGCTTTCACCAAGCGGCACGGTAGAAGGAGGACAGAATGCCGTTTTTTGTGAATAACATGCCGTGCCATCATCGTGATGGAACTCCCAAGACTCTTGTCCCGCTAACTATGGAAGTGGGCAAGCCGTTTGAGATCTTTTTCAAGGTCGTGGGAATCGATGCAGTTGGCAACCGCGGTTTCTGGCTTTTGAGCGCGGATGATGTGCCAGTGCAGATCGATGCCGCAACTGAGTTGAGGGAGATCTATCCGGATCGTGAGGGCCAGACAGCCAGGCTGTCGTACCGCGGAATTTTCCGCGAGGCCGGTAGCTTCATCCTCAAGGTCTTCGAGAACGGGCAGCCAGTGGATGACGAGCATCCGCTGGTGGCGATCCCGTGCGAGGTGTCATCGCCAGCAGTTGAGTCGACTCCGCCGCCGATTCCGAACTCGGACTTTGAGGACGAGGAAGAGGAAGAGACGGATGAGTTCCAGGAGTCCGAGCCGCTGACTGATGAACTGGCGGTCGAGCCACTGGTTGAAGACGAGGACGAGCGGCAGTTGCGTCTCAAGTGCGAAGAGGCACGAAGACTCGCAGCTAAGAACCAGCGCCTGATCGAGCTGGCGAAGGAAGCCAAGGCCAGCGAGAAGCAGGCCAAGAAGCTTGAGGTGGATCTGTACAAGATCAAGGCCAAGGGCGCATCCAGCCTGCCCATGGCCGTGCTCAAGCTGGGCCTGGTTATCTTCTTCCTGGCGTTCTTGTTCATCGCGGGTCTGCCCAAGGCCTGCGACATCGCCCGCTCGGTAGTGTCCGAGGCGCCAACGGCCTCGCCAGGCGGAACACCAAGTTCGATGCCCGGCTCAAACGAAGTCAGCATCGAATAAGACTTTTGACTACTCGGTCCCCAGGCTAGCGCTAGCCTGGGGACTTTTTTATTGAATAATTATTCAACAACAGCTAGTATTGAATCAACCTATGGCGAAATCACGAATCAATAAATATTTAGCCGAGCATGGCTATTGCTCGCGCCGAGAAGCAGACCGCTTAATAGAAGCCGGGAAAGTTTTTTTAAATGATCAAAAAGCCAAGCTGGGCGACCAGGTCGGAGATTCGGATACGGTGCGCGTGCTGGGGCGGGACAAAAAGCAAAAACCGGAATTGATTTATTTGATGTTTCATAAACCCGTGGGCATGATTACTACCACTGACACTCGCAAAAAAGACAATGTCATTGCGGCCGTGGGCTGTCCGGAGCGGATTTTTCCCGTGGGCCGACTGGATGTGGAATCATCCGGTTTGCTAATTATGACGAATGACGGAACATTGGCCAACCGCATCATGCATCCGCGCTATGAACACGATAAGGAATATGTGGCGATTGTTGATCAGCCTTTGAAAAAAATCGATCTGGGCAAATTGCAGGCCGGAGTCCAGTTAACCGACGGCAAAACTTTGCCGGCCAAGGTTCGGCAATTGAGCCCAAACAAATTCGCCATTATTCTGCGAGAGGGGAAAAACCGGCAGATCCGCCGGATGTGCGAGCACTTGGGTTATGGCGTGGTAAGTTTAAAAAGGACGCGCGTTCTCACTTTGAAACTGGCCAACTTTCCCGAAGGTCATTGGCGAAAATTAGCCGAAAAAGAAATTCGAGATTTGAAAAGAGCGGTGGGCTTGAAAGACAAATAAAAACATCAACCTAAGTCGGCTGATGTTTTTTTATTTGCTTAATTTCAATTTTGGGTATATATTCATAATGAGGGGAGATAAGGGGAGAGCAATCAGATCACAAATTATCTTTATGGCCAGACCGAAAATCAGACGAAGAATTCAATTTCAACCAAAGGTTCTGATATTCAAGCCGGAAGGAACGTCCCCTGCCCGGCTTCAGACCGTGAAGCTGGCCGACGACGAACTCGAGGCTTTGCGGCTGAAGTATGTGGAGGGCTGGGAGCAAACCCAATGCGCCCGGGCCATGCAAGTATCACAAAGCACTTTTCAGCGAATTTTGCAGTCGGCCAATGAAAAAGTCAGCCAAGCTTTAGTCCAAGGCAAAGCTATTAAACTGCTGGGAAGCAAGTGACGACCCCGGGCTGACCCCTTGCCCTCTGAGGCCGAGCATGCTATAGTTTCGACACAAAATATCTTGGATCGGTAGTTCAATTGGTTAGAGCACCGCCCTGTCACGGCGGAAGTTGCGGGTTCGAGTCCCGTCCGATCCGCCAGAGAAAAATCCCCAGCCTTTATAGGATGGGGATTTTTCTTTTGATCAAATAGGTTTGAAGACGCATTGACACACTGGCGTTCGCGGCCTATACTTCCGCCATCCGTTGGTCGTGCGCGACCGTTGTTCAACCCCAACCGGATTAGGAGTTCTTTTTCATGCCCCAAGTCATCCTGCGACGAAATCACGCGGTCAAGGAGATCAATCCCTTGCCCATCCCAGAATCGCGCCCCTGGCCCCGCACTCTCGATGACGCCCCGGTCTTTGATGCCGCGGCACTCAACAACATCGAATACTGCGTGGGCTGCGGGGAAAAAATGACGGTGGCTCGCATGGTGGCTTGGCTGCTGGACGGCCAAGGAACCATGCAGCGCCGTGGCCCTTGCCACCCAAACTGTCGAGATGCGGCTCAGCGCCGTTTCCCGAATCATCAACTGACTTTCCATCACCCCAACTTCGTGGGCAAGCCCACGGCCTGAAGGCAGAACGCGCTCTAAAAAGCCGTACCACTTGGTACGGCTTTGTTGTAGCTAGAGGCTGATAATATCGAAGTCGGTTTTCTTGGTTTCATTCTCGACCACGGCCAAGCGCATTTTCCTTTTTACCAATTTTTGTTTTTTCAGCTGATTGATCAGGATCCGAGGTGAGATCTTACTTTTAACTAAAACCGGCCAAACCCCCCAGCGCAAATAATTTTGGCGTTGAACGGTTACTTGTTTGGTCACTAAAAACAAAGGGATTTCCGGATGGAACATTAATAAATGTTCTGACCAGGGCAAAGCTTGAGGCATGGCTATTACGCCATCAATTTGCCGGTCAGCGGCCAGGATTTTAAGAATCGAGGCCAAACTGGGTCCGGAGCCTTGAGTTCGGCCGCGAAAGACCGCGACGTCGTCATAAGGCGAGGCTTCGGCTTCGGTTACGATTTTGGCCATGAGTTTGACGGCTTTAACCGGATATTTGCCGGTGGCGGATTCGCCGGACAGCATAACCGCGTCAGTGTGATCGAAAACCGCATTGGCCACATCGGAAACTTCGGCGCGAGTCGGGCGCGGGTTGCGAATCATGGAATCCATCATTTGCGTGGCCACCACTACCGGCTTGCCGGCCAAACGACATTTTTCAATAATTTCTTTTTGGCGGATCGGCACTTCTTCGGCCGGAATTTCAATGCCCAAATCGCCGCGGGCCACCATCACGCCGTCGACAACGGCTAAAATTTCATCAAAGTGATCAATGGCTTCGTGTTTTTCAATCTTCACGATAATCCGAGGCAAAACCTGATTTTTTTTCGCAGCTTTTTTGATCAACCGCCGCAGATCTAAAATATTTTTGGCGGAAGTGACGAAAGATAGCGCCAGCCAATCAACCCCTTGCTTAACCGCGAACTCCACATCTTTTTTGTCTTTGGCCGTGATGGGTGAAACCGATAAAGTCGAATCCGGAAAGTTCATGCCTTTGTGGGAAGTGACGACTCCCCCATTGATAACTTTGGCACTGATGACTCGGCCTTTAATTCCGATGACAACCAGTTCCAACAAGCCGTCATCAATTAAAAATCGGTGGCCTTTTTTTAAATCTTGATGCAACCCCTTGTAGGTCAGGGGCAAGGCTCCCCCGCTCTGATAGTTGGAGACGGCCGTGGAAAATTGAACCACTTCGCCATTTTTGAGTTTCACCCCGGCCTCGGGCAAATCGCCGAGCCGAATTTTCGGACCTTGCAGATCACCCAAAATCGCCACGGGCAAGCCAAGTTTTTGGGACGTGGTGCGGATTAATTTAATTAATTCCTCATGGCTCTGGTGCGTGCCATGGGAAAAATTTAAGCGAGCGACATTCAAACCTGACTTCATCATGGCTTTGAGCGTGGCCGGCTGGGCGCTGGCCGGACCGATCGTGCAAACGATTTTGGTGCGTTTCATAAAGAAAAAAATATAATATGGATCGGAAAATGAAAATTACTTTTTGGCCCGGGCTGATTTTTTAACTTTTTTACCGCCCAAGAGTTTCTTGAGTTCTGATTCAAAAGTTTTCACATCCTCAAAAGACCGGTAAACCGAGGCAAACCGGATATAAGCGACTTTGTCAAAAGTCTTGAGGCGATTCATGACAATCTCCCCGATCTCTTGGCTGGTCAGCTGGCCGCGGCGCTTTTTTTGAATATCGCGTTCAACTTGATGCACCAGCTTGTCAAAATTGTTGTCCGTGTAAGACCTTTTTTCCAATGAACGCTTAAGGCCGCGAATCAACTTATCGCGCGAATAGCCTTCGCGCCGGCCATCGCTTTTGACCACGGTCAAATCAAGCAATTCCACTTCTTCATTGGTGGAAAAGCGAAAGTTGCATTTTTCACACGCTCGGCGCCGGCGCACGCTGGCGCCGTCCGCGGAGATGCGGGAATCCACGACCTTGGAATCTTTATTGTTGCAAACCGGACAAAACATATAACAGAGATATTATAGCTTAAAACAAAAAGACAGGGTACGTGGGGTACCCTGTCGGAAAATTTACATCATTTTTTTGCGGATAAACGCCGGAATTTCAATTTCTTCTTCTTCCGCGGTTTTCACCGGAGCGGACGGGGCCATGGGCTTAACTTCGGGTTTAAACGGTTCCGGGGCGCGCATCGGGGTGACAGGCTCGGACGACTCTTCCCGGACCGGTTTGGATCGGAAACCGATTCTCTGGCGCTGAACGCGCAAAGACTCATTCTTTTCGTCTTCCCGCTCCCGACCAGCCTGATATTGATTAGGCGACCAGGTGCCCTGAGCTTGCACTTCCACGGCGCCGGCTGAGGTCACGCGGCGCTCCCGCGTATCAAAGCCAGTAGCCACCACGGTCACGCGGACTTCTTCATTCATGTCTTCATCGATGTTGGCGCCGAAAATCACTTTGGCGTCTTCATCCGCGGAGCCGGTAATGACTTTGGCGGCTTCAGCCACTTCGTGCATGCCCAAATCCGGACCGCCGGTAATAGTGAAAAGAATGCCTTTGGCGCCGTCGATGGAAAGCTCGAGCAAAGGGCTGGCAATGGCTTGTTTGGCCGCTTCCACGGCGCGATTTTCACCAGTGGATTTGCCAATGCCCATTAAGGCGGAACCGGAGTTTTCCATGATCGCCTTCACGTCAGCAAAGTCCACATTGATTAAGCCTGGGATGGTGATGAGCTCGGCAATGCCTTGAACGCCTTGGCGCAAGACGTCGTCGACCACGGAAAAAGCATCCATGAGCGAAGTTTTCTTGTCGATAATCTGCAAAACTCGATCGTTGGGAATAGTAATGACCGCGTCCACGTGCTGGATTAATCGTTCATAGCCTTCTTCGGCAATGCGCCGGCGCTGAGCGCCCTCAAAACTGAAAGGCTTGGTGACTACGGCCACGGTTAGGGCGTTTAAATCTTTGGCGATTTTCGCGGCTTCGGGAATCGAACCGGTGCCGGTGCCGCCGCCCAAACCGCAAGTTAAAAACACCATGTCCGCGCCATTGATGGCGTTGCGGAGTTCGTTTTGATTTTCTTCAGCGGCTTGACGGCCCAGTTCCGGATCCATGCCCGCCCCCAAACCGCGAGTCAGAGTTTTGCCGATGGCAATCTTACAAGGGGCCAGATTTTGATTGAGCGCTTGGACATCAGTATTAACAACGATGAAATCAACACCTTTAATGTTGTCCGTGATCATGCGGTTGATGGCCGCACCGCCTCCCCCGCCAAGACCGATAACTTTGATCTTGGCATAGGTTTCAATGTCGGGTTTAACCTCTGCCATAATTCTACAAGCCTGTTGAATAAATTAAGTGTTCAAAAATACTTTTTGTTGAGCGAAATTTGTTCATACTGTATCCATCTGGTGTTCGATTGTCAAGCAAGATTTTCCGGATATCTTGGGATAACAAAAACCGACGCCTCCTTGGGCTGTCGGTTTTAATTTGCGATGAATTTAGGGTTTGATGGTCTTGAAAACCTTTTTGAAACCGCTGGTTACTTTGTCCACAAGATCAATTTTAGCAAAGATTTTTCCAAAGCCGCTCGGACCTTCTCCGCCGCGAATGTTATGCCCCCAAAGCACCAAGCCGATGGCCGTGCTCATGCTGGGATCATTGGTGCGATCAATCACAGAGGTGATGCCGATTGGGGTGCCAAGCGAGGCCGGCAAACGCAAGGCGGTCTTAGCCACCTCCAATACGCCGTTCAACTTAGCGCCGCCGCCGGTCAAAATGACGCCGGCCGGCAACATGCCGGAGCGGTCAATCTTGCCCAGTTCCTTATCAACGTGTTCGAAAATTTCCTGAACCCGAGCATCAGTAATATCGGCCACAAAACGACGCCCCACATACTCTTCTTCCGGGGCACCGAGTTCGGCCAGATTGATTTCGTCTTTTTTGGGCACGCTTTCCGCATTGCAAGTCGCATAACGGAGCTTCACTTGTTCGGCGACATCAATGGAGGTGCGCAAACCAATGGCCAGATCGGAAGTCACATGATCGCAGCCAATGGGCAAAACCGCGGTCTGCAGCACATCGCCTTCTTCATAAACCACCAAACTGGTGGTTGAGGCCCCGATATTGACTACGCAAACGCCCAATTCCTTTTGACGGTTGGTGACCACGGCCTCGGCGGTGGCGAGAATGGAGAAAACCACGTCTTCGATGTCCAGACCGGTGCGATACACGCATTTGGTTAGATTTTTAATTTGCGAGGTTAAACCTTGAATAATCAAGGCATCGACCTCAAGGCGAATGCCATTCATACCCACAGGATCCTTCACGCCGCGCTGGCCGTCAACAATAAAGCTTTTGGGAATGACGTGAATGATTTCGTAGTTGGTGGGGGTGGCAACCGTGCGGGCGGCTTCAATGGCCCGTTCAATATCTTCGTCGCGGATTTCGGCATCAGTTCGAGAGACGCCGACCACGCCCCGGCTTTCTTGGGCGATGATGTGGCTGCCGGTGATGCCGACCCAGGCGGTATTAACCGGCAGGCCGGTAATGCGCTCAGCTTGCTCTAAAGCCTTGGAAACCGAAGAAACCGCATCTTCCAAATTGGTGATGGTGCCTTTGGTGACGCCGAGCGAAGGGACTTCGACCGCGCCAATTATATGAATATGTTCTTTGCCATCCCCGGCCGGAACCGGCTTACCCACGGCGAGACGAACGCCATAGGAACCAATATCCAGACCAGCATAGATTTCTTCGGACATAGAATGGGGCTGTTAACTGGTAAATGATAACTGGTAACTGGTAACTGGGTTCGAGGTGTACTTTATACCCAATTCCAATTGCCAACACCTAGTTACTACATAATACAGGACATTTTTCTCTAAAACAAGGCAATAAAGTAAGGAAAAAATATGATTAGCCCGATGATCGCGGCCGCAATTGAAGTGGTTAAAACGGTCGCGGCCATGATGTCTTTGATGTCGCGGACCACCGGATGAATGCGAGGCTTGAAGGTATCCACGATTCTTTCCAAAATACTGTTGATCATTTCCAAGCTCAAAACTGCGCCGATCATCAAAACTAGAATAATCAACTCGGCCCAGCGGACTTGAAACACGAGCGCGAAAATTATCACCAACAAGCCGACAATGACTTGGACGCGAAAATTTTGCTCGGTGTGGAAGACCAACACGGCGCCATGCCAGGCATTACGAAGGCTTTTTTTAAACTGTGAAAAATGAATCATACGATTTGGTTAAGAATCTGCTCTTGCAACTTAAACATCTGTTCGGCCTTTTTGGCCGTGTGGTGCTGAAAACCGAAAAGATGAAGCAGGCCGTGGATAATTAATCGATTAATTTCCTGTTGCACGGGCAAGCCGTCGGCTTGGGCATTTTTTTTGGCTTGAGGATAACAGATCAAGATTTCGCCCAGCAATTGATCGGCTTGGGCGCTTGAGGCTTTCTGAAAAGCAAATGACAGCACGTCAGTGACCCGATTTTGCCCGCGATAATCGCGATTCAAGATTTTGATCCGGGCCGGGCTGACAAAGGCCAAAGAAACTTGAAAATCTTTGTGCGGTTGAGTTTTTTGGCTGACTAATCGAAGAATTTTGGCCAAAGTCCGGGTTGAGAGCCTGTGAGCGCCGGACAAAATATTTTGATTGACTTCGGCTTTAATCACATTTATTTCAATTCAAGACTATTGATCATCATCTGATAAGTCTGCAAATAATCAATTACGCCTTTGGCACCGGTGGCATACTCCAAACGAATCACCCGGTCTCCCCCATCAATATAATAAGTCAGCTGATTGTCAGTGAGCAAAGCCGGATAATTATTTTTGGTGGTGATTTCAAAGACCCCGTTGGCGTCCACTTGTTCTTGATACCAGGCGGATAATGTTTGATTCGGGTTTTTGTCCAGCAAGTTGATGGTGATAGTTTCGCCGGTGGTTACTTGAATCATGAATTTGGCCGGATCGTTCGGATCAGCTTGGATATCCCAAACGCTGGGGTAAAAAATTCCGTAGGCTTCGCCGGGCGGAATAAAAACTTTGACCAAGCCGGTTTCCAACAAGGTACCCGGAGCCAAGGCCACGGGATTGTAGCGGTGGAAAACCTCATTGCCGTCTAAAAAGCCGTCGCTGTCCGTGTCCGGCAGGCGCGGGTCGGTTTGATAAACCAACCGCTCTTCGAGGTCAGTCAGGCCGTCGCTGTCGGAATCAGCACCCGGGCGAGTGGCCGTGGGAAAAGGCGAACCAGGTTCCCCGGGCCCGGGTTCGGGTACAACCACGACCGGCGGTTCGGGCTTGGGCTGGGGTTGAAGGACGGGCGTGACCGGCGAACCGGTTTCAGTCGGCGGTTGAAGCGTTTTCAAGGCATAAAAGCCGCCCACGGAAAGAAAGATCAAAAAGACCAGCCCAAAAATCACTAAGCCTTTTTTGCTTGATTTCTTTTTCAGGGGCGGAGCTTTCTTTTTAATTGGCGGCGGAGGCGGAGGCGGCAGGGGCTTGGTGGGCGGCGCCGGAGCCAGCGGCGGCGCGGGCTGCATCATGGGTGCGGCCCCGCCGCGGTATTTGCTGGGCATGACAAAAATATTCGGGCCCGAAGCCGCGGCCGTTTTCTGGCCTTTGGGCTGATCGATAACTTGCTGGGGATTTTTAGCTTCAGGCATAATTTTTAGGAAGCGGCTGGCACGACAAACAACTCGCCTTCACCGGCCGGATTATAACCGTTATCAACTTCGTCGCCGTCAAAGAAACCGTCGCCATCGGTATCCATGTTTAAAGGATCAGTTTGATAAGTATTGACCTCTTCATAATCGAATAAGCGGTCGCCATCCGTATCGGCCAAGTTCGGATCCGTGCCTAAGGCGGCTTCTTCAGCGTCGGTTAAACCGTCTTTGTCCGTATCTATGCTCACAGACTCGGGCTCGGGCTCGGGTTCAGCCACGGGCGCAGGTGCGGGTTCGGGAGTGGTTTCATCCAATAGCTCTTGTTGCTCGATAATCTCTTCCAGGGCGGGCGTAACCGGGGTTTGGGAAGAAAGCAACATATAAGAAATATAGCCGGCGGCGCCAATCACCACGACCACAATCACGGCGATTAAAATACCCTTCCAGGCTTCCCCACCCTGTTTCATCGGGGCCGGGGCCGCCATGGGTGAAGCCGGCGGCGCCAAGGGCGCTGGTCCGGGCGAACTCAGGGTTGGGGCCGGAGCGGCCGTGGGCGCGGGCGGAGTCGGTACGGACTCGGTATTGGCAAAAATATCTTCGGGTTCTTTTCTTTGGGCTTCTTCAAACATAGAATTAGGGGTTAGAATTTGGATTTTGAAAAATTAGGATTAGAAAATTTATAAACGACCGTCGCCCAGCGGATTGTAACCGCCTTGGACTTCTTGGCCGTCGGAAAAACCATCGCCGTCGGTATCGGGGTTGCGCGGATCAGTGCCTAAACCGGCCTCGAGGCTTGATTCCAAACCGTCAAAGTCCGGATCATCATAAACGAAGTCCAGGCATTCCATGATTGACTCTTCATTTTCCAGCTGCTGGCAAATAGCCGGATCCTGAGCTTGAGCCGCTTGATTGATCACGGCTGATTGATCACAAAACTCGGCACCGAGATCCGCGGCTAAACATTCGGCCGGGGACAACCCTTGGCCGACCATGGTTCGACATCCGTTCTGTTTTTCGGCATCGACAATACTCTGACAAGCGCTAATTTGGCGATTAGCCGTGGCGCTTTTGAGATAGATATTATCCGCGCAGACTTGAGCTTTTTCTTTGTCTTGGATATAAGCGCAAATTCGGACATCTTGACTGGCGCGCGCCAATTCCGAAACGCAGGCGTCATGCTGAGCTCCGGACAATAATTCGCAAACTTCGACTTGTTGATAATCCAAGGCCGCGCGTTCAATCTGATCCTGCCGGCAAGCTTCGGGGTTAGCGGTATTCGCGCAATCAGCCAGAGAATTTTGAACTTGGTCGATAATTTTGACCTGCTGTTCTTCAACAATAATTTTCGCTTGCCGGGAACCCATAAAATACCAGATGGCCAAAGCCGCGGCGGCCAAGACCAAAACCATACCCACCACCAGCAAGATCGGCTTCAAAATCGAGCGCCGGGGGGCGGGCGCGGGCGGCGGAGCCGGGGGCGCGGGCGGAGAATAAATTGGCTGGGGGATTTGGTAGGCGTCCATATGACTATTCGATTGGGCAATATTCAAACTTGAAATCGGTGAGATGCGCTTGTCCGGTGCCGGAGTAATTTAATCGGATGGGCACGGTTTGGGCCGTGGGCCGACAAGCGAAGTTTTCCGGGAACGGCAAGATGGCGTCATTCCCTTCCCGCGCTTGACCGGCGGTGATGGTCGGACCGTCAGTGACAAAAGCGAAGGACACGCCCAGGACCGTATTAGTAATGGCCTCATACATCAGATTCACCCCCGCTGCATCAGTGGCCTGGAAGCCATATTCGGTCGCCCCGTCCGGTTCGCAATCACCGGGCTTGTCGAGACTGGTGAAATAAATTGTCGTGCCATTCGTATCCGCCAGAGTTTGAATAATGCGAGCGGGAAAATTTTCTGATTTGCATTGATCATTTGAAACATGCTTCATGAATCCAAACAGACTTTGAGTGGTGGTTAGGGCGGCGGTGAAAATCTTAATATCGGAATGAATCGGATCTCCGTTTGCATTTTTTGCCAAAACAACAGTATCGAACTTCCCTTGAGGAGAGTCTGACGGTTCCCCATCGCTTAATAAGACGAGAATTTTTTCATCGGCTTCGGAGGTGGCCAAAAGATCAATGCCGGCCTGGAGCGCGGTTGGAGTTGGGGTGGCACCGCCGGTGATATACCCATCGACGATTGTTTTTAGCGCCGTTTGATCTTCCGAAAAACCACTATCGATGCGGGCGCCGAAATAGCCGCTATAACTGATCAAAGCAATGCGCAAATCAGAAGTAAAGTATTGATAGCTATTAATCATTTCATCAATGGCATTAGTGGTTGCTTCTTTAACGGCATTAATGCGCCAGACATTGCCACCGCCCATGGAGCCGGAAAGATCCGTCACAAAGACTACATCCACGCTCGGGGGCTGGACATCGGACTTATCAATGTCCGCGGTGATGGCCACGCTGGCCCGGCAAGCCGGCAAGAACAGCTGGGCGCGATCCGGAATATTGTTGGCTGAATTTAAGAAAGGATAGAGGCTAATGGACTCTTGGGGCGTGGCGCCGGGGGCGCCGGATTGAACCAAGATTGAAGCCTTTTGAGTTTCGAAGGGGCAGGCAAATTGGCAATTGCTGGCGCACTTGGGGGCCACGCACACGCCGTTAAAGCGTTCGCCTTGGCAGCCCACGCCATCGGAACCGCCGGCGTTGGGCGTATAGACGCTGCCAGCAAAATCCAAAGTGCAGGGTTCGCCATTGTGGTCGCCGCCGTTGCAGATGCCCACATAGCGGCAAGAATAGACATCAGCGGGCGGATCCACACGCGGATTACCGATTACCACAGTGTTGACCTCGGTGGCGGCACAAACCGAACTGGCTTCTCGAGTGGTGGCGTCGAAAGCGCGGGGCTGGATTTGATTCCCATCGCAGAATTCTGAACCGTTGATTCGGCCGTCGCCGCAAAAATCGCCGGTGCGGGATTGGTATTGGCAGGAGACATTGCAGTAGTAGCAGATGCTGTCATAAGCGGCCGCGCACTGGCTGCCGTTTTGCGGACCCAAATCGCAAGACTCAAGGCCGGCGTTGATGTACCCGTCGCCGCAAACGTTAAGTTGGCAGGCATTGGTGCAGGCGTCGTTGTCGTTGGTGTTCCCGTCGTCGCATTGTTCGGTGCCGTTTTTCACGCCGTCGCCGCAGGAGGAAAGCGGAGCGCAAACGCTCCAAGTTCCCCAGCCGCAACTGCCGGTACAAGAACGAGACTTAAATCTTTCGCGGCCCTGAGAGTCAAAAGTGCCGCAGGATTCTTGTTGATAATTCGAATCCTGGTTGCCCGGGTCGCAAACCTCACTGCCATTAATCAAGCCGTCGCCGCAAGACGGCCCGGGCTTAGTGCAGTTAAAGGCACAGGATTGATTGAAATCGGAAACATACTGGCCATTGGCTTTGGAACAGTGGCTGGCGCTCTTGGCCCAGCTGCTGCCGGGCAGGCTGCTATAATTTTGAACCGTACCGCAGTCGCATTGCTCGCCGCCGGCTAAGTAACCGTCGCCACAATAGAAATCAGGCGTGGTGGTGCAGTCGCGGCTGCAATAACCATAAGAACCGTTGAAAATTCCGTCATCGCACTCTTCCGCACCTTCTTTGACGCCATTGCCGCAGCCGAAAACTTGGCAAGCGCCGGGCGCTTCATCAATTCTTTGGAAACGGCAAACACCGCCGTCATTGATGCAATTCACGTTCTTTTGGCCGCCCGGACAATCAAGCAAATCAACTTCGCCGATTTCACACATTTCATTCGGGGCTTTAATACCGTCGCCGCAAACTGATGAATCACCGACAATCAGACCGCTGCAGAACAGCGCGGGATTTTGGAAACCGCCGGTCAGTGAAGAGCCGCTGGAACCGCTGCCAGTGACGCCATCCACTAAACTGGCTTGGAAGACGGACAGAAGACTGCGCAGGCTCCGCACTTCGGCCAGGGCGGCCGGCACGGTCGGATAAATGGCTTCTAATTGAGTAATTTTACTGAAACTGTCGCTAATCAGGCTATTGAGAGCGCCTAAATCATAAGGAACCGACTGGCTGAGAAGATTATATATCTCAAGATTATTGAAATATATATTATCGTCTAAGTCAAAAGCCAGATTCCAAGCCGTGCTATTGGGCAAGTTTTGATAAGCTCCGTTAAGGTTGCCGTAGAATCGCCATTCGGCCGCGTCAAAGTCCACGAAAGCCGCAACCATGGCATCAACCTGAGCCGGCGTGTTGCCGAGGCTAGCTGAGCCTTGATAATTTTCATACTCGGCCACAATTTTCGCATTATCATCAAGCACCGGATCGATGGGATAGGCCCAGGGCGCGGCTTGATGCTCAAGCTGCGCGGTCAGGGTGTAGGCGCCTTCAGAGGAAGAGTTGAAACCGTAAATATGCGAACCTTGGGCGCAAATAAATTGGCCTTCGCTGGAGTCAAAGCAGGTTTCCGGATCATAAGCCTCGCCTTCACAAGAACTGAAAAGGTTGAGCGGGTCTTGAGGCAAGGCCTGACCGAGCGCGTTGCCCAAAACCGAATTCCAAGACGGCCAGCGGCTGGTGGACAGGGCGCGGATAAAACTGCCTTCGGCCAAGGGCGGTACGGAAAGATTTTCACAAGTTTGGCCGCCGGAGCAATCCTCATCCCCGGAGCAGGACTGGAAGGCGCCGGAACAAGTACCGGTGATATAGGATTTGATGCGCACCAAATCAGACAAGCGCCTAAGGTCGCGAGCCAGCTTGGCTTTGTCCGCATCACAAATGCCGGGCGCCGGACAATCCCCGTCCCACTGACAGCCTAAGAAATTGCCCGTGTCCGGATCAGTCAGGAAATTATGCGAGCTGTCAACGCAAAGATTGTGATCGGAAACCGCGCCGGTATTGGCGTTAAAAGTCCAATGGTTCAAAATCTGATCGAAAATGTTTTCGGCTTCGGGACTGGGGTCATCGGTCGTAGAAATTACATAAATGTTCGGGAAGATGTCGCCGGTTTGGTTGGCGGCTAAAGCGTAAATGGTGTTGCCATCGCGCACGGCTTGATAGCCGTCCAATTCAGCCTCGCGCGGCGAACCGCGAAAGCCCATTTGCTGAAACCACATGTCCGGAGGCAAATAATTGGGATCATTCATGACCCGCACGCCCAAGGCATCGCCGGTGCCCTCCAAAATAAACAGGAATTCGCGGTAAATATCGCCCACGGCCGGCGCGGCCACTTCTTGAATGGCCATGGCCGGCAAATCATCGTCCGGGGTGTTGGGATCGCCGGCATCGCGGCAATAGTAAAAACCGAAATTGGTGGGACCGCGGCCGTTGCCTGAATTATTTGAACTTTGGACGAATGGGAAATTCGCATCCGGCCAAGGGTTGGAGCAAAGCAAAACTGTCAGCGGCAAGCTGCCATCAATTTTTTCCGGCACGCAAGCGCCACCCGGACAGCCGGCATCATCAGTACAAACTTGGCCCGCGTTGAAACCGCCGGCGCAATGCTGGTTGGTGGTAATGGTGGCGATGGCGTAGGCGCTTTCTCGCCCATCTTGATTTTGGGCCGTGACATCGGCTTGAGTGGGATTATTATCCGGAGCCGTGGGATTGGAAATATTGACGGCGTTTTGATCCGCACTGGCCAAGCAGTTGGCATTTTCATTGAGGCTGGGCGTAGCCGGATCATCAGCCGGGCAATCAGCGGGATCATCAACAAAAGTGGAATTCCAGGACCAGGTCCAATCGTAAACGGTGTCGATGGGTTGAATTTCTTGAGCAACGCCATTGCGGAAAGAGAAACCCGCGCCTTGCAGGCGGTGAACTTCGGCGGTCTTGGTAAACAAAGTGTAGCTGGGATTAAGCCGGTCAAACGGAGTTTTGCCCAGATCTTCCACTCTGACTTCATCCAAGGAGCAAATCTCATCCCCGACTCGGAAAGTGGCGAGGGAGCCGGCTTTCAAGCCCACGGCAAATTTATTCACCAGCCCCTCGGCTAAGCCGTCCGCTTTGTTGGGATCGTCCAGGGCCACAATTTGATAAGCGGCATCTTGATTCAATAATTCATTTAAATTAATGCGCAAGCGCGAGCCGGCGCCGACGATTTCTGAACTGTAGGAAACATTAGGCACGATACAGCCTTGATAAAGGGCCGCGGCCGCGTCACGACCAAAGAAACCGGTGACAAAATCCTTGACCCAATGCCAAGCGCGGACCAGCCAAGGCTGATGATCGGCCGAAGCTACATAAGTATAACCCGCGGCTTCGCAAGCGGTTTGATCCAGGTCCGAGCCGTTGAGATTTACGAGTTTGAGGAAAAAATTTCGACCCTCTTGGATTGAGGCCGGATCCATGGCTTGATCAAATTCAAACCAGAGGGCGGTATTGCGGCAGACATTAACCTGGCCGTCGCTGGGATACATAGTGGAAATCATGGGACGCTCAAAACAGCAGCCGCGGGTGCCGCAGCCGTAATTGGCGCTGTCCCCGCATTGGGCATCGGTTTGACAGACGCAGGCCAAAGAAACATTGGCCGTGCCGGAAACCGGAGACGAAGGCGAATTCTCAACCGTGGCGGAGATATTGGATTTAACAACATAAACATCAGCGGGCGCGGCTAATAATTCTTCCACCGCGCCTTCATCCATTTGAACCACGGCGTAAGGACCAGAGACCAAACTGCCCACGGCTTCGCATGCTTCGCTTGGCCGCACTAAAACATTGTCGCCGCAAATGCTGGCCGGGGTGAAATTAACCGATGAACCTTCGCGCAAACATTGATTGGAACAACCGTCACCGCTCAAGACATTGCCATCGTCGCAAGACTCCCCGGTTTCGGGCGCACCGCCATTGCCGCAACAAGGCGCGTTCTTGAGGTCGCAGGAATCAGCCGTGGCCGGATCCCCGTCATCACACTGAACATCGGAAGTGCAATTCTTCACGACATTATTGCATTGATAAACGCAGGCTTGAGTGCCTTCGGCCAAACAGCGATCCGAACAACCGTCGCGATTGATTAGGTTGCCGTCGTCGCAATCTTCTCCGCTTTCAACAAGGTTATTGCCGCAGGTGGCGTAAACCGCGGTTTGCGGAATCGAGCCTTCATGCAGACACTGGCTGGAACAGCCGTCGCCGTTGCGAGTATTGCCGTCATCGCATTCCTCGCCGATGACGCCTTGGGAGGCGGAACGAAATGCGATATCCCGATTGCCGCAAGTATAACCGGCCGCGGCCGCGCCTTCGCGCAAACAGCGGGCGGAACAGCCGTCGCCGTCAAGGACATTGCCGTCATCGCATTCTTCGCCGGTTTGCAGATCATTATTGCCGCAAGTTGGCGCATCAGTGCCTTCGGTTAAACAATTGGCGGAACAGCCGTCGCCATTTAAAGTGTTGCCGTCGTCGCAATCTTCAACTTCAAGATCAACCAATCGATCCCCGCAAACCGCGGTGCCGATTTGGATGGCTGAGCCGGTATGCAAACAGTCGCTGGAACAGCCGGGCGCCAATTCCGAACTCAAAGGGATCAGGCCATTGCCGAGCAAAGCGGCCACGACCGGCGGATTGGCGGCCGTGTAGTTGGGCGCGTCAGCGGCGGTCCAAGCCCGCCAAGTGTAATCCGCGGCATTCAAAATTTGGCCGTTGGCTGAACAATTATCCGGGGCGCCGTAAGGCACGGCCATCAAGGATTGCTTTTGGCCGATAAAGCGCATTTTAGATTGCGCGGGTTCAACGCTGACTCGGTCCACGCCGCAGAAAGCGGGATCATTTTTGGTGTGAAACAGCCAGCTAAAGCCCGCGTCCCCGTAGACGGCGCGCAATTGGCGGCCGCTGGTGGAGGCGGTACTCGGATAGAAAATGACTTTGTAATATTTATTGATTTGCAGGGGATCATCCGGCCAAAGCTGCAGGGTGAAAGTATCGTGGTTAAAAGCCAGAGTGTAATTATAGATTAGCTCAGTGTTGATACAAGCCTCAGTGGCGCAGGCCAACAAGCTGAAGGAAAAGTCGCTCATATCAACATTGAAGCGAGCGCCGATTTCCGCATTTACACAAGCGGATTCGCAATTGGGCCAATAACTGACGATGGCCGGATCCGTGAAATGAATTTCCAATTCCCCTTCACCTGAAACCGCGGGATCGGCAATTGAAGAACTGATAGTGATCGAATCGCCGACTTGAGTTTCCTCCCGAGCCTCAGCGCTGATGCCGCAGGCGGTTTGGGTTTGCGGCAACAATGGGGCCAGGGCCGAGTTGCTGGAATTCCAGACATACTGGTCTTGGTATTCTCGACAGCTTAACAAAAGACATTGTCCCCCATTGCCCGCGGCCAAAGGCTGGGCCAGATATTTGACCTGCTCATCCTGCGTTCGGGCCGTAAATTGTCCGGGGGAAACCATTAAATCACCCACACTGCAAGGCACGTCGGAATTGGCGGTGGTAAATTCCCAAACAAAATCATCCTGCAGATACTCCCCGTTTAACAGTTTGATGGCCGTGATGTCTTCTTCGGGCAAATAACCGTTGAGGGTGACAAAATAGTGAGTGTTGATCTCAAGACCATCTGGATCGGCCGGCAGCCAAGTGAAACCGCTGGCCCAGGTATCAATCACGCTACCGGCCACGATTTCTCGATCAGTGCAAGCCGCATTCAGACATTTTTCCACTAAGGTGTTGCGGGCAAAAGCCAGATCATCCATGATCGGAGTTAAATCGGAACCAACCCGGAAACTGGCTGAAATCGCGGCGTTGCGGCAAATGTCTTGCGAGCGAGTATGCCCTGACCAAGGCGTGGGTGAAACCAAGCCTAAGCCGGTGGCATCGCAAATCTGCACCACTTCCGGGGCCACGGGCACGGGGCCGGTGAAAAATTGGTAAGAATAGTTGGAATCAACATCAGTGATCGGACAAGTCACTTGGCAGGTACCGTTGGCACAGCATTTTTCTCCGGGCGCGCAGATGTTTTCATCCCGGCAATCCCCGACCGTAAAAGGCATTTTGTTGGAACCGTAGCCGGCTTCATTGGCTAAAAAGACATTGCCGGTTTGGGCGCCGGCCGGCACTTGAGTGGCGTAAGTTTGATTGGTTTGCACGCCGGGCGCGGACTGATTGGGTGCAAACCAAACCCGGGCGTTATTGTTGCCGAAATTTTCACCTAAAACATCAACCTCGGAGCCGGTGGGACCGGCACTGGGCACTAAGGCGCAAATGGCGGGCCCGGGCTGGTCATCAACCACATAAAACTCGACTTGATTGGAAACCGTGCCTGCTTGGCGTTTAACGTAAAGCGAATGGCTGCCGGGTTCCAAAGGCGCATCATTTAAATATTTCGACGGCACTTTGACGGTAATGACATTGTCACGCCAATAAACGATATTCTCGCAGACAGCGGGAAAATCATCGCTGCCCAGCGCCTCAATGCCATTGTTGGCGCTGGCGCCGAGATTGTTCACGAAGCGAACCGTGCCCAGGGAATTGCCAAAATTCGAGCCAAAAATGGAAAGATACTGATTGGCCGGACCCCAATTGCCGGTTTCCAAGCAGGAACCGGCGCCGCCGCCGGGACAGCCGTCATCATCGACACAGCGCTGATTAATGCGGTCGCCGGCCGTACAAGATTTCCAGCCGGAATCAACCAAGGTAATGACCGGAACGGCCACGCTGTCCTCGGCTAAAACTTGGAAGTTGATTTGATTGGAGCCTTGGCGGCCGATCACACAGGCTTCACCCACCGGGCAGTCGGCTTGGCCGTTGCATCGAGTGCCGGCCACGGAACATAAATTATCGCCCACGAAAACTTGAGTGCGGTACCGGCCGGCATTAACCAGCGGGGCCACGGCGCCGAATTCGGTTTCAGACCAATCATTGGCGTAAGAGGCCGCGGAATAATTGCCATAGAAAGCAGTTGAGGAACCGCGCGCGGCGCCAAAATTATTACCCAGCCAGCGGATTTCTTGATTGGCCGGCGAAATATCCGGTTCAAGCTTGCATAAGCCCGGACGAACGATGTCATTCACCACAAAATCCGGAAGGTAGGGTCCGGCTAAATCATTGGTCAAATCTTCGTCCAAGGCCGCGGTGATAATTTTGATCGGGCCATCGATCATGCCTTCTTGGACTTGGATAATGATCTGCGTGTCAGTCCAAGTGTCGGCGCCGGAACATTCGTAAGGAGCGGAAACCACAAAGTCATCGCCGACTCCGTCCGCGCCCAAAAACACGATACTGCCGGGTTCGGCGCCAAAGCCGCGGCCGGCAACGGTGATTAGGTTGCCCACGGCGCCGTCGCCCGGGTTGACCCGCTCAATGATGGTGGAACCGACACAGAAACCATTTTCGCAAACGCCGGAGGAACAATCCTCGTTCGCCGCGCATTGATCGCCCACGCAAGCGCCGCAGTAATATTCCGTGACCGAAGAACCGCCGCAATCAATTCCGGCTTCGCCCAAATCAACATCTTGAATTCCGTTAAAGCAGCTTTCCGTGCGCAAAACCGCGTTGATGGCAGCCGTGTCGGAACGCCCGGAGCAGTCAAAGCCGCGGGCGCGGATATTGTAACTGCGGTTGGTGACATAGCCGGCGGTGTTCCACTGGGTGTCGTCGGTATGAAAATAATTATCCGGGGTTAAAGCGCCGGATGAACTGTTATCCAAACCCGCATCAAAAATCAGCTCCCCATCAACCGTAAATTCCACGGAAGAAACGCCGGTATCGTCTTGAGCCAAAGACTGAAGTAATTCAAGGTTATTAACCATTAAAGACTGGCCGGATTCCGGAGCGTCAACCTCGACGGATGGACCGGACAAATCAACACCTTGGCCGGTGGTGAAATCGAAACTGCAGGGATTAACCGTGTTGCAGGTCAAAGCCGTGCCGCTGCCGCTTTTCAAAATGGCCGGATCCAGAGTGATGCGATAATCAGTGGCCGGGTTAAAACAATATTCATTGGGATCTTCCGGACAAATTTGGGTCGGAGTGAAAGTGACTTTGCGCGAGTTAACCGTGAAAGTGCCGGGCACATCCGGACCGCCCGCGACCTTCACCCGAATGCCGCCGTCTAGAACCGTGGCTTCTTGAATAGTTTTGGAAAAAATCATCTGCAACTGCAAGTTTTTTAAAGCGGAAGCGCATTGGGTATTGACCGATGTTAAAACCAGAGCGCTGGTGGTACCGCCCGGGCCGGGATAAAAACCGGGTTCGTCATCTTCGCCGATCACTCCCCCGCCCACGGCGTCGGTTAAGGCGCCGAGGATGAAACTGGTGATGGCAAAAGAAGCAATGACGATCACCAGGCCAATGGCCGCGTTGGTTAAGATCTTTTTGGCTTTGTCGATCCGGTCAGGCGCCCCGGCCGAAGTCATCCACATGAAACCGCCGTAGATGATCATGATTACCAAGATAATGCCGGCGAAAGAAATGGCCGTGCGAATTAAGCGGGCAATCATGACGCGAATGTCCAAATCAGTGGAAAAACCCGCGGCTTGGCCGAAAGCGTTTAAATCAACGGCTTGGGCCAAAGCCGGCACCGCAAACAAAAGTCCGGCGCCGATCAAAAGCGTGAAGATAAAACCGGATAAAAATGTAAGTTTGGAACGGGACATGCTATTCAATTAAATAATCGCAAGCGTCCGGACTGGGCACGCCATAACAGCAATAAGGCTGGCTGGTGATTTGCCCATTGCAGCAGTTGGGGTTGTGGCTGCGCGAATCGCAATTGGAAAAATTATCCATGGCCGGATACAGGCAAATCTGATACGAGCTTTTAACGCCATTGGTGATAACCGGGTAATAACTTTGCGCGGGTTCAAGATCAGGCGGGACAAAAGTCGGGTGTTCAATTCGCACTTGGGAATGATCCACGGCCTCGCCCAGACCGGCCACCTGGCCGGACACGGATAAATTGACGGTTCGGGGATTAAACCAAAGCGAGTGATAAGGCTCGGCGTACAGCCGGACGTTCTCCGAATTCAGGGTGGAAGCTTTCATGGGAAGGCTGAAGGTAACTTCCACATCCAGATCCAAATCCACATCCCCGGCGTTGATGGCTGGGAAAAGACCGGTAATTTGCGGGACTTCGGAATTGACCGTGTTGGTGGTGTCAAAATTCCAAGCATAATTATCCGCGTCCGGACCTTGGGCCGCGCCGTCGGCATCGCCGTCCAGCGAATTGCCGGCCGCATCCACCAAGCCGTTATAGCTCACACCAATGGCCCGAGCTTGAGGCGGTTCATCGCCCAATTCCGCGGCTTTGGCCAAAACCTCAATCTGAGCCGGGCCGGGCAGACAATAAATGGTGTCCCCGCACGGATCTTGGCCACAGGCGTCAACCGAAGTGAAATCCACGGTGCGATAGCCGTTGCTGATGGCAAAAGTGCCGTGAACCGCATCGGTTCCGCCGGCTAAAACGGAAATATTGGTAAATCCACCGCCGTCAAACTCGCCCGTGGAAGCCACGGGATCCATGGCTTCGTTGAAAGTCAGGGAAACCGTAATGTTGCGCGCGAACGGGCCGCCGGTTTCAGACGGAATCACGGAAACAACTTTAGGCGGCGTGAGATCGATTTGCGTGCCCACTTCAAAAGTCCAGGAATAGCCGTCGGATTCGCGGCCGGTGAAAGCCGAGGAACCGTCAGCTTTTTGAATGTTGGGCGTGAGGAAAACCGTGTAATTCACATCTTTGAGGCCGTCGCCTAAAAATGGAATCGGATCAAACACGAAAGTCTGAAAAGTTTCATCCACGGCCAGCAAAACATCGGCCTGGCCCAGGGCCGCCTCTTCCCCGTCGGCCGTGGGGTAAATTTTGACGCTGGCCGTATTTAAATTGGTGGCCTCGGGATCAGATTCATAGCCTTCAATGATGGAAGCCGGATTAATCGGCTCTTTGAAGGTCACGAAGATTTTGGTGTTGCGGGCGATGTCCAAGGCATTGCGGTTGGGAAAGTGATCTTGGATGATGCCGGCGCCTAAAGATCCGGAAAGCGGCTCGTAAAACTGTTCGGCGCGCGAGGAGATTCCCCCGCCCAAACCCGCGGCTTCAAGCAAGCGACTTAAGATGAACTGGGTGATGCCAAAAGATGACATGATGATAACGAAACCGATCACCGCGTTCTGCAAAACCATTTTGGCTTTACTAACTTTTTCCGGTTCGCCGGCCGAAGTCATCCACAGAAAACCGCCGTAGACGATTAAGACCACGAGCACAATGCCAATCACTCCCAGCACGACCCGAATAATCCGAGCAATCAAAATCGGCAAACTGGTTTGCGGCAAACCGCTTTGAGCGCCCAGCTGAGCCAAGGCATCCTGCTGAGCCAAGGCCGGAAAAACCAGGAATAAAACCCCAATAAAAACAAGAAGACTGAGCACGCCAAAAGCGGCCGTCCGTTTCTCAGGTGTAAAAATATTTTTGAGGTTGAATTGCATCATTCCCCCAGTGGTAATGTTTTATATATTTTACTCTAAAATCAAGGATAAGAGTAGAAAGCTTGTGGATAGAATTGAATCAAAAAACTCCCAGGAACTGGGAGTTTTTTTAAAAGTTGAACGACGAAATCGAAAAGTCGAAAAAAGGCTTAAGTTAGTCTTTGAAGAGCCACGGTGGCAATGGAGAATAAACTGGCCACAACCAAGGTGCCCACGATCCCAAAAGACATTTTCTGCATGCCCATGCCCTGGATGTCATTGCGCATGCTGGCGGTCATCATGGTAAAACCGCCAATCAAAATTGAGTTGATGCAGACAATGCCAATCAAGACCAGAAACATCCGGGTAATTTTGATGGCCGGCACGACGAAGTTAATGACTTCAGAATTAGCCGAAGCGGCTTGAGCCAGGCCGGGAGTAAACATCAGCCCAAAGACCAAAACCAAAACCGCAAGCAAAGATTGGACCAGGGCTTTGACGCGATTGCCATCAGCTTGGCCGGCCACGGCTTTCATGGCCGCACCCATGGCTTTACCCATGTCCGCGGCTGAACCGGCGCCAGAAGCGGCCACGGCTTCTTTAACCACTTTCAACAGTTCTTCATCGCCCAGCTCAGCCGGCAAATAGGCATTTAGCATGGTAATTTCGTTTTTGATTGATTCAGCCATTTCAGGGCGGCCGGCTTGCTCAAAAGAATCTAAAGAATCTTTCAATTGCTTGATTTGAGATTTGATCACGGCCAAAACCTCTGACTCATCAAGCTCATGCAAGAGCTCGATTTTTTTGTTTTGCAAGGCAGACTTTAACAGACGCAAAGTTGATAACTTAGCGTTTTCTTTGGCCTTCATGGCCTCTTTCATGTCAATTGTGATTTGTTCAAATAAAGACATAGTGGTGGAGCTGGGTTGGGTACTAGTAACTGGTAACTGGAGGCTGGGTAAGGAGTTTCTTTTGACCTAGCCTCCAGTTACCAATTTCCGAGCCCTTTTTAGGGCTCGGAAATTTTCTATCGACGTTTGCCGCGTCGTCCTTGATCTTCGATTAATTTGCCGACTTTGATCAAATATTCGCGTTTTTGACGAATTTTGTCGCGTCGCAGAGCACTGTTTCGCACAGCGTTTTTGTTGGGTTCTGCCGAATGATAGCGGATTTTCCGCGATTGAAGCATTTTCCCACTCTGTTGGACGCGTCTGGTAAAGCGGCGGAGGAGGCTTTCGAAGCTTTCTCCTTTGCGGCGTTTGATTTCAGGCACAGGTTTTCACCCCTTTCAAATAAGTTATTATGTGCAGAATTATGCACAAGTTAGGGAAAAATGTCAAGTCTGTGGATAAATATGGCCTAATACGTGGCCGTGGCAATAAACGTCAGCGTATCCGCGTAATCATCATGGGCCGGAGTGGTGGAAGAGATGGAAGCGGCCACGCGGATTTGGGCTTGGCCTTCAAAGATGGGAGCGGAGCCGGAAGTGAAGATGGTTTGGGTAACGCCAGTTAGGGTGCCGACGGTCCAATGACCGGTAAAGGTTCTTCAACGATGCCGGCTTTTTTGTCTAAGCGCTTTTTCACCAGTTCCACGATTTTGCTGGAATCAACGATTTCTTGAGCGCCCAGTTCCATGTCGCGGATAATAATGGTGCCGTCCAGCACTTCTTTTTGGCCGAGTATCAAAGTGAGATCAACATCAAGTTTGTTAGCTACTTCCAGCTGCGCTTTCAGAGCACTCTTACCAAAGGCTTCGGCTACGGAGATTCCCTGTTTGCGGAAATCTTCAAAAATTCTCAGGCCTGAACGGCGAGCCGCATCGCCCAACTGGGCGAAAAAGACTTTGGGTTTATTTTTGGCTTCGTTGGCAATCCCCCTTTGAGCCAGAGCTTTGACCACGCGTTCCACACCCACGGCAAAACCGCATGCCGGAGTTTCCGGACGGCCGCCTAGGATTTCGATCAGCTGATCATAGCGCCCGCCCCCGCCCAAGGCGTTTTGGGCATGCTCGCCCTCATCCCCGGCTTCCCAGATTTCAAACACGGTGTGGGTGTAATAATCCAAACCGCGCACCAAATGCGGATTAAGCACGTAAGGCACTTCCATTTCATCCAAAAATTCCAAGACTTTCATAAAGTGCTGTTTGGCCGGCTCGCTTAACCAATCAATGATTTGCGGAGCGCCGGCTAACAATTCCTGCACGGCCGGATCCTTGCTATCCAAAATGCGCAACGGGTTCTTTTGCAAGCGGCGCTTGTCATCATCACTCAATTGACTGCGATAAGGGCGGAAATAACTGACTAATTCAGCCAAATAAGCCTGGCGCATTTCCGGGGTGCCGATGGAGTTGATTTGAATCGTGACATCAATACCTAAATCGCGAAAAAGTTGCGTGGCAATGATAATAAGCTGAGCATCCACAATCGGATCTTCCACGCCGATCACTTCAAAACCAAACTGATTGAATTGGCGATAGCGGCCGGCTTGCGGACGATCATGGCGAAACATGGGTCCCCAGTACCAAAGCTTAACCGGCTGAGGCAGATTCAACATGCCGTGATTAATGTAGGTCCGAGCAATGGAAGCCGTGGCTTCGGGGCGCAAGGCGACTTTTTCCCCGGCCGCGTCCTCAAAAGCGTACATTTCTTTTTCCACAATGTCGGTTTGCTTGCCCACGGTGCGGATAAAAAGTTCCGTGCGTTCCAAAATCGGCAATTCCACGCGGCCAAAACTGTAAGCATCAGCCAATTGGCGCACGGTGTCTTGCACCAAATCCCAACGCGGCTGCTCTTCGGGCAGGATATCGCGGAAACCGCGCAACAGTTCCGGAGCCGCTTTCACTTTCTTTTTGGGAACTTCAACCACTGGCGCTTTGATGGGTTTCTTCTTGTCTTTCTCGAGTTTCTTGATAGGAGGCATAAGGCGAATGATTAGAAATTATAAGGCGGCAAATCGAAGGTGCCGGCGCGGGAAAATGGCAAACCGCGCACCCAGACCCGGCCGATTAAACTGTCTTTGCCGACCGGACCGAAGCTGCGCGAGTCCATGCTTTCGTCCCGGTTATCGCCCATAAGCCAGAACTCATCGGCGCCGAGCGTGGTTTTGACTTTGCCGTTGGTGTAATCGGTGTTGGGATAATCTTCGAGCAAGACCGTGCCGTTGGGATAAAGATCATTAAAAATGACCACGCTGCCGTCATTGATTTCCACGGTTTCGCCGGGCAAGCCGATGACGCGCTTGATGAAAAATTGGCGCGGATCCCGCGGATAGCGGAAAACCACGATCTCGCCCCGTTCGGGCTGACGGAAGCGATAGCTTAACTCATCAATAATCAAATACTCGTGGTCGTAAAAATTCGGTTCCATGGAAGCGCCTTTGACGTAGAAAGGCTGGACCAAAAAATATCGGATAGGAATGATAATGGCCGCGGAGATGATAACAATTTGCACGACTTCTAAAACAAACACCATGATGCCGCCGACAGTGGGACCGAGTTTGCGGTGCCAGAAGGAATTCATGGGGGTGTCAAAGCGTTTTTTAAACAGGGACATAACGAATTTTAGCTAAACATAGCGCTGGTGGACGCATCAGGACTCGAACCTGAGACCTCTGCAGTGTGAATGCAGCGCTCTAACCAACTGAGCTATGCGTCCCGATAACTTGGCACACCATACCTTAATATGTAGTGAAAATCAAGCCTTCTGAACACTAACTTAAACTCTTATATATAAGGTATACGAGTATAAGTGAGAGTTGGGATTGGAAGCAAAGAGTTTATGGTTGGGTGTATTGGTTCAGAGCTTGAATGGTCGACGGGCCCACATAACCGACAGAATCGATACCATGAGCGGCTTGGAAATCCTTAACCGCTTGCTCGGTGATGGGGCCAAAGATGCCGGTGGAAACTTGCTCGGCCGGGAAATAACCCAAGCACTGTAAAATTTCTTGGAGTTGACGAACTTCCGAATTGGCGTCTTCAGGGACCATGGAATATGAAAAGCGATACACAAGGCCGCAAGCGCGGCTCGGTTCTTCAACCGTGACCGTGACGCTGACCGAATCATCGGTGGCCGCTGGCACTACCGGAGAGGCGGCGGCTTCAGGCGGCAAAGTAATGACATCGACTGTGGCCGCGACCGGAACCTCGACCGGAACTTCCTCAATCACTATGGGCTTAGGCGAATATTCGATTTGCGCTTGCTGCACGGGGCTGCTCCCGCAGGCATTCATGAACCAGGCGTAAACGGTTTTGAGTCCGGGCTGCGGACTTAATTCAAAATTCAAATTTGCTGACAAAGGATAATAGGCCGCGGCCTGGCGATTGGGATTTTCGCTCAATAGCAGATAAGTAGCGCCGGCGGCATTGGCTTGCACGGCCACCGAACGCACGTCTGTGGTGGCTTGGCCAAGTGCCAGGGCAAAGGTGATATTGGCAATGGGCGGACATTCGTACTTGGCGCCCACGACTTTTTGAATATCAATAACCGCGTAACTTTCATTATTTGTTTCATCGAAATCCACCTGTTCCATGATATATAAGCTCGCCCTGGCGATCACCGAAGTGCCGTAGGTGCGCTGATCAACATAGGCGTGCAAATTTAGAGTGGCGGCTTGACCTTGAGCCAAATCACCGATTTCCCACATACCCACGCCCGGGGCGTAACGGCCTTGAGAAATTCCGGCTTCATAAAGCGACACGCCTTTGGGCAAAGCGCTTTGCACAAAGACATTGTTGAGATCTTGAGCGCCGTTGTTTCGAGTCACTAAAGTGTAAGTAATCGCCTCGCCGGGTTCGGGATTTTCATTGCTGACGCTCAGGGCAACGGCCACGTCAGCCGACTCAATATCCACCGCCTGCTGGAGGGTCTGGTCCAAGCGATGGAAAGCCACGATTTGACCGCGCCATTTGACCGGACTGTCCAAAGCCACGGCTGTGTCGAAAGAACCGGCTTGAGCGGTGATGTAATCCCCGACCGCGAAGGAAATTAGACCGTCGCCTTTGGTTTGGCCGATATTGCGGAACGAAAAATTATTATCCCAGACCCGATCGAAATTCTCTTTGCGGCTGACCGTAAAAGCGGCCACCAGCAGGTCCTTATCCGCGGTGGTTTTCAAAGTGCCGGAATGCAAAACCTGACCTTGGCCGTTGACGGAAGCGACGACGTCGATGGGATTGGCTGAATCAACATCCGGATATTCAAAGATCTGCAAGCCCAGATTCACGCGGCGGCTAATGTGGCTGACGGTTACCACGCGGCTTTCGTTTTGAGTCGCGATTTTATAGAAAACAGCCTGGCCGGGCGTGAACTCGCTTTCATTAACGGCTTCAGACCATCCCTGGGGGGCTTGGATTTCCGCGGCCGGAGAATTGGAAACCACGGCCACAAGCAAATTGCCCGGCTCCGGAGTTTTCAGGAATTCGGCGCTGATAAAATTATCAATCTTGGCCCAATCCGTGGCGGTTTGTAGATAAGTGCGCGAGGCATGCGTATCCGGCACCTCCCCCACCCCCATTTGGTACAAAATCGCGCCGGCGATAATCGGCAAAAGCAAACCCAACAACAGGAACTTTTTCCATCGGCGATGCGGCCGGTAGGCTTCAGGCATGGTGGTGATAACGGCGTTTTTCATACTAGGGGCGGAAATATTTGTTTAAAGCGGCGCGCGTGCCCGGGCCGACATAACCGGCGGGTTCAAGACCTTGGTCGGTTTGGAAATCTTTCACAGCTTGCTCGGTGACTGGTCCAAAAATGGCAGTGGAAGCTTGATCGACTGGGAAGAAGCCCAAGCACTTCAATAATTCTTGCAGGCGCCGGACTTCATCGGATTGGGATTCAAGGCTGAGGAAGCCGGTGAAAGCGATGTTCAAGGAGCAAGCGGGTGCTTGGGAAACCGGCTCGCTGGCTTCAGGGCCCGGGGATTCCGGAGCCGGAGTGGGGGCCGGCGGCGGTGTGCGATCGATTGGCAAATCGTTAAGCGGCGGGAGGTCATCAAGTGCCTCGCCGACATCTTCGTAAACTTTCAATGAGTCAGCGAAATCCTGGCCCAGCCGGTTATCGCGCAGATCCGGATCATCTTGAGTAAACAAAGTGAAGGCACCGCCGAAAAAGATCCGGTCGAAAAAGCGAACTACGGCGCCAAAAATGCGGATCGAAGAAATGACATTGCTTAAAATCTTGTTGTCGCTCAAATCAACGGCATTGTCGCCGACGTAGAAACTTTCGGAACGGCCTTGATAATTGATATGTTCGTAAACTGTAATGAAACCGCGCTGGATGGGTTCGATCACGGATTCGATTTCGCAGATATCCGGATACTTGTTCAGGTCAATCAAACTCTGGCGGTGCAGGCCGTCGTGCGAATCCGACCAAAGCAGCAGATCTTTCTTCACGATGCCGCCGTAGAGGATTTCCATTCTTACTTCATGCTTCCAGGCCGCATTGACTTCCAAAGGTACAACTAAAATTCGGTCGCACTGGCTGCGGTTGACCTTGATGACCACGTCATTGTAATCGAAGTCTTCGCCCTTATCCTCAAAATGGTAAGTGATGATGCCGGGCGCTATTGGTTCTTCTTGTACAAAACTAGTGTTGATAAAGCGCTTGGTGCCGTCCGGATTCACAATATAAAGACGGTAGCCGGCCCGGGCGCAATCAAAGAGGCAGGCGGTTTGCTCCGGACCCGCGGGTTCGCCGGGTTCTTCGGGCTCTTCAGGCTCGACCGGCGGCTGGCCGCATTGGTTGGCCGCATCCAAATTAATGGAAGCGGAAATGATGTTGGATAAATTATTCAACGGGCTCTTAAAGCGGACGTAAACAGTTTTTAGACCGTCGCCCGCGGTCAGGGTCCAAGGCAGGGTCATTTCCGGACCAGCAAAGGTTTGCCAGGTTTCCAAATCCAAATTGGCTTGGTTGCCGATTAAGACCTGATTGGCCGAGGAGGCGGTTAAATGCAATTGAACTTGCCGGCTTGAGGCGCATGAACCCTCATTAAAGTCTGCAGCTAAATTGTATGGCGTATCAATAACGGTTCCGCCCCCGCCGCCGCCGGTGGTCGTGGTGTGATAAGTGGTGATTTGGGGAATTACCGAATAGGTGTCCAGCGGCGAACCATCAGCCTTGACCACGCGGAAACAATAAGTGCGGCCGGTGTTGCCGTCGTTGTCGATGAGGGAGAAATCCCACTGCCCGTCGCGGCCGGGTTGAATGGCGGAAACTGAATTGGAGAAGTTGTTCAACTCTTCGTAAGTTTGATTATTAGTGGTGTGGCCGGCGTGGACCGGATCATTTGCGTTAGCTGTTAAGTTGGCGCCGTCAGAGGGCGTGGGATTGTTGTTGAAGGCGATGGCCGTGCCCGCGTTTACATCGCTGTAGCTTTCGCCCACGAAGCCGGTGTCGCAAGAACCGGACTGGAGCGCGTATTGAAGCTTAAAGTTTTGACCGGAGCCGGGTAATGCCGAGCCGCCCACATGAACCAGTTCGCGCAAGCGGAAGGCATCGCCTTGGGACGCCAAGCTCACGGCCGTATCTTGAGCGGCCAAAGCCGAACCCACATCCGCGGAATCCGCGTTATTAAAGAGGCGGTAAGCGGATTGAGTATACAGCGACTGGGCGGTATAAGCCGCGGCCTGCAAACCGGAACCATTGGCGATGGCGTTGTTGGGATTGCCCACCAGATCGTCTTCCGCGGAAGCGGTGATGGTCAGATAAGAATCGTTGATTGAAGTGGCTAAGGAATTATTAGCTTGAATGGCGTTGTAGTCGGCAGTTGAGAGGTTAATCACAATGGTGATGCCGTTGCCCGAGGCCGTGGTGGAATCGGTCAGCGTATATGAAGTGCCGGCTGTGGCCGCGTCTTGCAAGGTGATGGCCGTGACATCCAAAGCCGAAGCCAGGACGGATTCGTCAAAGACCAGGGTCAGGGTTTGGGTGGACACATTGAGGGACCAGGAAGACAGGGTCGGATTCACATTATCCACATTCACGGTTTGCGCGGCCGGCGTGGTTTGATCAATGGTGTCGTCGTTGACGGTCAAACGCAAACACTGGGTGCCATTAGCAGTCGGCAGGTCGGTCTTAGAATCCCAGTCAAATTGAACAGTGTTGGAACCGCTTGAGGTGATGATGCGGGTGGTGGCGCCAGAACCGACTTGGTAGGCGTTGGCGTTGGTCACATCCGGAACGCCGCCGGAATCGCTGAAGTCCGCGGTGGAGGGACCCAGCAAAGTGGCTTTGGCCCAGGGACCGTTGCAAGCGCCGTCGGAATCGGTTTCATACTCGAGCTTGGCCTTGGTGTCATCGCCTTCCGCGTCATTCACTTCAATGGATAAATCAACGTAACCGGAGCCATTGGTTTTCTGCGTGGTGGAATTCCAGGTGCCGGTAGGCGGCGTGTTGCCGGTCACGGTGGTAATTTCTGGGATGACCGAATAGGTCTCAAGCAAAGTGCCGTCAGCTTCAACAACCCGCAGACAATAGGAAGTGACCGGGATGCCATTATTATCAATTAAAGAGAAATCCCACAGACCATCATCCTTGGCTGGAATAATGGCCACGGAGTTGGTGAAATTGTTAAGTTCTTCGTAGTCTTGATCAACCGTGGTGTCGCCGCCGTGGACGGGATCATTGGCATTTGGTGTCAGGTTGTCGCCGTCACTTGGCGTGGCGTTGTTGTGGTAGGCAATGGCCGTGCCGGCCGTGACATCGGCGTAAGTTTCGCCCACGAAGCCAGTATCACAAGTGCCGGACTTGGTGGCGAATTGGAGTTTGAAGTTTTGGCCGGAGATGGCGAGATCAGATTTCTTTACGTGGACTAATGAGCGTAAGCGGAAAGCGTCGCCGTTGCCAGCCAGAGTCGCGGCTGTGTCTTGAGCGGCCAAAGCTGAACCCACATCCGTGGAATCAGTGTTATTAAAGAGACGGTAGGCTGATTGTTCAAATTTTGGATCACCAGTATAGGTAAAGACTTGCTGGCCAAAACCGTCAGCCAGCGGAGTGTTGTTATTGCCGCGCAAGTCATCTTCGGTGCCGGAGCCGATCGTGAGATAGGTGTTGGTAATGGAGGTAGCTAAACCATCATCAATTTCAAGGGCGGCCAAGTCCGTGGCCGAGAGGGTGATGACGATGGTGGTGCCGTCGCCGGAGGCGGAAGTGGAATCGGTCAGAGTATATGAAGTGGTGGCCGTAGCCGCGTCTTGAAGGGTGATGGCGGTCACATCGAGCACGGATGATTCAACTGATTCATCGAAGACCAGAGTGAGAGTGCCGGCGACCAGATCCAAAGTCCAAGCGGTTAAATCCGGCGGATTAGTATCCACGGTGTAGGTTTGACCATCATTGGTCAGAGTAGTGTTACCGGCGTCGTCAGTGGCGTTCATGGAAGTCTGGGCTGAAGTTGTATCAATCACGCCCGTGACCAAGGTGTAGCAAGCTTCGTAGATGTTGTCGCCGTTTACGCCGCCGCAGGCTGTGGTGTCGGTCATGGCCACAGATGCTCCCCCGCCCCAATCGGAAAGATCCGCGATAGCGGTAGCGAGGTCAGTGTTGTTATCACCACCGGTTGAATTGTTCCAAGTGACGACGACAGTGTCGCCGATGATGAAGGCGCCGCCGGTGCCAGAAGCGCCGGACACGGAAATATTGCCGTCGGTCACCACCGGGGCAATGTTGTCGAGATTAGCATCATTACTGGAAGTGACTGGTCCGGTAACGTTATTGACTGGATCAGTGACAGTGGCATCAAAAGTTAGATTGTTGGCGTCGATTGAACCAGCGACCACATTGTAAGTGTAACTAAACACACCGGCCACAAGGGTGTCTGGAGTGGCCGCGGAACTTAATCCAAACAACGACAAGTCAAAAGACACCTGTGAAGTCAGAGTGATATCAGGGTTGTTGTCGCCGGAAGCTGAGTTATCCCATTCGTAAACAATGGTGTCACCAATCTTACAAGTGCCGGCCGTGCCAGTGCAGCCAGTGGCATCAATGGTGACGTTGCCGCTGGTCACGGTTGGATTCACATTATCGAGTGACACGGTTTGGGTGGCCGGGGTGGTTTGATCCACGGTGTCGTCG
>JAHJAM010000002.1 GCA_018814025.1 Patescibacteria group bacterium | reverse complement strand
CCACCAACTTCTGCGGTCTTATGAAAATCCGGCAATTGCGCACTGTTCTGATACCCGCCATTTTCCTCGTGGCTTTGGCAGTCTTCATTTATGGCATGCTTTTTTTCGGTTTGCCTCATCCCCAGGTCCAGGGCGCTCAAGAAACCCCGGCCGCCATCAAGCAAATCCTGAACAACCGCCGCACCCAGGCGCCGGAAGAAGATCTGGACGCTGATCCGTTTGGCGAAGATGGCCTAGTCCGCATCCTCTTCATTGGCCTGGACAGCCGAGCCGGGCAAACCGCTGGGCATTGCGATGCCATTCAATTTTTCGAAATGGACAAAAACCAAGGCACTGTGCGCATAACAGCCGTGCCGCGCGGTACTTATTCTCCGCTGCCCCCGGGCTTGGGCACGGCCACCGGCGATTACTATATTTCCAACGCCTGCGGCCTGGTGGGCTTGGATTACGGCATTAACCAAATTGAAAAAGTTCTGGGACAACAAGCCGACTATCTGGTGATCGTGGGTTTTTCCCGAGCCGTGGGTATTATTCGGGAACTGCAATTGCCGGCCACCGAAACCCTGCAATGGCTTCGGCATCGCCAGGGCTATGCCATTGGCGAGCCGCAGCGCGCTCACAATCACTCAACCTTCCTCAAACAAATGCTCGTCAAATTCACGCCCGATGAACACTCAAACCTGGACGTGCCTTTTCAATATCTGATGTACAATCTGCTGCAAACCGATCTTTCCTTCGCCCAGGCTCGAGCCATTTCTCACTTTCTCACCGACCTGGAATTAGCCGACCATCCGGAAAAAATTGCCTTAGCGATCAAACCTGAGTTTGCGGTACAAAATATCGCTTATGATGCGGACAAGGTCGACGCCTACTTAGCCAGCATGCTCAACCCGATCAAAGGCTATCTCTCAAGCGACGATTATTCAGGCAAAACCGAAGCGGAAAAAGAAACCGAGCTTCTAGCCCTGATTGAAGAACATGGTCATGATTCGGAATTTGTCGCTTGGTCGTATGAAAATAAATTATGGCTGCAATTTGAAGACGAGCAGCAAAGAATGGCGGTTCAGTTTGATCTGACCGCCCGTTATGCCGGTTCATTGCCGGACCTAAGCGCGCAAACCCAGGTGCTGGATGACTATATTCTGGAAATGGAATACCGCGGGCTTGACGAGTGGAGTCAAAAAGGCCAAGAATTGCGGAGCCAGCGGCTTTTAGTGCCTCTGGAAAATCTGATCACGGACTACCTGGGAACTTTTCTCTTCCGCTTTTAAAAGTCTAATCATCCAATCACAAAAACAGCCCCGCGAGCGGGGCTGTTTGCTTACGCGGAAAACGGATTCTCGGTATAAAACTTCGCGGTGGCTTTGGAAACCCAGCCTTTTTTCTCGGCCTCGCGGAACGCGAACTTATAGCTCATCATGCCTTGCTGGGAACCGGTTTCAATCACGCTGGCGATCTGCTCGACTTTGCCCAAACGGATCAAGTTGGCCACGGCCGGCGAATTCACCATCACCTCTCGAATGGCCACGCGTCCCCCGCCCTCGCGCGGCACCAGCTTCTGCGAGACCACGCACTTCAAAGACAAAGACAACTGCATTTTAATCTGTCCTTGTTGGGAAGGTGGAAACATATCGATGATGCGGTCAATGGCCTGCGGCGCGTTGTGCGTATGCAAGGTGGCCAGCACCAAGTGTCCGGTTTCGGCCACGGTCACGGTCGTGGAAATAGTTTCCAAATCCCGCATTTCTCCCACCATCACCACGTTCGGATCCTCGCGCAAAGCTTGGCGCAAAGCCTCTTCGAACGAAATCATATCCACGCCCAGCTCGCGCTGTTTGATAATCGAATTCTTGGGCGTATGCAAATACTCGATCGGGTCTTCCAAGGTGATAATGTTGGCGGAGCGCTCTTCATTAATCTTCCTGATCATGGCCGCCAAAGTGGTGGATTTGCCTGAACCGGCCGGCCCGGTCACTAAAATCAAACCTGACTCTTGTTTAATAAATTCGTAAAGAATATCCGGACAATCGATATCTTCCATGGTTGGAATCGTGGCCGGAATAATCCGCCCCACCAAACCCAAATTGCCTTTTTCAAAATGCACGTTGACGCGGATGCGCACACTATCCGCGGCCGCATAAACAAAATCCATGCCCTTGCGCTCTTCCATGATCGCCAGTTGCTCCTTGGTTAAAACTGAGTTGATGAAATCACTGATGATTTTATTAGTCACCGGCGATTCCTTTTTTAATTCAAAAAGCTGGCCGTCCACGCGGATGAACGGTTTCAAGCCGACCGCAAAGTGGATGTCTGAAGCTCGGTGCTTCACGGCTGTTTCTAAAACTGTGTCGATTAACATATTGCCTTCAATAAAATAATTACCAATATTATAGCACTTCTCCTCTTGCTTGTCCGCCCGCAAAAAGATATGCTGGGGATGAAATTAAAATAAACTTATATGAATAAATTGGTCATCAGCACCAAAACAGAGAACGAAGTCGTAGATCTCACCCCGCAAATCGAAGATTTAGTTAAACAGCACGCCAACGGCTTCAATCTCGTCCATGTATTTCTCCCCCACACCTCGGCCGCTTTAACCACGGCCGATCTGGACCCGGGCACTGATCAAGACCTGCTCGATGCTTACGAAGCCATGGTGCCGAAACTTAAGTATCGCCACCCTCATGATCCCAGCCATGTAGGCGACCACATCATGAGCTCGCTGCTTGGCACCTCAATCGCAATTCCTTGCGAAAACAATGAAATGCTTCTTGGGCCATATCAGCGCATCATTCTGGTTGAGTTCTACGGCCCGAAAGAACGCACCATCATCGTCAATTTTTCATAACTATGATTGAGGTTGAAAAAAAATTTCAACTCAGCCCGGAAGAAGAAGCGAAGCTTATCGCGGGCGCGCAGTTCGTCAAAGAAGTCACCAACACTGATACGTATTTTGATAATGAGCAATACGACTTAACCGCCAACGGACTTTGGCTGCGCCAGCGCAATGACCGCTTCGAACTCAAGGTGAATGTCAGCAAAAAGCTCAACGAGCTTGGCCGTCCAGATTGGAACACTACCGAGTTTAAAGAATTGGAAACTGATGACGAAATTCGTGAGGAGCTGCATCTTGGTAACACCGGAAACATAGCTGATGATATTGCCATGGCTGGCTACGAACCGTTTGTTACTCTAAAAACAGAGAGAAAAATGTATCAAAAAGATGATTATGTCATCAGTATCGACACAATCGACTACGGTTATCATGTAGTTGAAATCGAGTTAATGGTTGAAACTCAAAAAGAAGTCGAAGCTGCCTCCGAACAAATCGTCAAATATGCAGAATCAGTTGGTATTAACAACGACCCTGTCCGAGGCAAAGTCATGGAATACTTATATCGAAATAATCCGGAACACTATAATTTAATCTCAAACCCCCTCTAACCCTACCTACTTCTTCCCTACCTACTTTCCTATGAAAATCACGCTTTGCGGCAGCATTGCTTTTTACAATGAAATGCTGGCCGCGCAAAAACAACTCGAAGAGCTGGGCCACGAAGTTCGCCTGCCACCGCACGAAATCCCTGGACCGGACGGCCGGCCCATGGCCGTGGCGGATTATTATAAACTTCGAAAAGAATCCGGCGATGATGCCGCTTGGGTTTGGGACCAAAAAGAACGCTCCATGCGCGCTCATTTCGACAAAGTGATTTGGTCAGACATAATCGTCGTGACCAATTACGAAAAAAGAGGCATCAAAGGCTACATCGGCGCCAACACACTCATGGAAATGGGCCTGGCCTGCCATTTGCAAAAGCCGATTTATCTGATGTTCGAGATCCCGGATCTGGATTATCGGGAAGAAATCCTGGGTATGAAACCGCAAATCGTCAGTGATTTTACTCAAATATACAATCAGCCCCAGAAATTCTTCGTCATGGCGAGCGAGTAATTTATCGAGCGAAGCAATCTCAAGTCATTCAAAATTGCTTCGTCAGTCGATTGAAACTCCTTCCTCACAATGACGAATTATAAGGCTGATTTTTATTTTCCGGCTAATTGTCCGCAGGCCGCGGCGATCTCCTGGCCTTGCGACCGGCGCACGGTCACGGTTACATCCCTCTGTTCCAAGACCGACATGAACCGCTCTAAAGTTTCTTCGGAACTGCCTTCATAATCCGCGCCGCTGGCGTTATATGGAATCAAGTTAACGCGCACATTATCAATTTTAAGCACATAATCCGCTAGAGCCTCGGCCGCTTGCGAACTGTCATTCACGCCCGCCAACATAATATATTCAAAAGTTAAATGATGGCGGCGATTGCCGAATTTCTGATTATAGCGCCGAGCCCAATCTGCCAGTTTAGGCAAAAAATCATCATAAGAAGACGGCATTAATTGTTTCCGCACCTCATTTTGCGCGCTGTGCAAGGAAATAGCCAAACGCACCGGCGGCCAATCTTCATCATCCAAAATTTGATCCAGGCGCGGCAGCACGCCAACCGTGGAAACCGTAATCCGCGTTTCCCCGATTTCCGTGTTCAGCAAAATTCGGTTTAAAGAATCTTTGACGGCTTCATAATTATTCATTGGCTCGCCCATCCCCATGTACACCACGTTAGTAATCCGTTCCTCATCACCCAAATTTGTCAGCAAATACTTTTGCCAAAACCGCAGCTGATCCACAATCTCATCCGAAGTTAAATTACGTTTCAACCCCATCTTGCCCGTGGCGCAAAAAACGCAGCGCATGGCGCAGCCCACTTGTGTGGAAACGCAAACGCTCCAGTGCCCGCGCCGATTGCGCATCAGCACGGTTTCAATCTTGGCATCATCCGACAAAGTCAAAAGCGCTTTGATGACATCGTCTTCGATATCCCCAAAAGTCTCCGCGGCCCGATATGAAACCCACGGCACTTTTTCGATCAATAGCTGGCGATCCGCTTGCGGTAAAGTGGTCACTTCTTCCCAGCCGGAAATTGCGGCATCAAAAACCGCGCACTCAATTTGCTTGAGACGGAAATTCTGGGCCTTGGGGAACAGCTCTTTGATTGTTTCCAAACGATTCAACATAACGCCTGATTATGAGTCATGATTCCCTAATTGTCAAACCTTGTCTCAGAAAAAACGCCGGAAGATGCTATAATATTCCAATCAATCATTTATCTTTTTTTTATGCGCTACTTTCTCATTTTTGCTCTCCTGGTGACTCTCGGCGCCGGCTGTACCGATCAGCAAGCCGAGTTTACCGCCCCGCACTACGATAACGGCATCTTTCAAAGCGAAAACGAAATTTTATTCATTGGCCGTGAAACCATTCAAGCCGAATGGTCAACCGATCAGGCCGGAAACCTTTTCGTGACGCTGGCCAATCAGGATATTAAAAAAATCCCGCTCTTTGCTCAAGCCAATGTCCTATATGTTCGAAATGGCAAACAACTATTCGAAAATAGCCGCGGTCAAGGAACCATTAATCTTGCCGACGCCCTTGAAGTAAAAAGTCCGCAAGGTTCAACTTTTTATATCGATGTCCTGAGTGTCGTTAATAATTAAGATTTATGAATATGAAAAAAATCCTGATGATTCTGGGAATAATCGCGGCCGGGCTGATTGTCTTATTCATCGTCGCCATCGTGGTTCTGGCAATTGTCAAACCTTTTGGCATCAATGTGACCCAAATTCCCAAAGCGCTGATCAGCCCGCCCACGGAAAGTGCTTACGATCATCCGCTTTTAAATACCGAACAGGAAATAATGCTGGAATCAGTCGGGATCGATCCGCAAGACATCCCCACCCAGGTCACTCCGACACAAGAAGCTTGTTCAGTCGAAGCCTTAGGACAAAATCGAGTGGATGAAATTAAAGCCGGCGCGGCTCCGTCGCTGACTGATTATCTCAAATCCAAACATTGTTACGAATAAAACATTCACATATGATGCGATCGCATCATATGTGAATGAAAAACACCCTCGTCACCGAGGGTGTTTTTTAAACTCCACACGCGCTGATACTTGGCTAGATGATAATTGAGAACACCCCGAAGGGCACTTCATTCGCTCGATAGTTCTTACGAAGTATCGATAGAAATCTGCTTCTCTGCTGAGCTCTCACGCGCCAACCACGGTCGACGCGGCTCCAAGCTCTAGGCAAGTATTTAGCCCAAATTCAGCGTCATGAGGAGCTGCTTCAACTATAACATATTCGCGGAACAAACAAAAAAGCCCCGGGATTTCCCAGGGCCTGAGTTATCGGACGATCACATACCACTCGCCGGAACGGTTACGCCGCTCGCGCACTGGCACCGCGGCCGGGAACTGCTGGATCAATCGTCCGAAATAATCCAGACAGCGCTGATTGTTGGCCAAGGCGAAGGCCAGATAAAAATCAATGGACCAAACCATGGCATCCGCGGTCTCATGCAGCATGGCTTCCAGACGATTTGGCGCTTGTCTACTGATTTCATTAAGGAACAGACGCCGCAGCCCTTCATAGCCGCAGTGCAGGCTGTCATGGTTGCTGATCAGCGGCCAAAGCCACATCTCGTGCTTGGCGTAAATCTGATAGAGCTTGGTTTTCCAGATGGCCGCGTCCTCGCACGGTCCACCAAAATTTTCGCCTTCGGATGAGACGAGACCGTGCCTGGCTGACACCGGGATAATCTTACGCACCGGCTTTTCTAAGATTGAGGCCAAAGCCAAGCCCAGTTCCGCTAAATCAGGCCGGCTGGCGTCGCGCCGAAAAAAACTTTCTTGCACCAATGATTTCATGACCGGGCGCAGCCGTCCGACCAGAGTCGCGAGCTTAGCTTGGCTAATCTTACGGTCAAAACGACGAATAGCCAGAGAACATTCTTCCATCCGTTGATCCAAAGCCGCGAGTCCTGAATCCCTTGTTGCTGCAACCATTGCATCCTCCGGGTTCGGAACCTGCCTATTGAGGCACGCAAACGCGGATTTGTCAAGCATCCAAAATCCGCCTTAAGTAAGGCGGATGGACGTCGTTAACCTGGATTTATCGAGTAAAAGCCAAATCAATATCTTTGATAAAAACCTTTCGCAAATCATCATAAGGAACCATCTCATTGATTTCCGCCACTTTCATTTGATTGATTAATTCCATGGGGCGCAGATTCCGATTCTCACTGGCTAATGAATTTCTGGCTGTATGCGAACGATCTTCGATATCCATGGTTAAAGTTGTTTGCACCACCAGCACAAAAGCCACGGCCACGGCTCCGCCGGCCACGGCCGAAGTAGTTAAAGTAAACAATCTCAGCCACTTAGCCGTAATTTGATTGACCTCGAAGCAGCGAGATTTCAACAGGGCCCGCCGAAGCGCGTATCGATGATGAGAATCGCCCGGAGTCTCGTTAGACCCCAGACACTCCAAAAGCTGTTCGAGATTGAGTGGCTCCCGCTGAGTCATATTCGTTTTTTAGATCTTCTTCGGTCATTAATACGTGCAATTTCTTCAGTGCCCGATGCAAATGTGATTTAATCGTTCCTTCCTTCATTTTGATAACTTGCGATATTTCCGGAATCGTCATGTGAGAAAAATAACGCAAAGTCAAAATTGTTTGCTGTTTTTGATTCAACTGCCCCATCAATCGGCGCAATTGCACAACTTGTTCCTTGATTTCCAATTCCGTTTCATCTTCGATGGCACTGAAATCAGGTTGATAAATATCGGCGGCCACCAATTCCGGACATTCATCGATCGTGATAGCCAACATTTTAGAGCGTTTGCGATAGTAATTCCCCACCTGAGCCACGGCAATGGCAAACAGCCATGATTTAAAGGGGCGGCCTTTGGGCTTGTATTTAGAAATGTTCTTTAGAGCCTGAAAAAAAGTTTCGCTGCAAATGTCTTTTGAAACCTCAACATTTCCGATCCGGCTCAACACAAAAGCAAAAATTGGCTGATAATACATGTCGTATAGCCGCCCGAAAGCCTCGGGATTGGTTTTGGCTTCAAGGACAATTACCTCCTCATTTTCCATATGTTTGTTTGAGCACATAGCGTGAAACGTGACGCATCATGATGATACCCCACCTTTCACACCTCATGCTTCATGTGCTTTGTCTGCATTAATTCTTTCGCTGTGCATATAGTATATCGCATTTAAAACAAAATGGTTGCATACCAAAAAACAGGCCCGAAGGCCTGTTTTTCAATAATCCCTTAACTTCCCAATAATCTGGTGCGCTTGAATCTTTTCTAAGGCTTTTGCTTCAATTTGCCGAATGCGCTCGCGCGTCACATCAAACTCCTTACCCACTTCTTCCAAGGTATGGCTTACGCCGTCAGTCAGACCAAATCGCATTTCCAGAATCTTTTGCTCGCGCGGACTCAAATCCTTCATGCCTTCGTGCACATAGTCCTTCAATAATTCGCGCGCGGCTGCTCGATCCGGTGAAATCGACTTAGTATCCTCGATAAAGTCTTCCAGCTTGGAATCTTCGTCATCATCACCCACTGAAGTTTCCAGCGACACTGTATCTTGGGAAATCTTGCGGATATGCAAAACCTTTTCAATGGTTTCACTCATTTCCGCGGCAATTTCCTCGGGCAGAGGCTCGCGGCCCAAGTCTTGAATCAATTGGCGTTCGATCTGCATGAAGCGGTTAATGGTTTCCACCATATGCACGGGAATGCGAATAGTTCGCGACTGGTCAGCCAAAGCCCGGGTAATGGCCTGGCGAATCCACCAGGTCGCATAAGTGGAAAACTTATAGCCTTTGCGATATTCGAACTTTTTAACCGCTCGGAACAAGCCGATGTTGCCTTCTTGAATTAAATCCAACAAAGACATTTGCTTACCCACAAACTTTTTGGCAATGGAAACCACCAAACGCAAGTTCGCTTCGATTAAACGGCGCTCAGCTTCTTTTTCATTGCGTTCTTTGCGTTTAGCCAAAGCCACTTCTTCTTCGCCGGTTAACAATGGAATTTTGCCGATTTCCCGCAAATACATTTGAATCGAATCTTGACTGATTTCCGGAATATCAGATCGTTTCTTGTCTCGGCTGACGCGGATTTTATCGTATACGTCATCTCGATCTTGCTCACGGCCCAAGATACCTTCTTTCATTTCCACAAAGTGTACGCCAATCCGTTCCAATTCATCCAAAAAATCATCAAAAACTTTCATGTAATCTTCGACATCGGGAAAAGCAAACAGCACCTCGTTCTCGGTCACGAAGCCGCGAGACGCCCCTTTGGTCAACAGCCGGTCAATCACTGACTGAGCTGGCGGCAAAGCGCGCGCATAGCGTTCTTTTTTAACCACTTTTTTTCCGACTTTCCCGGACTTCCCCCCCTGATGCCTCGGCCGCTTGGCCGAACCATGCTTAACTGAAGGTTTCCACTTTTTTGCTGATTTTCCAGCGGAGCCGGCTCCGGCTTTGCCGGACTTCTTAATATCTTTTGACATAAAAACAAAAACAACGAGCAAGACCTCTTTTAACTATAGGAATTGGTTAGAGCTCATTGTATTCAGCGATTAAGCGCTGCACGGCTTGTTGATCGCCCCGGCTCTCGGCCTGGCGAATCCGGGCAGCTAAATCTCCGCGCCGTTCCTTCACGTCCGCGGAAATTATTATTTGCAAAAGTTGCTTCAATTGTCGGGAAACCTCGTTGGGTGATAAATTTGCGACCATTTGTTCGCCTCGAAGACTAATTGTGTCAAGAAGCGGAATCAAGGTTTGATTATCCGCAGATTTTTCGAGTTGATCGCGTACACGCCAATAAAATGATTTTTGTAAAGAGGTTTCTGATTCGGGCTGATTATATAGCGAAACCAATTCTTTGTAAAGTTTCTTCAACAAATCAGAGGAAAGATGTTCGGCCTCCAATTCCTTAATGATTTGACTGCGATAAGCCTGATCCTGAATAAAACAGCCGATAATATATTCCTCGGCCTGTTGAGTTTTTGATAACTTAGCCGGCGGCGCCTGGGTTTTCTCAACCGGTTTTTCCACCGATTTTTGCGGCGTGCGCCCCACGGCTAGGCGCAAAACTCCCATATCCGTCCGCAATAAATCACTAATTAGTTGCAGCCAATGTTCCCGTTCCACCAAATCGCTAATTTTAGCCAGCTCCGGCAATAAAAACGCGGCCATGGCTTTTTTATCATCCACATTATCTAAATTCTTGCCGGCCACGGCTTGATCGATAAAATATTGCATGATCGGCTTGGTACTGGCCGCGGCCCGCTGCCAAATGCCCGGATCTTTTTGAACCGCCTCATCCGGATCCTTGCCCGCCTCCTTGGGTAAAACCACTACTCGGACGTCTAAATCCAATTCCCGGGCCAGATTAATGCCCTTGTAAGCCGCGTTAAAACCGGCCGCGTCCGCATCAAAAGAAAAAACAATGGTCTTGGTGTAGCGTTTCAAAAATGTCAGTTGATCTTGGGTCAAAGCCGTGCCGGATGAAGCCACCACGTTCTCCACCCCGGCTTTATGCGAAGCCACCACGTCTAAATTTCCTTCCACAATAATTACGCTTCCCCGCTCTTTAATCGCTCGCTTGGCCAAATCCAAACCGAACAACAATTTTCCTTTATGATAAATTGGGGTCTCAGGCGAATTCATGTATTTGGGCCCGTGTTCATCGCCCGGCATTTGCCGGCCGGTAAAACCCACGGTGTTGCCGTGCGCGTCGCGCAAAGAGATCATTATGCGATTGCGAAACCGATCAATCACGCCGCTGCCCTGGCGCCGATTCATCATCAAACCGGCTTGCACGCCCTCGCTGGCGGAAAATCCCCTCTTCAACAAAAATGTCGACAAGGTTTCCCAGGCATCCGGGGCAAACCCGATGCCGAACTTATCTCGCAATTCCTGGCCGATACCGCGTTTGGTCAGATAATCCCGGGCTGCTTGCGCGGCCGGAGAATCCAATAACACTTTTTGATAAAACTTGCTGGCCAGATCATTCATGGCTGACAAGCGCTGGCTGACATTGCTGGTTTCCGAGGTGAAACGTTTAACCTCAATCCCCACCCGATTGCCTAAGTGCCGCAAGGCTTCGGGAAAATCCAAGCCTTCCATTTTCATCAAAAACTCAAAACAGTCCCCACCCTCGCCGCAGCCGAAGCATTTCCAAATTTGCTTTTCTCCGGAAACCTGAAAAGACGGCGTCTTTTCCGTATGAAACGGGCAACAGGCCTTAAACGAATTACTGCCCGCGGGTTTGAGCTGAACATATTCGGAAATCAGCTCCACCACATCCACTTTTTGTTTGATCTCATCTTTTTGATCCATAGGTATCACTAGCTTGCCTTGTTTAGCCTGAATATTCAAGACACAAAAAGAGGCCGCGAGGCCCCTTTGCCCTACCGACGATTTCCCTACCTACCCCCTAAAAACTGAAAACACGATATACGCCAGATACATCCCCACAAATGTGACGCCTTGCCATTTTTCAAAATGATGCCGCTTGCCCACGAACAAAGACATAAAGAGAATCAAAGTAATGCCCAAAACGATCATTGCATCCTGCCAGGCCGCGTGGTCAAAAGCTAAAGGCCGAATAACCACGGTCGTGCCCAGCACGAAAAAAACGTTGAACAAATTGGAGCCCACCACATTGCCCACGGCAATGTCCGTGTGTTTTTTTATGGCCGCCACGATAGTGGTGGCCAATTCCGGCAGCGAAGTGCCCACGGCCACAATCGTGGCCCCGATCACATGTTCGGATACGCTGAAAGCCTGAGCGATAAACACAGCCGAATCCACAATGAATTTGCCGCCCAAAGCTAAACCCGCCAAGCCGCCGATCAAATAAATAGCGGTTCTCTTCTTATCATACACATCAATTTGTTCATGTTCATCAGATTGCCCTTTGCTGGCACCGTGCGTGTAATATAAAAAGATGACAAAAAAAGAAAGCAGAACGATTCCGTCAATCCGAGAAATAATGTTGCTAAAAGAGCCGTCAAAAAAAATATCGCTGCCCAAGACCACGACCAGCACTGAAGCCAAAAGCAACAGCGGTAATTCTTTCCAAACCGTTCCCCGATGCAAAATCACGGGCGAAATGATCGCGGCAATTCCAAGAATCAAAAGGATATTTGCCAAATTGGAACCCAAAACATTGCCCAAAGCCAAACCGGTTGATCCGGAAGTGGCGGACAAAACGTTAACTACCAGCTCGGGCGCCGAAGTGCCGAAAGCCACCACCGTCAAACCCACCACAAACGCGCGCACGCCCAGGCGCCGCGCCATGGAAGCCGCGCCCTTCACCAAATAATCCGCGCCGCGAATTAAAAGAATAAATCCGGCAATCAATACAAGTATATTTGTCAGCATATTGATAATAAGTATATCAGATATTTTATTTTCACCCCACCTACTTCTCCCCTACTTCCTATGTTATAATATTTATATTATGGCGGTTACGCTTTTCCGCTCCCTTTCCGAGGAGGATAAAAACACAGCCATTGAATCGCTCATCGCGGACTCAACGCCGCGCGATGATTTCTTTTTTATGGGGATCTTGGCCGTGCTCATGGCCACCTTCGGCATGCTCATGAACAACGCGGCCGTGGTTATCGGCTCCATGCTCATCGCCCCTTTGCTTTCGCCGATCCTGAGTTTGTCATTGGGTATCATCATGTTTGATGCGCACTTAATGGCTCGATCCTTCTTCACCATCCTCAAAGGTTTATTGTTGATGATCCCGGCCGCCATTTTGGCCACCTGGCTATTTTCCGACGGCATTTCCGGCCCCATGACCGAGGAAATTATCTTGCGCACCGACACTTCAATCGTGGCCGCGGCCATCGGCCTCCTGGCCGGCATTGCCGCGTCTTTCGCCCTCATCAAACCTCAACTCTCGGCCCACTTGCCGGGCGTGGCCATTTCCGTGGCTTTAATTCCGCCGATTTCCGCCGTGGGCATTGGCCTGGCTCGGCTGGACGGCGCCTTAGCCGGCAGTGCTCTGATTTTGCTCCTGATCAACATCGCCACCATCATTTTTGGCAGCATGATTATCTTCTTGCTCATGAGCCTCTACGTCAAACGCGGCGTGGCGGATAAAGCCGTGAACAAAGAAGACACACGGTTGAAAAAAGAACAAAAGCAAGCTGATCGCGCCGCCAAACCCGCGGCGAAAATAAACAGTCCGGCCAAATCAATTATTTTCTCAGCCAAAAAAATCTTGAATTTCTTAAGTAAAAAATAACTATGCCCGCCAAAACCTCAAGTGCGCCCAAGGGAATGTATTCCTTAAAAACTCTGCTCACTAAATCTTGGGGAGCTTACCGAGAAAATTTCACCAAAATTCTCTACATTACTTTAGCGGTCTACATTCCGCTGAACATTATTCTATATTTTACCCCGACCCCGAATTTTGATGATTTATCCGATTTCACCACTTTATTCCGCTGGGAATCATTTTTGGAATTGATCCTGGGCACGGTCGCCACCTTAGCCGTCGCCTCAGTGGTTAAAGCCTGGATAGATAAATCCGGCAAAGCCGGATCCGGCTCCTCCGGAAAAGAAATCGAATGGACCGAGGCCATAAAAAACATTTTGCCGGTTTGGCCCAAAGCTATTTGGATTCAAATCGTGTCCGGAATAATCATCAGCTTGGCCACTATCCTCCTGATCCTGCCCGGCATTTTCATGGCCGTCAGTTACTTGTTTGTGATTCATGCCTTGCTCTTCAGAGAAAAAACCGGCCTGGACGCTCTGCACTACAGCTACCAACTGGTCAAAGGCCGCTGGTGGCGCACTTTCGGCCTTACGCTGGTGATTGGCATATTCACTTTCATTGCCAGTTGGCTTCCGGATATTATTTATATCGTTGTTCCGGCCCACTATGTGACCGATATTGTCACCATGACGGCCGCGGACGTAATTTATGCCTTCAGCACCGTGGCTTTCGTGGTGATGTTCTTAAACTACGAGGCAGTCAAAGCTCCGGTTAAAAAATAATTAAAACCATAATCCTCCGGTTTAGGCCGGAGGATTTTTAATTTATAAAAATGTTGTTTTTCCGGTACTGACAATTAATATTTTTTTCGTTTTGGGAATCTTCGGTCGCAGCTGCAGCAACAAGCCCAGACCCGCCACGCCGGAAGGCTCGCAATTAATGCCCTGGGCAGCTGCCAGCTTCATGGCTTGCTCCAAATATTTTTCTTTAATTAAATGAACATTGGACTCGGGTCCGCAAAAACCGGCGCAACGATAAAGGCGAATCCATTGTTCATCATAATGAACGAACGGCAGATGCTGGGAAAAAAGCTTATCGGCTTTAGATTGCGGATTATTCGTGGTGGCCGCTAAAAAATTACAGCGCCGCAAGACTTGGACTTTGCCTTTGAATCGCGGATCATGGTGCTTGGTGGAAACTTCCCTTTTATTGATATTCAAAACATTCTCGAACAAATTTCCTGTGCCAAAGGGCATAAAACAATAATCCGGCGAGGAATTGATGATCTCGTAGCTCAACCAGTCGTAAAAGCGCGTCGTCGGATCCAAAGCTTCGGCGGAAGTGATGTCAAAGCCGTTCGGATTATCGGTCAAACGCAATATCTCCCGCCAATGAAAAGGCTTGCGTTTTAAATCCGTGAAATAAATCCGGCAGCCCAATTTTTCCAAAATTCTGACAGTTGCCGAATTAAGCTTCCGATCCACCAGTACTCTTAAATCCGGCAAACCATGCATGCGCAACTGGCTTTGAATCGCCACGGCCGCCGACCCGGAAGAAATCAATGACATGGCTGGCAGCGGCGTCTTGATCTGGCCGCTTTTCTTCGCCAACAAGAAATCTTTATATGTCACCACGATTTCCCAAGCCATTCGATCCTTGTGCGTGCCCGTGGGATTGTGGCTTTCATCTTTGAGCCAAACATTGGAAAAACCCGGCACTTTAATTCGGTAAGTGGGGGTGGCCGGAAATTTTGGGTCATGGGGCGGGAACTCCGGCTTGAGCGGATCATTTTCCGAAGCCACATGAATCCGGCGCAAAAGCGCTTGTTCGTTTTTGCTCAAAGACATATTTACTTTTGCCAATCGGCAAATTTCTCTTCAACCTTCTTCAGCTTGGGCGAGATCACCAGCCGGCAATACATCTTGCTTTTGTTCTGGTTGTAATAATCCTCGTGATAGTCCTCGGCCGGATAAAACATATCTAGTTTTTCGACTTCAGTCACCACCGGATCTTTAAACTCATCCTGAACCTTAATCAAATAATCTTTAATTGCCTTTTCTTGTTCCGGCTCAGTCCAAAAAATAATTGAGCGATACTGCGTACCCACATCATTCCCTTGTCGATTTAAGGTCGTGGGATCATGAACGGCGAAAAAAACATCCAAAATTTTATTCAAGCCGACTTGATCGGCGTCGTATTCCACGCGCACGCATTCCGCGTGCCCGGTTTCGCCCGTGGAAACTTGTTCATAAGTGGGATTGGCCGCTTCCCCGCCCGCATAACCAGATTCAACTTTCGTTACCCCCTTTATCTTTTGAAATACGGCTTCCGTACACCAAAAGCATCCGCCGCCCAAAACAATTACTTGAACCATATTATTTCTTCTCGAAATCAAGACTCACGGAATTCACACAATACCTGACATTCTTATCAGTCATATGTTCGCCTTCAAAAACATGTCCCAAATGCGCGCCGCACTTGGTACATTGAATTTCCGTGCGCAGGCCGTCCGCATCCGGCAGGCGCTTGACTGCACCCGCGATCTCCTGATCAAAACTCGGCCACCCGCAGTGCGCGTCAAACTTATCATCCGACCGATACAATTCCGCACCGCATTGTTTGCACTTATAAGTCCCGGACTCAAAGAACCGATCATATTGACCGGATCCGGCCGGCTCCGTGCCTTTATTCAGAATCACTTCTTGTTCCTCGGGTGTTAATTGCTTCATGTATTCTTATTCTAACATACATACCTCATCGACGGTAAAACTCACGATCGTAAACAATGCCGTTGACCTAAATAAAAAATCCCCTGCTTTCAACAGAGAATTTTTTGGCGGAGAGGGAGGGATTCGAACCCTCGATACCTTGCGGTATACACGCTTTCCAAGCGTGCGCACTAGACCAACTATGCGACCTCTCCTGGTTATTACAGGTCTGGCGGAATTGTAGCGAAAATATGCTATCATGGCAAGGTATGAAACAATATCTCCCCGGCCCGTTACCGGACAATCCCCGCAACTTACTGCGCCGGGCCGGCTACGGCGAAAAGCCCGGCTTCAAAGGCCAAATCAGCTATACCCGACGTTTCACCAATGCGGCATTTCCGCAATTCCATCTTTACTACGCGCTTAAAGGCGACGGAATTGAGCTCAATCTGCACTTGGACCAAAAAAAAGCCACTTACAGCCAATCCGCCCATGCCCACTCGGCTGATTACGACGGCCAGCTAGTTGAGCAAGAAATGGCCAGAATCGGGCAATACATCTCAACTTATGTTAATCCCCTATCCCAACCCCTGAAAAAAGAGGAAAAGCCAGGCAGAACCAAAAAAGGATTTTGGGGAACTATTTTTGGCTGACAAAATATGCAATAAAAAACGCCCGACCTCAGTCGGGTGTTTTTTGTTTGGATTTGGTCTCCGCCAGCTCCGTGTACATCTTCACTCTTATCTCCCGCGTTTCCAAATCCCCTTCAGAGGTCGGAAACCCGGGCGATGACTGCTTCAGGTAGCAGCTGGCCGAGGAACCAGTACTGAGTGTGGCCAGAACACGGAGCTTGTGCGGATCGCACCACCGCTTATTCCTAGTAACGGACAGCGGCAGTTCTACCCAACTTAGGGTTGACCTACCCTAAGCCGGTTTGGCTGTGGAATATGGGCCTGCAACCTAATCCCTTGCCTATTTCCACCATAGCGTATTTATCTTTATTTATCAAGTTATCCACAAGCATATGAAAAAAGCCCTTATTAAGAGGCTTTTATAAAAAATTTTTGATTCCTTGACAGTGATTAAATATGCTTCCTTTTTCTTATTAATAAAGTTATCCCCAGCACTATCATAAACAAAGACGCGAACTGAGCCGGAGTCAAACCCCAATATCTGGCATCCACAATCAACCCGTCCGTGGCTCGATAAAAATCCAAAACGAATCTGACTGCCCCATACCACAACAAAAATACCGGCAGCAACAATCCTTTTTCAATTTTCAATTTCCACATAATCAGATACGCCGCAAACAAACCCAAACCGCTTAAGGACAAATATAATCCGTGATCGTGGCGAATGATTCCATCCGGATACTGCACGCCCAAAAAGAAATTCGTGATCTTGCCCGGATGATCATGAATCAAAAAGCATCCGATCCGTCCGATGAACAAGCCTAAAGGCAAACCAAAAATTGTGGTGTCCGCATACTCCCCAAAATTCACTTGGCGTTTTTTTAAATACCATGCGCCGGCTAAGACCGCCCCCAAAAAACCACCGATGATCGACCAGCCGCCTTCCCAAATCACGAATATCTTGGTCGGATCAGCCGCATAATAATCGAAATTATAAAGCCACACATGAAACACGCGCGCCATGACAAAAGCACCTAGAATCACCCAAGTGGCCAAATCCCAAATCAAGCCCGCGTCTTGCTTTCGTTGCTTAGCCAGCCAAGCCGAAGCAAAAGTGCCGGCTAAAATTCCCAGAGCCACCAAAGTTCCCCAAACCTGAATCGGGATCGGACCGAGATGAAAAGTTGTGGCCGTAAAGTATGGAATCATATGGATTAGTCATTGCGAGCGAAGTCGCCAGTCGTAGCGAAGCAATCTCAAGTTTAATCATTTGCGTGATATGACGTGCGATTGCTTCGTCAGTCGATAAATCACTCCCTCCTCGCAATGACGAATTACTCTCAATATGATTAACCTAGATATTTATTCAACCGCTCGCGGACGAAATACAAAACTACCACGCCGATGACCGCACCCACGCTATTGCCGATTAAATCCCGCAGCGTGTCATCCGGCTGGCCCGCTTCCCCGTACATCATGGTCGTAAACAGCAAATCGCCCGCATATTCAAACATCTCATTGAGCAACCCGCCCAGCAAAGTCAAAACCACCACCAGCAGAAGCAGCAGCCAAACGCGTTTGGCAAAAAATGGAAAGACCGTCAGCGCTATACCGAAGATCAAAACCAAGCATAAGGAGGCAAAAAAATGCACGAAAGTATCATAGCCAAATCCGTCGCGATACAAGCCGAAGGCCCCAATCCAAGATGCCACCATGGCCGCGCCCGCCAGCATCTCCATCAAACCTAACGCTTGCTCAGTGATCCGAGCACGCAATGGGCGGATCAAATTAACGATAATAAACGGCCCCATCATACCCAAAGCCGACAGCAAGAGCATATACACTAAAAACCATTCCTGGTTATGATCCACCACGTCAATCCAGCCCAATTGCATCAGAATCGCTAAAACAATAAACGCCCAAAATAAACCTTGGGCGATTAATCGCGTGGCCGGCTGATTAGTTTTAAAAAAATGCGTGGCCGGCATACTTATGGTGTTTTCTTGTGCCAATCCGTGGCCGATTGATAGAACATGCCGGCGCGGAAAATACTGGCTTCGTCAAACGGCTTAGCCAAAAATTGCAAACCGATGGGCAAACCATCCTTAAAGCCGCACGGGACGGACATGCCCGGCAAAGTCGCCAGGTTAGCCGTAATGGTATAAACGTCGGAAAGATACATGGTCAGCGGATCATCAAACTTGGCGCCCAAATCCCAGGCCACCGAGGGCGAGGTCGGACAAGCAATTAAATCAACCTGCTTAAACACGTCATCAAAATCTTGTTTGATTAAGGTGCGCACTTTCAAAGCCTTCCGATAATACGCGTCATAATAACCCGCGGACAAGGCATAAGTGCCGAGCATAATCCGCCGCTTCACCTCCGCGCCGAAACCCTCGCCACGCGTGCGCGCGTAGCTGTCGATTAAATCGTTGCCGTTAGATGAATAGGCATAGCGCACGCCGTCATAGCGTCCCAAATTCGAACTGGCTTCGGCCGGCATTAAAAGATAATAAGCGGCCAAACCGTACTCCGTATGCGGCAGGGAAACCTCCGTGATCTCGGCCCCGCCTTTTTTCAATTCTTCAATGCCCTCGCGCACGGCTTTTTCCACGGCCGGATCCATACCGGCCAGAAAATACTCTTTCGGAATGCCGATTTTCACGCCTTTCAAATCTTTTTGTACCAACTCCGGGATAAACACATCCGTGCCCGCCACGCTGGTTGCGTCCTTGGCATCCGAACCCTCAATCACAGCCAAAATCAAAGCCGCATCTTCCGCGGTCTTGGCGATGGGCCCGATTTGATCATGGCTTGAGCACATGGCCACGGCCCCATATCGGGAAACCCGGCCATAGGTGGGCTTCAAACCGGTTAAACCGCACAAGCTCGCCGGTTGGCGGATAGAACCGCCTGTGTCCGTTCCCAAGGCTCCCAGGGCCATGCCTGAAGCCACGGCCGCGCATGATCCGCTGCTCGACCCCCCCGGCACCTTGGTTTCGTCCCAAGGATTTTTAGTGGGGCCGTAATGCGAAGTTTCGCCCGATGAACCCATGGCAAATTCATCCATGTTGGCCCGGCCAATCAAGATTGCGTCAGCTTGGCGCAACCTCTTAATCACGGTCGCGTCATAGCTGGCCTGATAATCTTCTAAAATCCGCGAGCCCGCGGAAGCGGTCCAACCCTTCACTAAAATATTATCTTTAATCACGATTGGGATCCCGGCCAAAGCGCCCAGTTCTTCACCGGCCGCGCGCTTCCGGTCGATTGCGTCCGCTTGCGCCAAAGCCGAATCCGCCACGCTCAAGAGCGCGTTCAAATTTTCATTTTTCGATTCGATACTATCCAAGCAAGCCTGAACTAAATCCTTGGCCGTAAATTCTCCGGCTTGCATTTGGTCCAAAGCTTTGCGGATTGTCATTGTTGATATGTCCATAATATTCTCAAGACCTCCCCCTAACCCCCTCCTTGGTAAGGAAGGGGAACCCTCGGTTACTCCTCCCCCTTACCAAGGGGGAGGCTGGGAGGGGGTCTGTATATTTAAGTTTCTTGATTTTCAAAAACGGCCTGCACCTCCAGCAAATCTCCTTCTTTTTGCGGAAATGCTTCAACAATCCGCTCACGAGTGTCTTGATCACTTCCTTCCACTTCGTCATCGCGAAACACATTAGCTGATCCGGCCGCGTGCTGCATTTCCGGCACGGACTTCACATCCAGCTCGTTTAATTTTTCCACATACTCCAAAATCGAGCCCAATTGCCCTTGATACTTCTCGGCTTCCTCCGGAGTTAATTTCAGACGCGCCAGTTGCGCTACGTGTTCCACTTCTTCTTTGGATAATTTCATAAATAGGAGGTAGGGCAAAAGTAGGTAGGGTATCAGGGATTTACTTTCACACTTCTAATTAATATATTTAACATTCGATAAATATCTAACGTATGTTCCCAAAGTCTATCATAATTTTCGCTAGAAATATAACCTAAATCCCTTGATAATATCAACTGATTTTGAATCTCAGTTAATGATGCTTGTGACATCGTGTAAAAATGAGCCTTATTTTTTCGACCAAAACGTGTATAACCCTCAGCAATGTTAGATGTTACTGATACACCCGCTCTCCTCAATTGAGTAACCAGTCCGTACCTTTCAGTATCAGGAAAACTTTTTGTTAACTGATACAAAGAAAGTACGAACTTATGAGCCTGCTGCCAAACAACCAGATCAACAAATGTCCGAGTTTTTATTTGCATACCCTTATACCCTACCTACCTAGCATCGTCAGAAATTCCCTTTCCGACAATATCTTTACCCCCAACTTCTTCGCCTTATCATACTTTGATCCCGGCGCTTCGCCCGCCACCACATAATCCGTATTTTTAGACACGGAAGATGATACATCCCCGCCCAAAGCGCGAATTCGATCTTTGGCATCATCGCGAGTTAATGATTCTAAAGTGCCGGTCAGGACGAATGATTGACCGGCTAATTTCTGACTTTGCTGAGTTGGATTTTTAATCACGATCCCCTGCTTAAAATAATCGTCAATCATTTCCTGATTGTGCTCTTGCTTCATAAAATCCACGATCGCGTCCGCCACCACTTGTCCCACGCCTTCAATTGCTGACAGCTCATCCACCGAGGCTTGGCGTAATTTGTCGAATGATCCAAAATGCCGAGCCAAATCATGCGCGGTTTCCAGTCCCACGTTTCGAATCCCCAAAGCCACAATAAAATTGGCTAGCGGAATCGTCTTCTTATTTTGAATCTCATCGACTAATTTCTTGGCTGATAATTCCGCAAACCCTTCCAGACCCAAAAGCTCCTCAGCCGTGACTCCGAAAAGATCCGGAGCTCTCTGCACAATTTTCTTTTCAATCATGGCCGACACCGTGGCCGGGCCCAAGCCGTCAATTTCAAAAGATTTGGCCGCGTGCAAAACCGCTTCCCGATCTTGAGCAAAACAGCGCGGATTCTTACAATAAATCGCCACCTCCTCATCTTTCTTCACCACGTCTGACCCGCAAACCGGACACTGGCGGGGTTGATGCACCGCGTGCGTGCCGTCAGGCCGCATGTTTTTTAATACTTCTTTAACTTTCGGAATAATATCCCCGGCCTTATACAAAATCACCGTATCGCCCACTCGCACATCCAAACGCTTGATCTCGTCATAATTATGAAGCGAGGCGTGCTTGACCGTCGTGCCCGCGATAAAAGTCGGATTCACCACGGCCACCGGCGTCAAAGCCCCGGTTCGGCCCACAAACCATTCAATATTCTGCACCACGGTGGTGGCTTCCTCGGCCGGAAACTTCCAAGCCACCAGCCCGCGCGGAGTTTTGCCTACCACGCCTAATTTATTAAAAACTATATTATCATCCACGCGCACCACCATGCCGTCAATCCAATATCCCAGTTTCTCGCGTTTTTTCTGCAACGCCTCCCAGTGTTTTCTGACTTCAGCCAGATATTTGCAGACTACTGAATTCTCAACCGCCCGAAATCCCAATTTCTTTAAAAGTTCCCATTCGTCCGATTCGGTCTTCTGTCCAAAATCCGCCTCCAGATCCCAAGCCATAAAAGCCAGGCCACGGCCGGCTGTAATCTTGGAATCTAATTGACGCACCGAGCCGGCCGCGGCATTGCGCGGATTCGCAAACGCAGGCTTATCATTTCGCAATTGTTCTTGATTCATTTTTTCAAAAGCCTCTTCCGGAAAATAAACCTCGCCCCGGACCTCAACTGTTCCCGGAATTTCCAATCCCTTTTCTGACATCAAATTCAAAGGAACCGATTCAATTGTTTTGACATTAACAGTTATGTCTTCGCCAGTCGTGCCATCGCCTCGAGTCGCGGCCGTTTCCAAAACCCCATTCTTATAAATAATCGAAATCGCCAAGCCATCCAGCTTGGGCATGCAAAACAAGTCCAACTGATTCTTGCCAGACAACTTCCGCCCGCGCTCATACCAAGCCTCAAATTCCTCAAAACTAAAAACATCTTCCATGGACAGCATCCGACGGGCATGTTTGATCTTCTTAAATTTGGCCAAAGGCTTACCGCCCACGCGCTGGGTCGGCGAGTCCGGGGTTATCAAATCCGGATGCTCTTGCTCGAGTTTATACAGCTCATGCTTAAGCGAATCCAAAGCCGCCTCGGAAATCGTGGTCTTGTCCAAAACATGATAATTGTAGCGATGATAAGCAATTTCCTCGCGCAATTTCGCGATTCTTGTCTTCGCTTCAGCCTTGTTCATATGCGGCTATTTTATACTAAAAAACCGCCCTCGCCAACGGCGGGGGCGGTTTAACTTAGAACTTCATGGGCACGGGCGGCTGCGAAAGAAAATCAATTATCTCCGGCGGAATGCCCACCATGCTGATATACCAATCAATCAAGGCCACGCCGGCCAAAAGCATAATAATCGTGGTTAAAGCCAGAAAACTGCCAAACGGAACCTTGGACTGCATCTCAACTTTTTGCCCCAAAAGTAAAAAGATGCCCACCAAAGCGCCCACCGCGTAAGCCAGCACCAAAGCCACCAAGCCTTCGCGCAAGCCCAAAATAATGCCCATCAGCAAGCCCATGCGCACGTCCCCGCCGCCGATCCAGCGACCCTTAGAAATCAAAAACTGAAACAAGAAAAAGCCGCCGATAATCACGGCACCGCTTAACATGGACAAAATGGGAAGGCCTAAAAAATAATTCACCACCAAGGCAATGACCATGGCCGGGATGGAAAAACGGTCCAAGATCAAATAATAACGAAGGTCGTAAACGAACAGGACGATCAAAAACACGGTGAACAGCAAATCGCGCAGCAAATAGACGATTGATTGGGTCACATCCAAGCCGATGGGCAAGGAAAAGCCGTAATAATATCGCAAGAAAAACAAACAAAACAAAATCGCGGTACAAAATTCCACCAGCGGATACTGGATGGAAATCGGTTTATTGCAGTTGCGACAGCGTCCGCCCAGCACAAAATAGCTGACCACCGGGATCATGTCCTGAGCTCGCAGCTCAACCCCGCAGTGCTGGCATTTGGACCGGCCGCCGATGGTATCTTCGCTGCGCGCGCGAAAAACCACTACATTTAAAAAACTGCCCACGGACAGACCGATTAAAAAAACGAAAATTATTGACCACATCATAAAAACTAAATCTCTAATCGACAGCGGCCGGCCTCAATACCATCCGGATACGCACAATTAATGCCCTGAATCAAGCCGACTTGATTCCAGTTGTTTTCTAACTCGAATTGAATGCGGTAAGTGGAAGCGTCAAGCAGTTGGGAATAACAAAAAGCATTGCGCGCCGGCGTGCCGCAAATCACTTGATCTTTCAAGCCTGATTCCACCGTCCCCATGACCGCCCGCAGCAATACCGCTCGATCAGTCGAACAATCAGCCTGAAAACCGGCCGCTCCCAGACACGCGCTTTGCGTGGCATCGCCCAAAGGAATGCCTTGATCCCTGGGATAACCGTTATTTTCATTGTAAAAATCCTCCAGGGCCGACTGCAGCATGCGCACTTGCGACAAGCGCACGGCATCGCGCGATTTAGAACGCGCTGAATTCACGGCCAAGGCCGAAAAAATTCCAATCACCAGAATCACGCCCGCCACAATCAGAACTTCGATTAGAGTAAAACCTTTTTGGTCGTTCATACCCAGTAGTACAACTTCGATATTTTTACGTGAATTTCCGTAGGAAGTTGCATTCTAATTAAACTAATTAAACTTCTTGTCTGTTCAGACCTTGGGTCTTGACCCAGCGTGGGTAAAAATGCAACTTCATCGAAGTTGTCCTACTGGGCATATTATAAATAATTTTACCATTAGTCCTCGGCTTCATCAACCAAACGAGAAATCTTGGCCACGGCTTCCGAAGGCACGAAGTGCCCTTTTAATAAATAAGTGTCAGCCTCGTACTCTTCAACTGTTTGATCCGGATAAACCACCTTGTCCATTTCGATCAGCACGGCCAGCAAACTGTCGGTCCGCCTGGTCCGGTGCGCGAAGTCCGCCGCGTCAACTTTCAGATCTGACAAACTCTGATGATCGAACACAAAGGCTTCCGGTTCATGGCTTTTCAAATAACTCAACGCTTGATCCAAATCATCCACAATTTTAACTTGCCACTTTTCCTGCTCGAACTTTCGAGCGTACAAGCCGGCCGTGTACGCATCCCGATCCAGAATCAACACTGTTCTTTTTTCTTTCATACTAATCCATCTCCCTCATGGCCAAGCCGATCGCGATACTCATGCGCGGACCAATCTCATCCAGCACCGGCCGCAAATCATGCGGCACGGCCACTCGGGCCCAGGGATCGCCCCGATAAACATTCAAGTTCAATTTTTCGGAAAAATACTCGGGCACGCGCGGCAAATGCGAGGAGCCGCCGGTCACAATCACCTTTTCCACGCGTTTCATTTCCGTCAGCTCCATCTTTTCATACAATTGAAAGCTGTAATTGATTTCATTCAAAATCGGCTGCATGGCCGCTTCCAAAATGGCCGGCATGCCCCCGGCCGCGGTTTGGCCGGTTGCCTCGGCCGAAGCCAAATCCATTTTCATCTGCTCGGCTTGATCTTCAGGCAAGCCGGTTTGTTCCATAATCCGTTTGGTCACCGCACTGCCGCCCACATTGATGCTCCGCGTCAAAAACGGAATCCCTTTTTCCACGATGGTGATATTCGTGCGCATGGAACCGATATCCAGAAGCATGATAGAACTTTTGTCTTTGCCCACCAAAGCCCGAATCAAGGCGAACGCTTCCGTATCAATCGCTTGCAATTCCAATTTGGCGATCTTAAAAATCTCAATGTATTTTTGCACCAAACTCTTGGCCGCCCCCGTCACCAACACTCGCACGTAATCTTTTTTGCGCGCCGCCGCCGCCGTTTGCCCCGGCGTCAGCCCCTGAGCCTTCTGAGTTTTATCTTCTTTCAAATTATCGATAAAAGTCGAATAAGTGATCATATCCGACAGCGGCAAGGGAGTGAGCTTGGAAACTTGCGCGTCAATCAGCGGTTTCATTTCTTTTTCCTCCTTGCGCCGGGGAATCGAGATAATCGCGGTGAACACGCTGGAAATCGGCAAAGCCGCCATGGCCCGCTTGGATTTAGTTCCGGCCTGATCGCAAAGTTTCGCTAAAGTTTCGCCCGTGCCTTTGACATCGTCAAACGGCGAAGTCACGGCCTCGCCCGGCTGGCGCACGGAATAGCCGTAAGTTAAAACCGTGGCCCGGCCCTTTTCATTGGCCAGCTCCACTAACTTAATACCCCCGGCACCAATATCAATGCCGAGGTAGCTATCCTTTTTTGCGCCTCCAAATAATCCCATAGTGAAAATATTATATCATAAGTAACTCGCGACTGGTAACTAGGAGTTGGGAATAAAAAACCCTCCAACACCCAGTTCCTGTTTACCAGCCCCCAGCCTAACGCTCATCCAAAATCTTATTCACCAAAGCATCGGCTTGTTGATTCTTGTCCCGCGTCACATGTTGATAAGTCACCTGATGAAACTCCTGAATAAGATTGTGCACCTCCAAAAACCGCTTGGCTAACTCTGAATTCTTAACCCGGTACTCGCCTTTCAACTGCTTGATGGCCAACTCCGAGTCCATATAAACCTCAACCTCCTTCACCCCCAGTTCTTTGGCCTTTTTCAAGCCCATAATCACGCCGTAATACTCGGCTTGATTATTCGTGGTCTCGCCCACGTATTCAGCCACCGTGGCCAGCACTTTTTTATTTTCCGGATTCATCAAAACCGCCGCGGCCGCGGACGGCCCCGGATTCCCTCTTGATCCTCCGTCGGAATAGATTCGAATTTTCATATTTGATGTTTTCTTAAATCCACCAGCTTATATTGCAGCTCGCGCCGGCCGTTCCACGTGTTCACGTCGATTTGATACACCGCATCCACTAAATCGTCCCGCTGCAAATCTTTAGCCCGGTCGCCGAAACCAAAACCGATCAGCTTCACTATTTTACCATTCTTTGTCCTGACCGTCAGCCGCAGATGCTTGTCCTCCGCCCCCACCAAATCATAACCGAAAACCGATAAGCCGCTGCTCATGAACACCGGTTCCGGATTGGCCGTGCCAAACGGCGCCAGTTGTTGAATTTGCTGATAAAAATCCCAATCAATCTCCCCCAAATCAACTTCGGCCTCAACTTCAACCCTGGGCCGCAAATCATCGGCCTGCAACCGCTGCTCGGCCGTCTCGTGCAGCTTAGCGATCAATTTTTCTAAACGATCCGGGCCGGCAGTCGAAAAGCCGCAAGCTTGGGGATGGCCGCCGAATTTATCCAAATATTCACTGGCCGCCTGCAAAGCCTCGGTCACGTTAAATCCTTCGATGCCCCGCCCGGAACCCACATATCCGGTCTCGCTCTTGGTAATCGCGTACGCGGGCCGATAAAACTTTGAGGCTAATTTTCCCGCCACCAAGCCCACCAGGCCGGCCGGCCAGTCCTCGCCCACCACCGTGATTAATTTTCGATCCCCGAGCTCCCCCACTTGAGCCAAGGCCTGCTCAAAAATTTCTTTGGACGCTTTTTGCCGCTCCGTATTAATCTGATGCAATTGCTGAGCCAAACCCAAAGCCTCGGCCTGATCTTCAGCCAAAAGCAAATCAGCGGCCAATTTCGCCTCAGCCAGCCGCCCGGCCGCGTTCAACCGCGGCCCGATTTGAAAACCGATCGAGACCGTATCCAAGGCCCCAAACCGGCTGCCCGCCACTTCCACTAATTTCCGCAGGCCCGGCCGCCGAGTCTTATTCAAAACCTTCAGTCCGAAATGTTCCAACACCCGATTTTCGCCCAGCAGCGGCATCACATCCGTGACGGTCGCAATAGCCACCAAATCCAAAAGCCATTTTTCCTGGCCGGCGGGAAAAGCCAGGCCGCGTTTTTGCGCTTCGTGAATCAAAGCGCTGGCCAGCTTAAAGCCCACGGCCGTACCGCAAAGTTCCTTGAAGGGATAGGCCTCGCCCGCGACTTGCGGATGAATTAAAATTGCCGACTCCGGCAATTCCGCCGGCACCGTATGGTGGTCGCAAACAATCGTATCGATATTTTTCGTCCGACCCAGATCAATCGCCGGTTGATTGCTGATCCCGCAATCAACCGTAATCACCAGTTTGGTTTGATACTCTTCATCCAACTTATCCATAGTGGCCGTCGACATACCGTAGCCGTCTCTTTCCCGATGCGGAATAAAGGCCGTGATCTTTTTCTCATCGCCGCCTATTTTCCTGATAATCTCTCGCAAAGTACTGACCAAAACCGCGGTGCCGCAGACGCCGTCAGCGTCATAATCGCCGTGCACGGTAATCACTTCGCCTTTGTCCAAGGCTTGATAAACCCGATCCACGGCCGCGCGCATATTGGAAAACAACCATGGGTCATGCGCCCCGGTCAGCCAATCTGGAGTGAGAAACGCGGCGATTTCTTCTGGCTGGCGCAAACCCCGATTCCACAGCAATTGCAAAACCACCGGATCAAGATCCGGGTTTTGTTTTTTTACCTCCAGCGAAATCGGCTTGGCCAAAGACCAGCGTTTTTGCATGGGAAACTCGTGAAGAAATTAAAGTAGTCAGACTAGCTCCTTTAGCTCCCCTAGCACCTTTAGTTCCCTCAACTAAGCCCCCAAGATAAAAGTGAATCCCAGCATGCTCACAATCACCATAATGCAAGCCGCGGCCCAAACCATTTTGAATAATTTTTTGCGTTTCATATTAGCGTTTTAATACTTTCAAACAAGCGTCGGACGGGATATTCACTTTGCCTTTTCCCAGCTCCATCATTTTAGCTTTGCCTTTCTTTTGTTTTTCCAACAGCTTTCGTTTCCGCGTTACGTCTCCGCCGTACAACTTCGCCGTCACGTCTTTTCGCATGGCGGAAATTTTCTCCGCCGCCACGATGTTGCCGCCCACGGCTGCCTGTAATTTTATCACGAAATTTTGTCTGGGAATAGAATCTTTTAGAGCGTTGACGATTCGGCGGCCGGCCCGTTCCGCCTCATCTCGATAAACCAGCATGGAAAACGCTTCCACCATTTCTTCGGCCACCAAAATATCCATGCGCACCACGTTGGCGATTCGATAATCAACCACCTCATAATTCAAAGAGGCATAACCGGAAGTCACGCTTTTCAATTTATCGTAAAAATCCACAATCACCATGGCCAAAGGAATTTCGTAATGCAAAATCGCCCGATTCTCGGACAGATATTCGGTATTCATATAGATTCCCCGCCGATCCTGCACTAACTGCATGACCGCGCCCACGTGGTCATTGGGAGTCACGATATCCGCTTTGACCCAAGGCTCTTCAATTGACGTGATATGAGACCCGTCAGGCAACTCGATCGGGCTCTTGATAATCACCACGTTATTGCCCCTGGTTGTTAAGCGATATGCCACCGACGGCACGGTCACCACCAAATCAATATCAAACTCGCGCATCAAGCGCTCTTTCAAAATCTCCAAATGCAGCATGCCCAGCAATCCGCAACGGAAACCATAGCCCAAGGCCGGCGAATGTTCCGGTTCATAAGTCAAAGCGGAATCATTTAATTTCAAACGCTCCATGGCCTCGCGCAAGCGCGGAAAGTCATCGCCCACTTTGGGAAACACGCCGGCAAAAACCATGGGGTTGACCACCTTGTAACCGGGCAGCAATTCAGTGGCCGGGTTTTTCAAATGAGTGACGGTATCGCCCACCCGGCAAGCTTGAATGTCTTTCAAGCCGGTGACGATGTAGCCGATTTGCCCGGTGGCCAAAACCGGCTGTTTGTGGTAGCCGCCCACCCCCAGCGCACCGGTTTCCAAAATTTCGCCTTCGGCGTTATTGGCCATGAATTCAATTTTATCGCCGATTTTAAAACTCCCGTCCACCACGCGCACATACGCGACCACGCCTTTATAATCATCGTAATTGGAATCAAAAACCAAAGCCCGGGCTGGCGCTTTTTCATCACCGCTGGGCGGCGGGATGCGTTTCACGATCGCTTCCAGCAATTCCGGCACACCCTCGCCGGTTTTGCCGCTGACTGACAGAATTTCCGCCGGATCGCAGCCCAGCAGCTTCACAATTTCCTGCGTGCGCTTGGGGATATCAGCGGCCGGCAAATCAATCTTGTTCAAAACCGGAATGATGGTTAAATCTTCATCCAAAGCCAAATACAAATTGCCAATGGTTTGCGCTTGCACGCCCTGAGTTGAATCCACGAGCAAAATCGCGCCTTCCACGGCCGCCAAAGAGCGAGAAACTTCGTAATTAAAATCCACGTGTCCGGGCGTATCAATCAAGTTCAAAGTCAGGCCGCGATATTCCATGCGCGCCGGCGCCAATTTAATGGTGATGCCGCGCTCGCGCTCGATATCCATGGAATCTAACATCTGCTCTTTCATATTCCGCTTTTCCACTGTGCCTGTGACCTCAAGCAGCCGATCCGATAAGGTCGACTTGCCGTGGTCGATATGGGCGATGATGCAGAAGTTTCTAATGTGTGACAGGTCGGACATAATGGGCCAATCATAAACAAAAAACAGCGCTCTGTCCATGCTTGGCGCTGTTTTTTGCTTTATTCCAAAGTCTTTTGATAATCACTCCAGCGGGCTTTCAAGTCCTCAATCAGCTCTGGCAAGGCCTGGTCCTTATCATACTCACCCACTTCCAAGTGCCCCTCGACCATGGAGTCCACCAACGAATGGTAGGCCTCTTGATCCACCACGCCTTGGGCGCGGCCGTTTTCCACGATCTCCTGAAATAACTGCTCCCGATCTAACATTAAATATTGCGTCATAATTTTTTTAGCTCAATTAGCTCCGTATCATTAGTTTAGCTCCTCTGGCTCCTTTCCACAACCCTTGAACAACCGCGCTTAATCCAGTATTATTCCCCCGTTATGAAGCCTGACTGGAAAACAATCAGACGCCCGATCATTGGGCTCTCGCCCATGGCCGAGATGACCGACTCCCCGTTTTGCCGCGTGGTCAAATCTTTGTCATCGCCAATTATTTTTCGGGAAATGGTTTCCGCGGATGCGCTTGTTCACGGCAATGAGAAAACTTTAAAAATGTTGGATATTCATGATGAGGAACGGCCCCTGGTTCAACAAATTTTCGGGCGCGATCCGGAAATAATGGCCCAAGCCGCGAAAATCGTCATGGCACGCCAAAATCCCGAGTTCATCGATCTTAACATGGGCTGTCCGGCCAAAAAACTTACCGGCAACTTCCACGGCTGTGCCTTAATGAAGGATCCTGAATTAGCGGCTGCGATTGTCAAAGCCGTCAAAGCCGCGGTTGATGTTCCGGTCTCGGTCAAAACCCGCACCGGCTGGAGTGATAAAAAAGAAATCCTGGAATTTGCTCAAGTTTTAGAACAAGCCGGCGCGGACTTAATCACCATTCACGGCCGTACCAAAAAACAGGCTTATGCGGGCCGGGCCGACTGGGACATCATTCGCCGGGTCAAAGAACTTGTTTCGCTTCCGGTACTGGCCAACGGGGACATTACTTCGCCGGAATTAGCGCAAAAAGCTCTTGACCAAACCAAAGCCGATGGTATACTTATCGCCCGCGGGGCTTTAGGCAACCCCTGGATCTTCCAACAGGTCGCGGATTTCTTAAGCGGCCAACCGATTAAAGAAGTTTCACTGGCTGAAAGAATCCGCGTGGCCAAAATGCACGCCCGGCTGCATGTCGAGCATTACGGCCCGAACAGCATGGTCACTTTCCGCAAACATTTAGTCAATTATTTTAAAGGAGTTCCGGGCGTAAAAATATTCCGCCAGCAACTCGTCCAGGTCAAAACCTTGGAAGAACTTGATCAAATCCTCAACCAACTATGAAAACCATCGGCATACTCGCTTTTCGAAAACCCGCTTTCGACTCTTACGCTTCCATCGATCAAATTGTGGAAGCCGGAGAAAAAAAGGGTTTTAACATGGTGCGCTTGTATCAAGAATATTTAACTTTTCGAAAAAACGGCCACAGCATCGAAGTTTTGCACGACGGCCATCCACTGGGGCAAATTGATGCCATCATCGCCCGTCCCAATATTACTGAAGAGCCGACCTTGAATACTTACACGCCGGAACTTCTGGCCGAAGCCGGTTATCTAATCGTCAACAATCTTTCCAATCTGTCTCGAACCAAAAACAAGCTGGATCAGCATGCCACTTTTTATAAGCATGATATTCCCACGCCCAAGTGGGGCATTGCTCGCACCGCCGACGGCGCCATTAAACTCGCCGAACAAATTGGCTGGCCCATCATCATCAAAACCAGTTTTGGCACGCACGGCAAAGGCGTATTTTACGCGGAAAATTCCGAAACTCTGCAGCCGATTGTGGATTATATTCATATCCGCGACCATGCCCCGGTCATCATTGAAGAATTTGTACAAGAAGCCAATCGCCAAGACTATCGCGCGTACGTGGTCGGCGGCCAAGTGATCGCGGCCATGGAGCGCCATGCTCGCCCCGGCGATATCCGGGCCAATGCTTCCTTGGGCGGCCAAGCCACCAAAGCGGAATTGACTGAAGATGAAATTAATTTATCCATCAAAGTGGCGGAAATTTTCAAACTGGATATCGCGGGTGTGGATTTTGTCCGCACCAGCCAAGGCCCGCAAGTGCTGGAGGTCAACGCCAACCCCGGCTTCCAAGAACTGCAAAAAGTCACGGAAATAGATATCGCCGGCGCGCTCATCGACTTCGCGGCCAGCAAAATTAAATAAATCACAAAACCACCCGAATCGGGTGGTTTTCTAGCTTTGGCTCTCAGCCTTGTCAAAAGCATCATAACAGAAAAACATTCGATCTTAAAATCCCGAACCCTCGAATGCATGAAGAATCAAACGCCGACTGCACGGCGTACGAAGTTTTTTACGATCGTAAAAAACTTCGTAGGATCAAAATACCGACTGACCTTGAAAAACATGAATCCATTTCTCTGCTTTCATAGACTTTAATAGAGCTTTGAGAGGTCGAATAATATCTATTGTTGTAGTCCAGACACTCCGCTGTAATTGAGTACAACCGGCTTTTTTCAAAAAGTGACGCAACTGATCCCGTATTGTTCTAACATGCTCTGGAATATCAAAAACAATCACACAAACATCATCTTCTGACAGCTGTTTATTCTCGGTTAAAATTTGGTGTCTTAAAGATTGCAATTTCCCTTTTCTTGTTAATGAGATTGATATTTTTTTTGCCTGCTTCTCAATTTTTATCAGCCTCTTTTGTTTTAGAGATTGAAAGGCCTCTTTAATTCTTCTTCGCTCTTTCGCACCCTTAATCTCTTTGAAAATTTCAACACCTTGCGGGTTACAAGCTAGTGTTACGGATCGAATATTATTTACTCCATACAAACAACGATCGAACTCAACTAACAAATCATCAGCAACGTGTTTTGAAGCCGTTCCAATCAAAGTAATTTGTGCTAAAAATTTCTTCATATTTCCTTACGGACTTTTATCCGATCGTAACAATTATCGTTAATCTTCTCAGCTCAAGTTAAACACAAAACTCCACCCGATTTTAGGGTGGAGTTTATTTATCGTACTGACATCACATCACGATTTTTGCTGTTTGTCAATCGATTTTCTGTGGATATTATGCTGTTGCTTCGCGAGTCTCAGCCTTCTTTTCTTTCTTGATCAAGTAAGTCAGAATTGGCGGAGTCAAAAGCGTTGTCAAGATCACCATGATCACGATGATGCTAAAAATCTCGTCATTGACCACGCCCAAGCCCTTGCCGATCATGGCAAAAATCAAGCCCACTTCCCCGCGCGGCACCATGCCAAAACCCACGATTTTCTTGTCCACCTGGCCGGCTACCAAGCCGGCCACGATCTTGCCCACAAACGCCACGGCCGTAATGCCCAAAGCCGTCAACAGAATCGGCAGGTCAAACATGGTTTCCAATTTCACACCGAAACCGGTCATGACAAAGAAAATCGGCACCAGGAAAAAAGCCACGGGTTCGATGATATCTTCGATATGCCGATGCGCGTGCGGCTCGATTGCCTTGAGCACTTGCTCGCGCGTGTGCACGTCCGCCTCGCGCACGGCCACTTTCACGTCGCGCACGATTGAAGGGTCCTTAAAGTAACGGAAGTGAACCGGATCCAAAACCAAGCCGCCGGCAAAGGCGCCCACGATCGGCGCCAGTCCGATCAAATGAGCCAAGAAAGCCATGAGCAAGCCGAAACAAATCGCCAGCGTAAACTTCATGCCCACGCCCGTATGAATTTGTGAGAACGATCGGCCCAAAATCGGAGCAATCAATTGGCCGATCACGATCGCCCCGACAAGGAACAACACGGCCTTGGCCACGATTATGCTCACGGTTCCCAAACTGACCGCGCCGATCGTGACAATCGCGGACACCACGGCCAAAATAATCAAGCCCATCACGTCGTCAATCACGGCCGCGCCCAGCACGATTTGCGCTTCCGGAGTCTGCAGCTTGCCCAAATCCTTAAACACGCGCGCGGTAATGCCCACGGAAGTGGCGGTCAAGGTTGCGCCCAAGAAAAGATAAGCGTTGGCAGTTAAACCCGGCAAAAGCCAAGGACCGACCACGTAAGTTCCCAGCACAAATGGCACGATCACGCCCACGGTCGCCACCAAAAATGCCTTCAAACCCACTTTCTTCATTTGATTGATATTGGATTCCAAACCGATCTGAAACAGCAAAATCACCACGCCCAGCTCGGCCAAGAAAGCAATAATTTCATTTTGGCGCAGCGGTTCAAATGAATGGATGCCCAAGAGCGCCAAGTTGCCGAGAATCACCCCGATGACCAGTTCGCCCAACACCGAAGGCTGGCCGAATCGCTCCACTAAGCTGGATAATTTCGCCGCAATTAAAATCACCGCGATCCAGAAAAAAGTCTGCGCGAACATGGTGCTTTCCTCCCCGCCTGAAGCGAAAACATTATGAAAAATCGCAAAACTGCCGATCACGGCAGCCACCACGGCGTATCGCTTTGGATACAGAGCTATTCTCCTCCCCGCAAGAAATGACATCATATTGATATTTATTGGTTTAAAAACAGCAGTAGTATAAGAAATCGTCCGAGAATAATCAAGACCTCGCCTTTGACAAACTGAATAATTAATGATAGTTTTGACGCACATTCCGGGATCGTCTAACGGCAGGACATCAGGTTCTGGACCTGAGAATCAAGGTTCGAATCCTTGTCCCGGAACCAAAAACACCCCGCTTTCGCGAGGTGTTTTTAATTTGATTATTTTTCCCAAACTATGGCGAAGGTATTTAGCACGGCTTCAAAAATCGGCGAGTCAACGCACTGATATTCGCTAAACTCGTAAATCATGCCCCGATTTTCAAAACTGTAAAAATCACATTCCGTGCCTGCGGGCAAAGAATCGGCCGTAATCACGAACTTCCGGGCTTTCGCACCGTTGATGATTACTTCTTCATCGCTTAACAAAGTAATACCGCGACCGACTTTGAAATCAGCTAAATTTCCTTGGGTGACTTGAACCTGAAATTCCGGCCTCGGTTCCGGCTCGGCTTCAGTTGATTCCTTAACCACCAAAATCCCGTCCGGCCGTTCGCTGATCTGAAAACCGTCCGGCAATTTCAAAGCAAAACCCAAATCCGAACTTTGCCAATCCTGAGTTAATTCCACAGGCTGAAACTCTTCAGACTCGGGTGCTTGATATGTTGCTCCTTCATCCTGCCACAAGTAAATTCCCCCGCCGATGACCAGCAAAGCGGCTACGACCCAAATAATTCCCCCGGATGATTGATTTTCCATAAGACAAATAGGTTATTTACACTACTGATCCTCCAAATTGATCAATTAAATCCGACACGGCCTGATCCGCCTTCAAATTCTCATGCTTGGCGTGAATCCGCAGCGGCTTGCCGATCACTTTTTTCATCACTTCTTCCAAAAGTTTTTTATTCTTATCACGATTCATGGTGTCCGCATAGAGGGCGTATTCAAATGATATTTCCACTTGGTCGCCGTTGACGGCCGAAGGCTGGCCGGCTTGAATCATGATGGGCAAAGACGCATTGCATTGTTTTAATTGCTGAAAAACATCCGGCCACTTTCTTTTGACTTCTGCCAAATCGATCACGGGCACGGAATCAAAAACCGTTTCTTTGGCTTGAATCGGAACAGTTGGTTCTTTTTCAACCTCTCCAACTATCTCGTTAGTTTCCAACTCTTGTTGATTATTTCCAACCTCTCTCTCCGAACCCGAACCAGCCCCCTGTTCCTTAAAATCCAGTTTGCTGGAGTCTTCTACCCTACCTTCTTCTTCCCTACCTACCTTTTTCCCGCACAAATCCAAAACCGCCAATTCCGCGGACAACTGCGGAATCTTGTCCAGCTTCATATGCCGCCGGGCTTCCAAAAAAGCGGCAATCGCTTGGGTAATTTTACTCAAAGTCAGCTTCGGTAAAATTTGATCCGCGCCGGCTACCGTGTCCGAGTTAAAAGACATTTCCAATAAATCGCGATTGCCCATTTTAGCAAAAAGCAAAATCCGGAAAAAATCGATTACATCATCCATAAACTGGGGCATATCAATCCCCTGTTCCACATAATTATCCAATTGTTCAATCGCGGCTTTGGCTTGATCATTCGCCAGCGAATCAACAAAATCCAGCACCAACACCGTGGTCGTGGCCGGCAAAACCAAGCTGGCCGCTTCCATGCTGATTGAATCTTGGCCGGCCATGGCTAAAATCTGGCCCAGCAAACTTTCCGCATCGCGTGCGCAGCCGTCCGCGTGGCGCGCCACTTCCTGCAACACATCCTCGTCAACTTTAATACCCTCCTGATCGATGATTCCCATGAGCCGAGCCACTAGCATCGGGACCGGAATCCGGCGAAAATCAAACCGCTGGCAGCGGCTGATGATGGTCTGCGGCACTTTGTGAATTTCCGTGGTGGCTAAAATAAAAATGCCATGCGCCGGCGGTTCTTCCAAAGTTTTCAGCAAAGCATTGAAAGAAGAGGCGGAAAGCATGTGAACCTCGTCAATGATATAAACTTTGTACTTGAGACGATTGGGCGTGAAACGCACGCTTTTCACAATATTCTCGCGCACGTTCTCCACGTCGGTCTGGGAAGCGGCGTCAATTTCCACCACGTCCAAAGACGCTCCGCCCGCGATATCCTCGCAAGCCGGGCATGCATTGCACGGTTCAAAATCTTTGCTCTTTTCGCAATTCACGGCCTTCGCCAACAACCGAGCCACCGTGGTCTTGCCGATGCCGCGCGGACCGGTAAAAAGATAAGCATGCGCCACCGAATCATTTTTAATTTGATTCTGCAGCGTCTGAATCACGTGATCCTGTCCGGTCACGTCCGAGAATTTTCCGGGCCGATATTTTCGATAAATCGCTTGAGACATAAAAAGGCGCTGGACCTTAGGCGCTAGGCGCTAGGATAACATTCCCAGGGCCTAAAGCCTAGTGCCGAGTGCCTGCTTTCACTATTTTTTAATCACATTTTCCACGGCCGCCCACACGCTCTTGCCTGATTTGGGAACCAGCAAGACCACTTCATCGCCGGGCTGTCCTTTAAAATATGTCACGCTGGCGGTTAAAACTTTAAAAGTCGCGCCATCGCTGATGGCCACGTAAGAATTGGTCGAGGCGTCAAAAGCCACGGTACCTACGATTCGCTTGCGCTCAATCGGACCAATCTGTTTAAAAACAAAAGACCCGTCCGGCCGAATAGTGAGTTTCATGACGTCACCTTCAACCAAACGCGACTTGGAAGCGTAATTCGGCGGCACGGAATATGATTTGCCGTCCTGGCCGATCATCAGCGCCCCATCGAACATGCCCTCGACCACCCGGGCGCCGGAAAAATCTTCCAGCTTCTGGGCTAATTGTTTTTTGGCGGTCACCAACTCGGCCATCATTTGGCCGTCGTCCACTACTCCATCGCTTTCAAAAAGATCGATAATGTGTCCGATGCTCTCATGGACTTGCTTCAGGGTTCTGATAATTAGGTCAACCCGAACATGCTTGTCTTCAGCCGGCGCTTTCTGGCCCACGGCTGGTTCGGGCTCAAAGATCATTTCCTCCATTTCCCCCTCATACCTCGCATCATCTTGGCGCGCCATATAAATTTTTTTATTGAGTCTTTGTTTGCAGGCTTTGTTTTTTTATATCTCTCCCGGGCCCGGCCTCTGGGGTCCCCGCCCGGCCGTGCCCAATTGCGAACGCTCTAATATCTCTGCTTCGACAATAGCGCGATCCCGTCCATATTTCAACCGAGAAAGTTCCTTAATGGCCTCGGCTAATTCCCGATTTCCCGACGGCGAAGGTGCCAAATTCATGGTAAAAGGCTTAACTTGAGAGTTATCCACAATCATCTTCACATACCAAGTAAACTTATCAGAATTCATCAAATCATATCCGGAAAACTCCGGTGAGTAGATGGGCTCGAGCATTTCCACGTCTTCGGGCCCGATTCGGGCCACAAAGTTGGTGCCCACGTTGCCAAACACCGCATCGCGAATTTTCGTGTCCCCGTTCTTCACCAATTGGCCGATATATTGGTGGGCGATGATCAGATTCAACCGGTACTTGCGCGCTTCGGACAAAATTGTGGCAATGGAATCCGTAATGAAGTTCTGGAACTCATCGATGTAAAGATAAAAGTCGCTGCGCTCGCTCTCGGGCATGTCCGCCCGGCCCAGCGCCGCCATTTGCAGTTTGGAAACAATGATCATGCCCAGCAGTTCCGAATTTACATCCCCGGTCTTGCCTTTGGAAAGATTGACCAGCAAAATCTTTTTCTTATCCATGACTTCCCTGAAGTCAAAACTGGAATGCGACTGGCCGATGATGTTGCGCATCATTTCGTTTTCCACGAACCGGCCGACTTTTGAGGTCAAATATCCGAACATCTCTGACTTGTGGAAGTCGCTGGTGTTGGCGACTTCTTTTTCCCAATAAGCCCGAACCACCGGGTCTTTCACTTTCGCCACCCATTCCTGTTGAAAATCCGCGTCCGTAATAATCCGCGGAATTTCCGCTAAAGTCCCCGGATTTTCTTGATCAGCCATCAAGGTCAGCATCATATTGCGCATCGTGTGCTCAAATTGCGGTCCGATCATTTCCGGCGGGAACAATTTGTAAAAAATTGAAATCATTTCCTGCACGGCCATGTCTTTCATGCTTTCATCCTTGGCCTCCAGCATATTCAAGCCCATGGGCCGCTCCAAATCAGACGGACAGAAATAAATCACGTCATCCACCCGCTCTTTGGGGATATTGGCTAAAATCCGCTCCACCAAATCGCCGTGCGGTTCCACCACGGCCACGCCGTGTCCGTTTTGAATGTCTTGAATCGCATACTTGGCAATGGTTTCTGATTTGCCGGATCCGGATTTGCCAATGATGTACATGTGGCGCGAGCGATCCGGCCCTTTCATCCAAACCGGCGTCTTAATGCCCCGATAAACATTAAAGCCCAATTCCAGTTGGCCTTCCTCGGCCCGGCTCTTGGGCACGCCCGATGGCACGGCCCCGCGGCGAGCGCCCAGCCACTTGATATTCGGCGTTTCGGTCCAAGGCGTGGGCAAATGCCACAAACTGGCCATTTCCTCGGTATTCAAAACGCAAACCATGTGCTCGTTGAAAGCCCGGTAAATAAAACGCTGCGTGATTTTATTTTTTGATTTGGGCACGGATTTCACGAAAGAGTTGCCGTATTGATAGATATTGTATTGGGAAAAAGCATTGATCATATTAGCCAGCGTGGTCTGGGCCGTGCCCGCGTTCGCACCCGAAACCATCAAGCGCACGCAAACTTCCATGCCGCCCTTGCTGGCTTTCTCTTCCAGGCCTTTGACGGTTTCTTCTTCTTGCGGCGATAAGCGGTGTTCTTTTTCCGGTTTTTTATCCTCGGCTGATAAACCGGTCAATTCTTTGACCGAAGATTTCTTTTTACCGCTGATCGCTTCTTCCAAACTCATGCCTTGTTGCATGTCTTGAGCGATTTTTACGCCGCGTTTGCGCCAAGCGCCCGGCGCCGAGCGCACCACGTATTGAAAAACCGCGCCTTCATCCGCGGGCAATTTTGATAAGACATTGGTCAGCGCATTCAGCGGATCTTTATCCAGCTGGCGATAAGTTTTAATGGGAAAGCCATTTTCCCGCTTGAGCGTTAAATAGCTGCCCAAAATCACCCCGGTCGGAGAAAAAATATTGTAATCCTCAACCTCTTCGATGAACGCGTCCGGATAAGCCGCGGACAGCTGTTGTTGAAAGAAATCCTGTAAATGCCTGGGCACGGCCGCGTAAAACTTAATCAGATTCTTATGCATCACGATTTCGAATGAAAACTGATCATTCTTGCCCAGCAGCCACTTCATAAAACCTTTTTCCGCTTTCAAGCCGGCCACGGCCGAAAAGAAAGTTTCCGCGGCCGCAATCGTTTCTTGCACGTCTTCTTTTGAACCGCCTCGCTCAGACTCTTCTTCGCGGCGAAATTTCGGCAGCGTGATTAACAGCGTGACTAAGTCAAAAGTTGCGGACCGAACCTGCGCGCGGTGGCGGATAAAATATAACGCCAAATAAATCACCATGGCCGCGGCGGCCAAAATTCCGACTAACCATAAAATTGGAATTAGAAAACCCCAATCCGCGCCCGTTCCGGTCGCGGTGAAATTCGTTTGATCGAATGTTTCCAATCCGAACTGAAAAATCATCATGCAATTTGTTCGCTGGCCCGTCGCTGTTCTTCTTTGGCCAGCCCTAAAATTTTATCAGCTTTAATTTTCGCTTCTTGCTCCAGAAAGAACTTATTGACCCCGGGCAGCAGCCGCAGCCAATCCCGCAGCAATTCGAAAACTTTCTTCATGTTGACTTTGGCCTGCATAATCATTTCCTTGATCAAAGAAGCGGTTTCTTCGCCTTTTTGCTGAAACACGGCTTGTTGTTCCGGCGATAAGCCCAAAAACAAGTCCGTTAAATCCTCAGCCATCACGCTTTCAATCTGAGCCACAATCGGATCCTTCACCAAAGGCGGGGGTGCCGCAGCTGCCATCTGCACTGCTTGTTCAGCTTGGGTGACTTCAGAATCTTGAATTTTCTCCCCACCCCCTTCTTCCCTACCTACTTTTTCCCTTTTCTCCTGCCTAACCTCAACCTCCCGCGGCGCTTCGGCCGCGGGCATTTCCGGAACTTTTTTGAGCGCTTCCTTCACTTCCGCCATATTGCACCTATTGTAGCATAAATATCGGTTTGCTATCCACGGTTGACAACCGAAGCAAAATCTGGCATTCTGTTCTCTTGCTCTTTTCACGAGGAGGTCACGGATGCTAAAAAAAATCAGCACAATATTTCGAGATGTCTATCACATCTTGAACAATCTGATGATCATGAGCTGGAACTTGGTGGATAAGTTCTTGGACCGGTTCCGCAATGATCAGGATCGCCTGCGCCGCCAGATCGCATCCTTCGTGCTCGAATTTCATACCCTGATCCCCAAATCCTCGACTTGGGACCAAATCCGCGACGATCTCAACACTGTGCTCAATCTTTATCTGCCGACCTTGATGGATCGCAAACATGCGCTCAAGGAAAGCCAAGGGAGGGTCAAAATCAAACTGGCCGAAATGCAGACTGGCGACACCAACAACGGCGCCATCAAGAACATCCACTTCGCCCTGGAAAACAAAAAAATCCTGGAGCAAAAACTCAAGGAGACTGACGAGCAAATTCGCTATGCCTTGGATTTCCTAAACAATCTGGAAGCCTTGGTCGTAGCCAATATGGATCAGGCCGGCCCGCCGGAGATGCTTATGCACAAGGCCTCGGAGTTCATTCAGAATATCCATCTCACCGGCTTCGAAGATACCGAAGTCCAGAGCGAAATCACCACCGAAATCGACGGCTTTAAAGTCGAACACTAGCCCCAACTCAAAACCGCCCCTCTCAGGGCGGTTTGTTTTTTAAAACTCGGCTTCAATTTGCGGTGCATCCTCGGGTTCCAAACTCAGATTCAGCACTCGCCACTCCTCATTTTCTTTCACCAAATCAATCGTTACTGGCCGGACCTCGCCATCAGTGCCTTTCAAGGTGCCGCTGATCACGGCACTGTCCCCGGCCATGGACGAATAATTAAAGGACACGTCCTGATAACCGACCAAAATTGGATAAGCTTCCACAAACTGAGCCCAACTTTCTCCGCTCACCGCTTCCTGAAAAGCGCTTGAAGTTAAATCATAAGCGGATGCCACTTGGCCGGCGTTCAAATCCGCCATAAAGACATCGGCCACTTCGCGCGGACCGTTGGTCAATTGCATGACCAAGGCAAAAACTCCGATGCCGAAAATAATGAAGCCGATTAACAAACCGACTGCGATTTTGATCGAACCTGATTTTGTAGCCTTACCCGGAGAATGTTCTCCGGAATCAGCATTCAATTCCATGTCTGGCGGGCCGTAATCGTCCATATTGTTGTTGATAAATAATTAATGTTTTTGATTAATTTTTGAACCGGCCGCTTGATCATCCACCGTAAATCCTTTTTTCTCAATTTGCTCGCGCAGCTGATCCGCGCGCTCGAAATCCTTTTCCTCGCGCGCCCGCTCGCGATCTTTAACCAAAGATTTCACGTCCTCGGGCACGGCCAAAGGCTGGGCCACGTATTGATCAAGCTCTAAGCCCAAAACCTGATCGAACTTGAGCAAACTCGCGGCCTTAGCCGAACTCGCACTCGCCGAATCTTTCATCTGCCAAACCACGGCCAAAGCCTCGGGCAGATTCAAATCATCATCCAGCGCCGCCGCAAACTCCTGCTCATAAGCCGCGCAACCGCCCGAAGGCGAATCCCAATCCCGAACCGCATCGCGCAAATTATTCAGAGCGTTTTGCGCCGCGTTAATGGACTCGGTGGTAAAGTTTAACTTGGTGCGATAATGCGCGCCCAAACAGAAATACCGGAAAGCCAGCGGATCGATGCCCTTCGCCGCCAAATCCGAAATCGTATAGATATTGCCCAAAGACTTGCTCATCTTGCCGCCATCCACGGTCAAAAAGTCGCTATGCACCCAATAATTGGCCAAGAGCTTACCTTCCGCCGCTTGAGTTTGCGCAATCTCATTCTCATGGTGAACCGGCACATGGTCAATTCCGCCCAAATGAATATCAAAAGGGATGCCCAAATACTTGGCGCTCATGGCCGAACATTCAATATGCCAGCCCGGGAAACCCTTGCCCCAAGGCGATTCCCATTCCATTAATCGCTGTTCGCTTTCAGATGAAAACTTCCACAAGGCAAAATCAGTCGGATTTTTCTTCTCGCCCATGGCCACGCGCGCGCCCGCTTCTTTTTCTTCCGACTTTTGACCGGACAAGCGCCCGTAATCCGGCAATTTAGAAGTATCAAAATAAACCCCATCCGTGGTTTGGTAAGTAAAGCCTTTTTCCTCCAATTTCTTAATCAACTCGATCTGTTCTTGAATGTGATCAGTCGCGCGCGGATATTCATCCGCGGGCTTGATATTCAGTTTTTTCACATCCGCCATGAAGGCTTGCGTATAAAATTCCGCGATCTCTTGCGCACTTTTGCCCTCGCGCCGCATGGCCAAAAGCATTTTATCCTCGCCCGCGTCCGCGTCATCAGTCAGATGCCCCACGTCCGTGATATTCATCACGAATTTGACCGCGTATCCGTTAAACTCAAGCACCCGGCGCAAAACATCTTCAAAAACATAGGTCCGAAAATTGCCGATATGCGCAAAGAAATAAACCGTGGGCCCGCAAGCGTAGATCCCGACTTCCTTATCTTTGGTCGGCTTAAATTCCTCCTTTTCCCGAGATAATGTGTTGTAGAGTTTGATCATATTGAGACTAATATAACACGCGTCCCATCAAAAAACCACCCGGCCAATGCCGGGTGGTATTTATGCTTAGTCATCTTCTTCTTCGCTCTCATTCTTGTCATCGCCGTTGTCATCTTTCTTATCTTCGCTCCCACCGTCAGCCTCCTCATCCGGATTTTCAACGTCATCATCAATCAGCTCCTCATCCTCTTCCTCATCATCCAATTCTGCTTTCTTGACTTCAACTTTTTCTTCAATTAAGCCCCTAACCGCTTCATGAAAAGTCTCTCGCTTTTCTTCAACAGACAAGTCTTCATCGTTAAATATTTCCAATCGCAATTCCTGGATATCATCGCCCAACCCCCAACCCAGACCGCGGCCCATTACCGGCGCTTGGATGTCGTCAGTTGCATCATCATCGAAATCAATCATGTGTTGGCCGATGCCAAATCCTTTGGCCTTGCCTTGACCGTATTGCTCCCGATGCTCTTGCCAAGCTTCGGCGAATTCAAAACCCTGTTCGGCTAATTGATCCATAATCTGGGATCGAGTTTCTGGATCTTTCAAATCATTAACCAATTCTTCAACGGATAAATCCATTTCCGCGGCCGCTGCTTCCAAAAGGGTTTGCGCTTCCTCACTGCCCCAGCCCAAATGTTCAGCCTCGCCCATGCGACGCTCCATCATTTTCGCATGAAACTGAGCTTGCTTTTCCGGACTGTCCGCAAACCTTTCTTCGAACTTTTCAAAATTATTCTTTAAAAAATGCAACGGATGGCCTTCGGTTACGCTTGGGCTTTCGTAAGCGTAGGCTCCGGTACCTAGGGCAAAAAAGAGTACCAAGGCGGCGGCGAACGCGGGCACGAAACGTCGCACCCAAGATTGATTAGTCATAGATGTTTCTTGATTAAGTTTAGCCAAGAGCTGATTTTTAAACTCCGGCGACGGGCAAGCGTTGTCCCGAAGTTGTTTAAATTGTTTTGGGATAAACATATTAACGCAAACCGTCTTTAATTGTTTTAAGTGAGCGATGGGTAGCGACTTTAAGCGCGTTGGCCTGACGCCCCAAAATCTCCGCCATCTCTGAATACTTATACCCTTCCAAGTACTTCATGGTTACAAGCCGACGATCTTCTTTTGATAATTTTGCTAAAATCCCCTCAATCTCCAAAAAAACCTCTCCCCTGCCGTCATTCCCGTGCAAACGGGAATCCATGATCAAATCGTCAAAATCAATCTCAACTTTCTTATCTCGATAATAGTTTACCAAATGATTATGCGCGATTGTGTATATCCAAGCTGATTTGGACTTTTTTTCATCATAATCATCAAACTTATTTAAAGCCTTTAAAAAAATCTCACTCACCAAATCTTCCGCAATTTCATGATTTTGCCCAATACGAAAAAACACGTATCGATAGATACGGTCAATGTTCCGACGGTAAAATTTATCAAATTCTTTTTGCTTCACATCTTTGACTGCTTATCCTCTTACCCTAAAGCAAGCCAAAGGTTACATCAATAGCGGTCGCGCCGATCCCGATCCACGCCCCCAATAATCATCATGGCCACGATCGGCGTGATAATCCAAAAGGCTTTAGCCGGATCGCTCAAAAACATGGTTTGCGTGAGCGGCGAAATCCACTGCGAAATGTCTTGCGGAAAAAACGAAAGAGTAACGCTAATCAACAATCCGGTCTGCAAAAAAGAAAACAGTAAAACCGTGATCATCGAGCCCTGATTTAAGCCCGATCCCAAAGTTTTAACCAAAGCCGACTGGGACAAAAGAAAAAACAGAATGATAAACACGCCCAGAAAAACCGAAACGTTCATAGCCAGTCCGTCTTGAATGGTGATGGAAGCGTTAAACTCGGTAATGTAAGGCACGTACTTGACCACGGCCAAACCCATGTAGAGTGAAACCAAAGTGACAAAAATCCGGTCGCGGCCCAAAGAAATTCCATATACCAATGACGCCATGATAAAAAAGATGATAATAAAAACATCCCATGACGGCTGCATCCAGTTGATGGATTGGACGGCGTCAATTAGTTGTTGCGTGTCCACAATCGTTGCTTGAAGCATGTAAGAAAATTATATCACGAAATGCACGGGAGCTAGAAGAGCCGGAAGAGTTAAAGGAGCTAAGGGAACTAATTAAAAAACTCGGGTCATCCCCGAGTAATTAGCTCCTCTAGCTCCCGCTCCTATTCCGCTAATGCCAACGCTGGTTCGGAACCATTCGTATAGGTCGGCACTTCCGCGGGTACGAATCCCAGCATCTTCACGGAATTTTTCACGTTATCCAATGATTGCGCTTCCCGCGCCACCACTTCCAGTTTCTGATTCTCTAACGTTAATGATTCAATTCGCGTCTCCAAATCGCGCATTTGATAACCCTTGGTCACGGCCCCGTTCACCTGAAAGATATACATCAGAATCACGGCCAGCACCAAGACCAGACTGACAACGTTAATCATGACGATGTTGTTGTCCAGGAGGGTTTTTAAGCTGCGCCGATTCGATAACGGCGCAAACATTGTTTGAGCAAAAGGAGACATAATTTGGTTTTTGTTTTGCCAATCACCCCGTTATAAGGGCATGGCCCGTGCGGCTATTTTGGCCGTCACGGGCCTGCGTATCAGGCCGTAGTATTTTTGTTTTTGAGTAGTGGGGACCTCTGCAATAGGTGGAGTATAAAGCTAGTAAACTTTCTACTTTCTACTTTCTACCCTTCCTGATGCAGAGATCCATTTAAGGATATTTGGCCTGACCCTTATACTGTTTCCGCGACTCGTAGCTTGGCGCTGCGCGCCCGAGGATTGCTTTTTATTTCTGACAAAGTCGCAGTGATTGGTCTTTTAGTTTGGATCTTTATTTCTTTGTTTTTTTGTTTATCCGCAAAGAACTGTTTAATAATTCTGTCCTCCAAGGAATGGAAGGATATGACCGCCAGCCGTCCTCCTGGCCGAAGAAGCGAGACAAACTCCGGTAGAGCCTTCTCGAGTTCCTCCAGCTCACGATTCACGGTCATGCGCAAAGCCTGGAAAACCTGCGTTGCCGGATGGATCTTTCCGCCACGACGTTTATTTTTGACAATCAGCTCAGCGAGCTGGGTCGTGGTCTGAAAGTCCCCTAGCACACGGGCTTTCACGATTGCTTTGGCAATCTGACGAGCATAAGTTTCCTCTCCTAATTTTCTAAAGACCCGAGCGAGCTCATCTTCATCCCAAGTGTTGACGATCTCCGCGGCCGTTAACTTCTGCCGCGTGTCATACCTCATGTCTAAAGGCCCTTCCTGTTGAAAACTGAAGCCTCGCTTCGGATCATCAATGTGAGCCGAGGAGAAACCCAGATCCACCAGGATGGCATCAACTTGAGAAAATTTATGAGCATAAGCGTGGGTGCTTACGTTGGCGTAGCTGTCCTGAACCAGAACCGCTCGCGCACCAAAAGGCTTAAGGCGCTTTTTGGCGATGTTGAGATTCGGAGCATCGCGGTCGATGCCCAGCAGACGCCCATCAGGATGGGTATGGCTCAATATCTCGTGAGCATGCCCACCCTGCCCCACTGTGGCGTCAATAAAACTCTGGTTCGATTTTGGCTCAAGAAGAGCAATCACTTCCTCGAGCAAAACCGGTTTGTGCGCAATCATACCTTATTGGATAAAGGGCTCACGCCCTTTGCGTTCGCCGCGCTCGGAAAAGAAAAGTAAACTTTTCTTTTCTCTCGCTTTGGCTCACGTAAGGTTGCACGTCTATCACACATCGACAAGCTGATGTGTGATAATCGCGTTACCCTATGTTCGAATTAAATTCCTAGCTCTCCTAATGTTTCCGCGATTTCTTCCGCGTCCTTTTCGGTTGCGGCTTTGTACTCTTCCCATTTACTTTGTTCCCAGATCTCTAGTCGGTTATATAGTCCGGCTAAAACGACTGTTTTTTTCATACCCGCGTATTCTCGCAGGTACTCCGGGATTACTACCCTTCCCTGTTTGTCCATTTCTACGTCCATAGCACCCGCAAGCATGAGTCGGGCGATGGCACGGCTGTTGGACTGCCCCAGGGGCAAATTAGCTAATTTCTGAGCCAACTTGTCCCACTCCTCCATGGGGAACAGGAAAAGCGAAGTATCCAGACCTCGCGTCACCACAGCTCCTTTGGCCAAGTCAGAACGAAACTTAACCGGGATGGCTAAGCGTCCTTTCTCGTCAATGTTATGTTTGTATTCTCCAATAAACATATTGAACTGTGATTCAACTCAGGAAAAATGAAGTGGAACACTTAAAAAATAAAAAGTGAGCATCAGCCAGATCCAGTCCGGCCAATCCCCACTTATTTCCACATGCCTCCATCATATCCCACCATCATACATGCGTCAACACTTTAAGCCACTAATTTTTCCCTTTAAAATCAAGAAAATATTTTTATCTGTGGATAACTCCCTTTTACCCTACCTACTATTTCCCTACCTACCCTCTCCTTGACAAATCCTACAAAACTGGCTAACTTAACGTGTCCTTTGGGTAGATGTTCTGCCCATTCGATTAACCGGTGTTCAAGGCCTAGAAACCAGCGAACACCCTCCGTAGAAGGAGTAAGATCATGGCTCTTTTCACAAAAAGCTACGAAGAGTTGCGCGAGGCCTTTGTCCGGAATCGTTTCGCTGAAGAGACCAACTTCGGCTGTTATAACGTCGAACAAATAGTCGTTCAACAGTCGAACGTCGAACAACCAAATGCGACCTTTTGGAACAATTGCCGCATCCAGCTCTCTTGGATCATCAAAGAAGATAACTATGATGTGCTAAAGAAATTTGCTGTGCCAATCAATCCGGCCCACTCGCAATACCAACTCTGGTGTCGCGAAAACCTGACCCAAAACAAATTCAGCCCCCTCTGGAATTTCCTGATTGAACACGAAGCAAAGATCTACCTGACTGGAAGTGTCCCGATCTTCATCTTCACATCATCGCACGAAAAAGCGATTTTCTTCCCGAACTCAAAAGGTGAACCCGCGACACCGAATGCGATCATGATTGTTGACGCGTTGCTCTGGTCTTGGCAAAACCGCACGGATCCAAAACACAAAGCCAGAACTTTCTTGGTAAATGAACTCCAGCACTCAATTAAAACCATTCGACAACAAGCAAGTGATGATTTCAACTCCGCAGTTGCTTGTTCGGAAGATGGAACTCGAATCATCACCGCGACTGAAGTGATCGTGGTCGAAAAGGATCGTTTTTTACTCTATCCGGAAACGCCGTTTCTTCAACAAAAAATTATGCTGAGCGATACGGGCCGGCAACACCGCGAAGCCTTTTATTGCGCCATAGCGAAAAGCGACCAGCTTTTCTTGACCGATATTGGTTATCTTGAAGAGAATGACCGTAAGATCAACTTTCTTTCTTGGCTCGAACACACCAAACTCACGCTCGAAGACTTCAATGCCCTCAACCAGATCTACTTGCGCGACGAAAAATACTTTGACAACACGCGTCGTTTCATCACCACCGCGTCCAATTGCCAATATCCTCTGCCGGAACCGACAAAAATCATTCCGCGCCGAGTCCGCTAGATCACTACCGCAAATTCTTTCTTACGAGGTTTTTTACGATCGTAAAAAACCTCGTAGCTTGCCCCAAGTCCGCTCGGGGCACTTCTTGAGCCCGCGACGCGTTTGTCACGGCTTCAAAAGGTGAATCGTTCTTTCAAAAGGAGACAACCCATGCCCCTGATCACAGTTTGGAACTGGCCCGTGGAATTTTCCACACCGTTTTCCGACGGCACTATCCAAGGACAGAATGGTTTTGCCCATCTGCTGCGCGAGGCTTGCGTGTCCGCAGAAGTGCCTGGCATCGACGGCCCGGAACTGGTCAGCGTCTGCTTCGCCGGCTCGCAGGTTTTGTCCGACGACCGCACCCTGATCATCATCGTCGAACTGTTACATGACCTCCCCGAGCGCACCTCCGAAATCCGTCAGCATCTGGCCGAAACCTTGCACCAGCAAGCTCTGAAACTTATCAACAAGACGACCACTCACGAATGGAACGTCGAGGTCGCGGTCAAGCGCTTTGACCCGGTCAAGGACGGATTCTGCGTCTGACTCCGAAGCGAAAGGAGACACCCATGCCTTCCCTCAACATTATCTACGTCGAGGGCCGATTCAAACCCGGCGAAGACTGGGAGCATAATTCAGCCTCAAAAAGAATCTACAGTTATTGCTTTGAACAAGGGGCTAATCTTGGAAGCATTCTCCAGCATCACACCCATTTTACCGAAATCATCAAAACCCAACGGCTGCTCGTCGCGAATCAGTTCCTTCACCCAACCACGGCCGAATACGTTCCCGTGGCCAATGAATCCTTCTTGGTATTTGTGGATTCGATTGACGACATCCCCGGACCCAAACCCGTTACCTAATCCACGCCCCGAGCCAGCTCGGGGCTTTTTCTTTTAATTAAACAATGGGTCGCCTTCGATCTTTATCCGAAACACTTGACAAATTTCCCCAAAATGGCTATCTTAAGCTGTCCGCGAGAGACAACTACGGAGGTTTGTTGTGAGCAAGGCCAACAGCGAGCGCGACACTCGCATCCTGACCATTTTCAGCATTGTTATAGCGCTAATCCTAATCGCCGGGACATTTTACCTTTATACCGAACCCGTGCCCAAGGCGCCGACCGAGAAGCCGTCCTACACCACAGACAATCGGTGAGGTGGAACATGACGTTGATTACGATCTCAAACTGGCCGGCCAGTCTCAACGATCCGGAACGCAGACCCAACCTAAACGACACCTGGCAATTCGTAGTGCGCGAAGACATGCGCCGTCATGTCCTGGATGCGCGCCTGCCCGGCATCATCCGGAAAGAGATGGTCCATGTGGTCTTCGGCCCGTCGCAAACCGAACCAGGTGCAGACAAAACCGTGGTGGCGACCGTGGAAATCAGTCCGCACGAAAGTCCGAATGATCCTTTGAAAGCCGCGGCCCGCCTGGCCTCTTTTCTGGGCAATGCCATGAAAGACCGCCTAGACGAAGGCTGGCGCGCGGAAATCTTCATCCATCTCCACCATAACGGAACCGTTTATTCCGGTTTTTGGGCGGGGTAAAACATGCGCCAAATGCATTGGCCGCCTTCCGAACGGGATATCGTCAATGCTTATCTCATCGGTTTTTTGCTCTTTTTCACGGTCCTTGGCGGCGCATTCATCCTAGTCCTCTGGCGCGCCCACGGCCTCTGGTGGCTGTGTCTGATCGTGGCCATGCACCTTTCTCTGGTTGGCTATGCGTTCATTCGCGGCTATCAGCAAGTTCGCGAATTGATCAGCAGTCCGCGACCGTAAATCTCTTTCCGCTCTCATCCGAGAGCGGTTTTTTATTTTGACGTACGGAGCGCAATTTGCTTCAATGAAATTGTATAAAAACTGATCCGAAATATAAACCCAAACCGGCATAACGCTTTTGCCTGACCCGAGGAAAAAATGGTTCTTTTTTCCAGAACCAACGAGGAATTGCGACGCCAATTCTCCCTGCACCGCGTTGCTTCAAAACTTCGAGAGCGACAAAATCTTAAACCCGGCCAACCATTCCGCACTTTTTGCCAAGACGAAACCGAACCCGATCTATCGATTCTCGTCTCCGAAATTGTGGCGCAAGCGGAAAAAGATTTTGATCAGGCGGTCGCGATTTCCGCGGACGGCACACAAATCGTCCTGGCTGATTGGGTGCTGGTCATTAGCAGTGCGCCAATCGATCTCTCGATCGTCTCGCAAGGCTGGTGGCGTTCCAAAGCCAAAAAGCTCTATTCGGGCCAATCCTTCCGGCCAAATAAAATCCTGCGTTCGGATAATCTTCTCCGGCTCAACCTGAAACCGGGCGCCCAAAGCGCCTCCAAATTCACGGGGCGAGAATCTTTAAACTCAGCGGTCATCATCACGATGGCCAAAAACATTTGCCGGCAAGAAATGCGGCCGGATCATCCGCACCAAATCGCGGCTGTTCTTCAAGGCTGGCGCCAAGAAGCGCCGCCGGTCCTGTTCATTACGCTCAGCGGCTATTGCCCATCACCCTGGCCGGATGGCGGCGAAATCATCAATTTCGCTTAACCGCCGACCAAAAAACCGCCCCCGGTACTCCGAGGGCGGCTTTTTTTATTTTTAAGCTGAGGCAATTCCCATTTTCTTCTCAATTTTGTCCACTCTACCCTCTAGTCTTAGTCTGTGAGATCTTCCAGCCGCCAATTCAGCATCAAAATCGTTTACTTTCTTTGTATTCCCATCAATTGCCGTCAATAACTCATCCTTCATAACCTTTGCCTCATCTTTTGTGACAAAAATCTCATACGCCTCCTGACGCATTAACATGTGTTCTTTCAAAAAATCCATTATCTGATTTATGGATCTTTCAACAGTATTAATCCGCCCATCCATGGAATCAAAACGCTTGTCCATGGTCACTAAGATTCCCTGAATCTTTTCAATTTGTTGTAAAATTTTCCCCATAGTCTATTTAACATAACCAAAAAAATCGCCTTTGTCAACCGTCTTGGCTGTGGAAAAATCAATTTTGACCCAAAGACTTCCTTCCTCGCACCTGCCGATGATACTTAATCGCGAACCGATGCGCTTCATCGCGCGCTTTTTGAAAAATTTCCTTGCCGCGCGTGGCCACGCGCGCCAGTTCCAAATCCTCGCGATTAAAAACCAACCGATCTTGCTTGCGGTCAAAACCCTTGGCAATGCCGATAATCCGCACTTTAACGCGCAATTCATCCAAAACCGCTTGCGTCCGATTCACCTGGCCCGCTCCCCCATCAATCACCATTATTTCCGGCAACGGCCAAGTTTGCGGATAATCTTTTGACCGCTTCAACCGCCGCCGCATCACTTCCTCCAGCATGGCCACGTCATTAGCGCCCGGCACGGTTTTGATTTTGAACTTGCGATATTTATCCCTGGCCGGCACGCCTTCCTCAAACACGACCATTGAACCCACGGACGAAGTGCCGGAAATATTGCTAATATCATAGGCCTCGATGCGGCCATCCAAATCAATCATTTCTTCTTTGACCCGTGTTACCGGCAGTTCAAAATCTTCTTTAACAATCAAAGCCACATCCCGAATGTGCTTGAGCGCGCCAATCTTGTTGCGCAAATCCGCGGCCCGTTCATATTCCTGCGCTTTGGACGCCTGTTTCATTTCTTTTTCCATCTGTCTGATCAATTGCAGCTTCTTGCCCTCAAAAAACATGATCAAATGCTTGATGATGCGCCGATAGTCCTTTTTGCTAATCGCGCCCGTGCACACGCCCGGACATTTTCTTAAATGCACATTAAAACAGGCTCGCTTGCGCCCGGTCGCTTCCGGCGGCCAACAATCCGACCAAGGAATAAATTTGCGAATCAGATCCAAAGCTTTTTTAAGTGACGACCCGCTCGTATACGGCCCGAACACGGCCAAAAACTTTTTCTTGGTCTTGTCCGTCAATTTCGCGCGGAACGGATCAATTCCCAATCGCTCGAGTTCTTGTCCGCGCATCAGGAGCGGCCGCGGATAATCTTCATTAGTAATCACCAAATACAAAAAGCTTTTGTCATCCCGTTCCAAAATATTATATTTCGGCTTTTTAGTCTTGATTTGATTAGCTTCCAAAACCAAGGCCTCAATCACGGTCGGAGTTTCAATATAGTCAATCCTCGCAATCTGGCTGACCATCTCCCCAATCCGGTCGTCGTGAGCTTTAACGAAATATGACCCCACGCGTTTCTTTAATGAAGTGGCTTTGCCTATATACAGCAACTCCCCGGCCCGGTCGTAATAAAAATACACGCCTGGACTGTCCGGCAGATGGTTGTTTTGAACTTGTATTTTAACGGGAAGCATAAGCACTGATATCATATCCAACCTTTGACATATTCCCAAATTTCGCTATCCTACCCACGCCCGCAATAATTCGCTCTTTCACAAGGAGACAGCCTTGCGAAAAAAAGATGTCACAGCCTTATTCGATCTGGACGGCGAACAGATTTCAGTGCCTGACTACTATAATTCCCTTATCGAAGCCAAAATTTCTGTCCGCCGACTCCGAATCTATTCCCAATTAACCTACTGGGAGAAAAAAGAGCTGGATCCCAAGTTGCCACCGAATCCGCCCAGACAATATGCCAATGACTGGCGAGGTTGGGATGATTTCTTGATAAAAAAATTAAGGGATCATTATTACCCAACTTGGCAACAGGCAAGCGAATCAGCCATAAAACTCAATATCCGTTCAGCGCGCGAATACGACGCCAAACGGTATCTGGACCTGCGACTTCATTCTCAACCGCGATTCAAATATCCGGATTGGCCGGGTTGGGATACATTTCTTCAGCGTAAACCCAAACCCGCACGCGGCCCTTACTATCCAAACATCTATGAAGCCGCGGCTGCCGTTGCCACTCTTGGTATCAAAACAAAAACGGAATACGCGTTGCGTTATGACGAAGATCCGCGCCTGCCGGCCGATCCGTGGAATCGTTACAAAAAGTATTGGCGATCAAACGGCGGTTGGTACGGATTTTTCAACCGAAGAAAACCAACAAAAAAATACGCGAACTGGAAAATCTGTTCAGAAGCCGCAATCCGCTTAGGAATACAATCCCAACCGGAATATGAGCGGCGCTATCGCGAAGATCCGCGTCTCTACTCGCATCCAGATCAAAAATTCTATCGCGTCTGGAAAGCCTACGGTGGTTGGCCAGCTTTTCTTGGCCGAACCAGGCGCCATGACGCTTACGAAACCTTGAACGAGGTGATTGGAGCGATACGCAAACTCGGGATCATTACCCAGGCTGAATATCTCCGACGTTTCCATGAAGATCCAAAGTTACGCGCTCGACCAGACCGAACCTACCGAAACGCCAAACCGATTAACTGGCAACAAATTGGCGGTTGGAACGGCTTGTTCGCACAAATCAGACTCGCTGCCTAATCTCTCCGGACCGCCCCTTGGCGGTCCTTTTTTTGACTTCGCCCGCCAAAAAGCATAGATTAAAGCCAGTTCCTTAAGGTTAGGAGAAACAAATGGTTCAAAGACGAAAAAAATACGATCCTCGAGCGCGATTTTACTCAAAAATCCAACAAGCCAGTCAGGCAGCGCAAAACCTCGGTTTCGAGACCGGAGTTCAATACGCCGAATTTTACAATCTCGATAAGCGTCTGCCTTCCAATCCGGATAAATTCTACGGTCAACGAGCTTGGAAACGCATTGGCGGTATGTCCGGATTTTTAGGCCAAGCCCCCAAAATCAAAAAATATCTCACTTATCGAGAAGCGCATGAATCCGCACTCAAGCTGAGATGCCCATCCCAACCCGAATACATGAGACGTTTTCGCGAAGATCCGCGCCTGCCCTCACGCCCTGATCGCACCTATCCGAAACAATGGGCAAAAAACGGCCGCTGGCTCGGCTTCCTCGGCCTCCTCTAGCGCAAACGGACCCCCTTGGGTCCGTTTTATTAATTAAAAAAGCGCGCTCCCGAGGGGGAACGCGCTGAGATAGTGCGAGAAACGAACTACTTGAGAGGAATGACGGTTTTGTAAATCCGCCGTCCGCGCCGGCCATAGATGAACAAGCGATTATCCTTGGCCTGCGTGAGGTAAATTGTGTCGTAATCCATGTTCGTGTCACCTAACCGCCCGTCCATGATTACCCGGACAATTCGGGTTTCCGAATTCCACATGTGAAACAATGAGTGGCCATTTGAATACTGCAAGTCATAGGCATTGCCGACGCGGGCGATTTGCTTTCCGTCCACCATGACTCCGATCACCTCACCATACGTACGGTCTGCGACGATCAGAAAATAGAAATGGCCTTCCGAATAACCAAGATTCGGTCTGGCACAAAACTCGTACGGCCCAAATTCTTTTCCATCCAGAACCGCATAGCACTCGCTCTTCTGATTACATGTGCGTTCGAGGATGTAGAAAAGATGGCCTTCCGCATATCCCACCAGATGAGGAGTCCCGTCAACATCGATGGTTTCGCGGTCCAGATGGATGCGGTTCCCTTCGATGAAGAAAAAATGGCCTTCCGCATACCCCAAGCCGGAAACCGGAGCGAACGGCCCAAATTTCTGGTCGTCCAAACTCACATAACATTCTCCATCATCTCTCGGGTGGACAAAAAAATGGTGGCCATCGACCAAACCAACGTGGCTGCGTCCGCCCGTCGACCCCAACACCTTACCATCCAGAACGGCTACGGCTGTTTTTTCGCCATTGATGACCGTGGAGATCTCAAAAAAGACATGGTCGTTGCTGTACTTCAGGTCGTTGATGTGATCGTAGGGTCCGAACTCCCCGCCATCCCTGACCACAAACCAGTTTTCGCCGCGCTTAGCCGCGAAACAAAAGTGGGTGTCATCATGCAAGAAACTCTTGATCTCGGCGTAGGGTCCATGCTCGACGCCGTCCAGCACCGCAAAATATTCCTTGTCGCGCTTGATCACCAGGGCCTGCCGGTCGTCCTCAAGACCGAACTCCATGACTTCCTCGTTCGGTTTTAAAAGGGCGAGCAGGATCTCGAATTCTCCATTCTGCCTGGGAATGACCGCCTGCGGGTCGTCAAGGAATTCCTTGAGATGCTCGAAGGTAAGGCGCCGGCCGCTGTGCAGCTGGGCGACCAATTCCGCGAAAACTCCTGACACTGCTTTTTCCATTTGCCTCTCCTGCCGCGTTAGGTGCAGCAGCGCGGACGTTCGCACTAGTCGAACGCGTCGCGCCTTCATTGCCCTAGACGGCTGTTTCTCCCAACGGCATGCTGGAAGGACTTAAATCTACAGTATTTTAACCATTATGTCAATAGATTTGACTAATTTAAGCACAATTATCACTTCTTAAACATCCGCTTCAAATATTCCCCAGTATACGATGGCGCGTGCCGGGCGATTTCTTCCGGTGTACCGCATTTGACCACTTCCCCGCCCTTGTCACCACCTTCCGGTCCCAAGTCAATCAGCCAATCCGCGGTTTTAATCACATCCAAGTTGTGTTCGATCACAATCACGCTGTTGCCCTTATCCACCAGTGAATGCAAAACTTCCAAAAGTTTTTTTACATCCGCAAAATGCAAACCCGTGGTCGGCTCGTCTAATAAATACAAAGTGCGTCCGGTTTGCCGTTTGGATAATTCCGAAGCCAGCTTCACGCGCTGCGCTTCCCCGCCGGATAAGGTTGGCGCCGGCTGGCCCATCTTCAAATAGCCCAAACCCACTTCATTTAAAGTTTTCAACTTGTCCGCAATCGGCGGAATCTCTTTAAAAAATTCATAGCCTTCCTCCACGGTCATTTCCAGCACGTCATGGATATTTTTTTCTTTATATTCAATCTCCAAAGTTTCCCGATCAAAACGCCGGCCTTTGCACACGTCGCAAGTCACATACACCGTGGGCAAAAAGTGCATTTCAATGGCCAATAATCCATGGCCTTCGCAATGTTCGCAGCGCCCGCCCGGCCGATTGAAACTGAACCGGCCCGGCTTATAGCCGCGATAGCGCGCTTCCTCCGTGGCCGAAAATAATTCACGCACCGGCGCCCAAACTCCGGTATAAGTGGCCGGGTTGGATCGGGAAGAACGGCCGATCGCGCCCTGATCGATCAAAATCGCTTTGTCGATATATTCAATGCCCAACAACGATTTATGCTTGCCTGGTCGATGCTTACTGCCATACAAACGCTTAGCAATCGACTTATACATGGTTTCATAAGCCAAAGTTGATTTCCCGGATCCGGACACGCCGGTAATGCAAACAAACCGGCGCAGCGGAATTTCCACGTTGATGTTTTTTAAGTTATGTTCGCTCGCGCCCACAATTTTAATCCGGTCATGGCCGATGGCACGCCGCTCCCGGGGCACGTCAATTTTTTCGTCTCCGCGCAAATAAGCCGCGGTCAAGGACTTTTGATCCTTAAAAATCTCCGGCACGCTGCCATTGCACACCACTTCGCCGCCGTGCACGCCCGCGCCCGGCCCGATTTCAATCATATGGTCGCTGGCCCGAATCGTGTCCTCATCATGCTCCACGATCAAAACCGAATTGCCCAAGTCGCGCAATTCGGTCAGAGTTTGGATCAAGCGATCATTATCGCGCTGATGCAAACCGATAGTCGGCTCGTCCAGCACATAAAGCGCGCCCACTAAGCGCGAACCGACTTGCGAAGCCAAACGAATGCGCTGCGCTTCGCCGCCGGACAAAGTGCCGGCCATGCGGTCCAAAGTTAAATAATGAAGCCCCACGTCCAGCATAAACTGCAAACGGTTCAAAATTTCATTCAAAACCGTGCCCGCGATTTCCTTTTCCCGCTCGTCCAAAACAATATCTATAAAATATTCCCCGGCTTCCTCCACGCTCATGCGGGTGATATCCACGATCGAAACGCCTTTGGCGCCTTTTTTCGGCAGCCAAACATGCAAGGCCTCAGGGCGCAGACGCTGGCCCTCGCAAGTGTGGCATTTTTCCTCGCTAAACAGCTCCACCGTACCCAAGCCCGTGCAATCCTGGCACGCACCGTAGGGTGAATTAAAAGAAAATAAGCGCGGCTCGATTTCCGGAAAAGAAAAACCGTCATCCGGACAGCTGAATTTCGAGGACAGCATTTGCTCGCTTTGGTCCGGATAAATCACCGTGGCCACGTCATTCCCGCGCGCCACGGCAATTTCCAAAGCATCCGCCAAGCGCTGGCGCGCTTCTTTCGCGTCGGCGGCAAACAAGGACACGGGAATCGTATCCACCACCACTTCAATCGTATGCTGTTGATAGCGCGCTAACTTAATCTCGCTGTTGAGATCGTATTCTTGACCGTCAATGCGCACGCGCGCAAAACCCGAATTATAAAGATCGTAAAGCATTTGATAATACTCGCCCTTGCGCCCGCGCACCACCGGCGCCAAGATTTTAATCGCGCCTTTGTCCGCGGTTTGCCGCTTCAAAACCACGTCCACCATTTCTTCAATGGTCAATTTCTGGATTTCCCGTCCGCACTTCACGCAATGCGGCCGGCCGATGCGTGCGAACAGCACGCGCAAATAATCGTAAATCTCCGTGATCGTGGCCACGGTCGAGCGCGGATTGGAGCTGTGCGCTTTTTGATCAATGGAAATGGCCGGCGAAAGGCCTTCGATTTCATCCACATCCGGCTTTTCCATTTGCCCTAAAAACTGCCGCGCGTAAGCGGATAAAGACTCAACATAGCGGCGCTGGCCCTCGGCAAAAATCGTATCAAAAGCCAAACTGGACTTGCCACTGCCGGAAACGCCGGTAATGCAAACCAGTTTATTGCGCGGAATCTCCAGGTTAATGTTTTTCAGGTTATGTTCGCGCGCTCCTCTGATGGTTATTTTATCTGTGCTCATAGTTATGTAAAAAGTAATATCGCTCGCATGGCTCGCTGTAGAAAGTAGAAAGTGAATTCCCTTTCTACTCTCTACCTTCTACTGTCTTCCTTTCAACTCATTATTCAACAATCTAATCTCATCCCGCAGAATCGCGGCTGTCTCAAAATCCAATTTCTTGGCCGCTTCTTTCATGTCATATTCTTTTTCCGCGATCACTTCTTTGATTTCGTGCGGCTCGGCCGTTAATTCCAGTTTCAAAATATCTTTGATGTCCGGAATTTCTTCCCCGCCCAGCAGGCCGCGAATATCATGAATTTCTTTCTTAATCGATTTCGGCGTGATGCGGTGCTTTTGGTTATGGGCCAGCTGAATTTTCCGGCGCCGATTGGTTTCTTTCAAAGCCTGGCCCAGCGAACCGGTCATATTATCCGCGTACAAAATTACTTTGCCAGCCACATTGCGCGCGGCCCGGCCAATGGTCTGAATCAAAGATGTTGCACTGCGCAAAAAACCTTCCTTATCCGCATCCAAAATCGCCACCAGCGTCACTTCCGGCAAATCCAAGCCTTCGCGCAGCAAATTCACGCCCACCAAGCAATCATATTTGCCCTGGCGAAAATCCGACAAAATCGTAATCCGATCCAAAGTTTGCACATCAGAGTGGAGATATTGCACTTTAATGTCGCGTTCTTTCAAAAACTCGGTTAAATCCTCGGCCATGCGCTTGGTCAGAGTCGTGACCAGCGAACGCTCATTTTTCTTAGCTCGCGTGACAATTTCCTCGATCAAATCATCCACCTGGCCTTTTTGCTTATCATCACCAGATACAGGTCTCACGACTACTTCCGGATCAATCAGCCCTGTGGGCCGAATAATCTGTTCCACCACTTGCTCGCTGTTCTTCAATTCATATTTGCCCGGCGTGGCCGTGGTAAAAATTACTTGATTGACCCGCTCTTCAAATTCTTCAAACTTCAGCGGCCGATTGTCTTTGGCCGAAGGCAAGCGGAACCCGTGCTCCACCAAAGTTTCCTTGCGCGCCCGATCCCCCTCGTACATGCCGCCGATTTGCGGCACGGTCACGTGCGATTCATCAATAATCAACAAATAATCCTTGGGGAAAAAATCCATCAGCGAATATGGTGGCTGGCCCGGGGCTCGGCCGTCAAAATAGCGCGAATAATTTTCAATGCCGTTGCAATAGCCGATATTTTGAATCATTTCCAAATCATAACGAGTGCGCCGCTTTAAACGCTCGGCTTCCAAAACTTTCCCTTCCTTATCCATTTTCTTTAATTGCTGCTCCAGTTCGCGCTTAATTTCCCGCAAAGCCTGTTGTTGTTTAGCTGGCGAAACCACAAAGTGAGTGGCCGGAAACAGCCAAGCGTCCTGATATTCCTCAAGCTTTTTGCGCGTAATCGGATCCATTTGGTCGATTTTCGCCACCGCGTCGTCCGCAAAAGTCACGCGATATATTATTTCGTGATCCACGGGCATGATTTCCAGAACATCGCCGCGCACCCGGTAATGGCCGCGCGTTAAGTCCGCATTCGTACGTTCAAACTGCAATTTAACCAAAGTATGCAAAATATCCGCCCGATTCCCCTCCCCGACCTGCAAATGCAAAACCGTGGCCTTATATTCCTCAGGCGAACCCAAAGCATAAATGCAAGAAACCGAGGCCACGATAATCACATCGCGCCGCGTGAGAATGGCTTGGGTGGCCGCGTGGCGCAGCCGATCAATCTCATCATTAATCTGCGCTTCTTTTTCAATATAAGTATCCGAGCGCGGCATGTAGGCCTCGGGTTGATAGTAATCGTAATAACTGACGAAATATTCCACGGCATGATCCGGAAAAAATTCTCGAAACTCATTGCAAAGCTGGGCCGCCAAAGTTTTGTTATGGGCGATCACCAAAGTGGGGCGATTGGATTTAGCAATCACGTTGGCCATGGTGTAGGTTTTGCCCGAGCCGGTCACGCCCAGCAAAGTTTGAAATTTTTTCCCCGAATCCAAACCAGCCATTAATTGTTCAATGGCTTTGGGCTGATCGCCAGCCGGCTGATAGGGTGCTTTTAATTTAAATTTATCCATACAACGCAAAATCCCCGTAGAGCTTGGACTCTAGGGGGGATCAAACAGATTGTCCTCTTAGACTAACAGATTATGAGGGGGTGTCAACCGATTCAATCCGGCACTTTGTGCATCCGCCCACTATCTTCTCGGCCGCTGAATCAATGGCCCAAATCGCCAAGCCCCCGGCCATGGCCGCAAACCACCAGCGATGTTCAACAATAAACACCGAACCGCTCAAGCCGAACAAGGCCAATAAACTCGAATAACAAGCTCCGCAACCGACCGTGGCCAACAAGCCGCTGGCCAAAGCGCTTAATCCGGATCCAACTTGAGTCGCGGTCACTGCCGCCTTCTGCACCCGGCGAATATGCCGATGCAAGCTGATCACATAAGCATTCAAAAACGACAAGCTGATCATCAACCCATAAACCTCAAACTTCATGATGGACAAATGAAAGAAAAAATCATCGCCCGGCGTGGTCCAAACCGGAATCATCACGAACAATAAAAAAAATCCCAAGCTCGCCACCAAAAACCAAAACCAATCGCGCTTCGTTCGCAGCGCGTGCTTACCGGCCGTGATAATCTTACCGATTCGATGCCTCATGCTAATGACTTTACGCGCGCCACGCCGCCAATCGTATCCAGGTAATCCGCCACTTCCGGCGGCACCTTCAAGTGCCAATCGCCGTCCTCGATCATCAGCTGCCGCACTTGCGTGGCACTGATGCCCGGCACTTCTTTAATGTCTTTGACTTCGATTTCTTTTTCTTGAAAGCATTTCTTAGTCCATTCGTCCCCGGTCCAAACTTGCGCCACGTCATCCCCGGCCAGCTCCAACACCTGATTGGTCCAATCATAATCCGATTCTTTGTCATCAACCTCAATGAAGCTGATATCGTATTTGGGAATCAAATCTTGCGACTGCAGCGCGCGCTGGATCATTTCCCGCCGCTGTTCGACCGTGAAAGGATTTTTTAAGCTCTTTTCCGCATTGGCGCTGCCGATGGCGATAATCACTTGATTGCACACCTTGGCCATGCCCGACACCACCATCAAGTGTCCGTTATGAAACGGCTGAAATCGGCCCACGAACAAACATTTCTTTTTTTCTTCAGACATATTATTTTTTCCAAGCCAACACGTGTTTCGACCACGTCTCCGGCTTTTTAAATTCTTTTTTAAGTGATGATAAATCGGTTTCACCCGAGAGTTCAATCCGACTTTTATCCATTATACCGTATCCTCTTTGATTAGCCATAACAAGATAGCCGATGTCATAAGGATCAATACTCATCAACTCGCAAGCCATGCGATCCACGCTCACGCAATCGTCCCCGGCTAAAGCCAGGTCTAGCTTGATGGGTTCGCCCTTGGTCGGCCCGTCGCCTTCCATGGCCAAAAACGCGTCAAGCACGGCCAAATCCGGTCGGTGTTGATGCAGCAGCTCCGCGATCGTGGAATTATGCGCTTCCGGTCCTTCCGCGTGCAAATACATCCAGCGCGGCCAATATCGCCCCTGCAAGCCGATGCGCGCTTCCGGCACCCAAGTACCAATCGTCCAATTCTTCGTAGTCAGAGACACACCCACGTCTCGATGCGTCTTCATCGGCGTTAAGCAGACGGTAAAATCCGCTTCCGCCACGGTTTTCGAAAATCCCATTTCCCCTTTTGAACCCTCGCGCTTCATGAAATACCCGGGCACTGTCTCGTCGTCGTTTAGATCAAACAAACGCACATTCTCATATTCATTCGGCAAATTCTCATAGCCGAAATTACGAAACGCCGGCTTGGTGCCATGATATGAAGAATCACCCACCACGATCCGGGCTTGCGATCGCGCGCGCACCGCGTCCATGACCGCCCGCACCGCATCAACATGAGTCGAAGCCAGCTGATTTTGATGATGCACCAAATTCGGCTTAATCAAAACCGTGCGAGCGATCTTTAATTTATCCCAAACGCTGGCCGGCAAAGCCTCGAGCGCTTGCCTGACGTTTTCCCTCCGGTCATTTCCTTTAATTACGGATACGTAGGACATATCAGGCGATTATAGCACGCGTCTCTTGATTTACCAGAAAAAACATGTTATATTCTTCGCACATTCCGGGATCGTCTAATGGCAGGACAGCGGCCTTTGAAGCCGTCAATCGTGGTTCGAATCCACGTCCCGGAACCATAAAAGAACGACCTGCGGGTCGTTCTTTTGTCTGTCTACCCTTTACCAAACCGAAAAAAGGTCCTATTATTTCCTAATCGTTTCGTTCTTTCCGTCCCATCCGGACGTTTCTTTCACCCCCCGGAGGAACCAGCATGGCCGATCCCGCTCCCAAACACCTTCTTCTGGTCGATGACGATGAGAACGTGGTTCGCGCCCTGACTCGCGTGTTCACCAGAGAAGGTTATCAGATCACCAGCTTCACGGATCCGCTCGCGGCCTGGCAAGCGGTTCAGCGCAACGGAACCGTGTTCCACTTGGTCATCACCGACGTCATGATGCCGGGCATGAACGGTCGTCAGTTGGCCGAGAAAATCTGTTCCCTCAAGCCGGAACAGAAGATCCTCTTCATATCCGGCCAGACCGGCGGCATCATCACCGAGCAAGATGTTCAAGCCCATGGCTGGTACTTCATTAAGAAGCCGGCTCCTCCGGCCGATCTGCTCACCGTCGTGGCCTTGATCACGGCCGCGTGAGCCACAAAACCCCGGGAAACCAATCTGGTTTCCCGGGGTGTTTTTTAAACCTACAAGCTTATTTTAATTTAAGACTGTCTCCGAGCGCTTTTTCCACTTCCTCACAACCAACCGGACGACCGGATTCGTCGCGATATCCTGATCCGCAACTACTGACAAACATCAACCAGCCAGCACTTAAAGCATGGGGGTAATAATCACCGCCGACCGCACAAAAATCAAAATCTTTCTTAAATTGATCAAGAGTTTCATAGCCCGGGGCATTGGGAATTACCGTTACCACATATACATTAGCCTGCTGACTTTCACCTTGATAAGTAAAAATATACTTTACGCCCATCAATGGATTGAGCTTGGTTTCTATTGACCGTAAATGTTCACTATCAACTGTTGTGCCGCACTCTCGGGCAAGAGCCGATAATGTTGTCAGATTAAAATACCCGGCACCGAAAGCTTGCTTCTCAACCGTGGCAATTTTCGAATCGATTGAATACATTAAAGGATCAACTTTTTTTACCACAGTGTAATATCGCATCGCCAACAAGACGGCAATGACGAGAATCGCGATGACGGCAATTTTCTTAAACATAAATTATCAATATTTTTAAACTTTCAAATACTTCCTCATAGCAAACCCGGTGGCAATCATGCTGATCAAAGCCACGGCCAAAAACTGCGCGCCGAAAATCATCCAGCCGTTCATTTCAAAATACTGCAATAAATGCGTGGCTTGCCCGTCAAAATACGAATCAAACCGAGTTTCCATAAAAGCGATGGTCGGATACATCAAAGCCGCCATAATGACGGTGGACAAAAGACTGTAGCCGATGACCTCCAGCAAAAACGGCGCGCGCACGAACCAATTGGACGCGCCCACCAGCTTCATGATGCCAATTTCTTCCCGGTGGGTAAAAATCCCCATGCGCACGGTGTTAAAGACAATCAGCATGGCGATCAACAAAAAGATCACGGACAAGCCCAAGCCGAACAAGCGAATCCGATCCGTGGTGTAGCGGATCCGGCTAATCACCTCCTCATAACTGCTGAAATCTTTATCCCGAATCGCGTCGCGGAATTGCGGATTGTCCAAAGCGCTTAAAATAAACGGAAAATCATTAGCCGAAAAAGCTTTCACCACCAAAGTCGGGCCGAACGGATTATCCCCAATCTCTTCCAAAGAAGTTAAAATCGCGGTATCGCCGGCATGGCGGACTTGAAAACGATCATAGGCTTCTGCCGCGGTAATGGTTTCCACGTCCCGCACCTGAGGCAAATCCCGCAAATAGCCGGCCGTATTGGTCACTTTTTCTTGCTCCACGCCCGCGTTGAAATAAACCGAAACTTCAATCCGCTGTTCCACGTACTCAATCGCCTTGTCCGTCACCAAATTCAAAACCAGCAGCACGTTGATGGTCAGCAAAGTCAAAACCAGCATGGAGATGGTGATCAAGGACAACCAAAAATTCCGCCAGAAATTCTGGCCTGCGAACTTGGTAATTCGTAAAATGGAGACAAACATATATTGAATACTAGGGGCTAGTAACTAGTAACTGGGGATGGAAAAAATAACCTTACCCAGTTACCAGTTACCAATACCCAGTTACAACCGATATTTTCCACGTTCCACATCCGCCACGACTTGTCCGCCCTCTAAAGTAATCACGCGCTTATGCAGAGTATTAACCACGTCGCGATTATGGGTAACCAAAACCACGGTCGTGCCGAACTCATTGATCTTTTTGAGCAACTCCATAATCTCATGAGTATTCACCGAATCTAAATTTCCCGTGGGTTCATCCGCCACTAAAATCTTCGGGCGGTGCACTAAAGAACGGGCGATCACCACGCGCTGCTGCTCGCCGCCGGACAGCTGATGCGGATAACGATCAATCTTTTCTCCCAAGTTCACGATCCGCAAAACCTGCGGCACGACTTGGCGAATGCGCTTGATCGGTTCGCCCGCCACCTCCAAAGCGAAAGCCACGTTTTCAAAAACGGTTTTCTGCGGCAGCAATTTGAAATCCTGAAACACCACTCCGATTTGGCGGCGCAAAAGCGGCACATCATGCTCGCGGATGCGCGTAATATCCCAGCCGCCGATAATCACTTCACCCGAAGTCGGCCGCTCCTCGCAAAAAAGCATTTTCGCCAAAGTTGATTTGCCTTGGCCGCTTTGGCCCACAATCGAAACGAATTCTCCGGGTTTGATATGGAGGCTGACATTACGAATTCCCACCACGTTGGGCGGATAGATTTTATTCACGTTTTTAAACCTGATCATGCGCTTCACTTTTTACAAATTCCTATATATGATACCTTTTACGCAGTTTGCGGACAAGTGAATAAGCGATTCGCGGGTATAGTCTAGTGGTAAGATGGATGCTTCCCAAGCATCAGTCGCGGGTTCGATTCCCGCTACCCGCTCCACCGAGCTGAGCTCGGTTGGTCTGCACTTTAGGCGAAGCTCAGCTTCGCCGCCACGAGACCAAATAGTAACTAAGCTCAGCGAGGTCGTCGAGCTCAGCTCGACAGCAAACTATGCATTACGTTTATGTATTATTTAGCCGACCAGACAGAAAGCTGTATGTCGGTTATACGAACGACTTAAATCGACGACTAAAAGAACACCATTCTGGTCTGGTCAAATCAACATCAGAACGGCGGCCATTAAAACTGATATACTACGAAGCATATTTAACCAGCCATGAGGCAGCGCGTCGTGAAAAATATCTCAAAGGCGGAAATGGTCGTACCCAACTCAAAACCCAACTTTATTTGTCTCTAAACAACCTTCATTACAAATGTCTTAAATCATCATCCGACCCTTAAAAAGAAACCGAGTCTTGTTCAAAACAAAAAAGACTGTTATCATCAGTCCTTGCGCCACTGTAGCTCAGTCGGTAGAGCAATGCTTTCGTAAAGCAGAGGTCAGCGGTTCGATTCCGCTCAGTGGCTCCAAAAAAGCCCCGGCTCAGCCGGGGCTTTTTTGTTGATTACATCTTTCCCAGATACCGCGTAATTTCACTGTTGTTCAAAAATTCTTCCACCACCTCATCCAAAGTGACTTTATTGACCACAATCACGGACATTTGAATCTCTTCATCCTCTTCTTTGATAATCCGATCAGTCACTTGAAAAATCATGTAATTCTCCTGACTTTCAATAATTTCGCTGACCTCACCGACTTCCAGATCAACCACGGCCGACAGCCACGGGTCCACCATTTCGCTTAAAGGCACAAAACCGATATCGCCGCCGGCTTTGGCCGAAGGGTCTTCGCTCAAGTCGCCGGCCACAATCGCAAAATCCTCGCCCGCGGCCAAGCGAGTCTGAGCTTGATCAATGCCGGTTCGGCGGTTTTGCTGCAAATCGACATTGTTGCCCACGAATTCGGTCATCTGATTGGCCAGGACTAAAGATTTGGCCACTCTTTCCCGAAAATCATCCATGGTCCAACCGAAGTTGTCTGCTAACTGCTGCGCAAAAGCTTCTTCCCCGCCCGGCGCCGCAGCCACTTCGCTCATCATCAGATTAATCTGCTCGTCATCCGCGCTCACGCCGTATTTAGCCGACAACTGCTCCAAAATCGTTTTATTCACCAGTGTATCCGCCACCGTCACCTTCAGTTCATCCTCAGAAGGCGCTTCGGGCTGGGCTTGATAAAAATTAGACAAAGCATCGTATTCAAGCAAAAATTCTTTAATGCTCACGCGCTCGCCATTAATAACCAAAGCCGGATAAGGCAGAACATTGACCACGGATCGCATTACCGGATCATTAATTGGCCTTTGATAGACATACCAGGTCAAACCGCCGGCGACCACGATCGCGCCCAATAAAAAACCCAGCAAAAAACGAATTTTTTTGGATTTCACCTTCTCCGGTTTAGTCGGTTCGAACTCCACCGGCGCCATCGGCGCCGAATAGGCTGAATTATAAGGCTGTTGTTCGGGTAATTCCATACTATTTCTCATCTTGTGTTAATTTTTCATATTTATGCTGTTCAAAAAAGTAATACCACCATTTGGTTGGATTGTCGACCGCGGCCAATTCCTGTTCGGCTAAAACCAGTTTGGGATCTTGAAAAGTATTTGGCTGATTAATCGCTTGGTTGCCTGATTGGATCACCACCACTTCTTCACCGGCTCGTTTCAAACCCAGCTTGAGCCGCGCTTCCCGCTCAATGAACGATTCGGTTTGAAAAGCCGTGCTCAACTCCATAATCTGCAAATTGCGCGCCGCTAATTCATCCGCCCGATTTTGCAGCAAATCGATATCCTGTTGAATCTCGCGGGTGCGAATGAATTCCCGTCCGAAAATAATACCCAAAAAAGCCAAGACTAAAAAATTAAT
>JAHJAM010000050.1 GCA_018814025.1 Patescibacteria group bacterium | reverse complement strand
GAACGAAATCCGAACTTTTTTTAGCGAAAATCCAAACGCTGAATTTTGAAAAACTTTTAAGCTCGGGCGGGCAAAAAGGAAAGGGGTTGGGGGGAAGGAATTTTTGCCCGCCCTCGCTTTTCCGCCGCCGCCGAATTTCGTATTTCGCTTTGCGAAATGCGCCGCCAAAGAAGATGTTGCCCTTGCCCCAGCCCTCCCGTGCGCGGGCAACGTCAAGGAACTCCCTTTTTGATTTACGCTTTCATTAAGTTTTGATATAATATACATAGCGGTTGATAACTACTTACATTATACTATCTCAACAAATAATAGTAAATGATTACTACTTTATGACAAACAATAAAAGCGTAATAGCTGAAAATATAAAGAAATATCGCAAAAAGAAGGGTATCACACAGGATAAACTTTCTAAGTTGGCAGATATTACCTACAATACGATTATCAAAATTGAATCGGGTGCAACTTATAATCCACGAGTGGAAACATTAAAACAAATCGCTGACGCTTTGGGCGTTAGTATTGATGATTTAATGAAGTAAAATCATGCCAAAAATAAAAGATTTACCCGAAGACCAAAGACCAAGAGAAAAGTTGTTAAAATTTGGACCAGAGGCGTTGTCCGATAAAGAACTTTTGGCGATTTTGATTGGTCATGGATTGAAAGGGAAATCCGCAATAGATATGGCGGAAGAGCTATTGAATGAATATAAGAACCTGAAAGGATTAGCAGGTAGACGCCTTGATGAATTTATGAAGATTAAGGGGATAAAAGAAGCAAAGATTATCAAAATTGCCGTAGCATTTGAAATAGCAAAACGAATTTATTTTACATAAAAGTATGTCAAAAGAAGAAACAAACATTACAATTACCGACCCGTTCAAAAACAAGAAGCATATCAATTATGCACTTGTTGAATCAGTCCGTCCGATGATGTACAAGGCCCTAAAGTATTGGGGTAAAAAACCGCATAATATTTTTAGAAAATACATAGAAAATTATACAAAGGAAAATGAAATCGTATTAGACGCATTTGCTGGTAGTGGTATCACTCCATTGGAGGCAGTACAAGCGAATAGAAAAGCGGTTGCCATAGATCTCAATCCAGTTTCTACTTTTATGATTGAGATATTAGCCAAGCCACTTAATTACTCAAAATTTGGAAAATACTATAACGAAATACTCAAAAAACTTATCGATAAAGAAAAAGAGCTGGAGCTTTTCATTACTAAATGCGAGAAGTGCAAGAATACCACCAGAGTTACGGGTATTCACTGGGATGATAGCACGCCGATACTTATAAGATATGAGTGCTCTTGTACGAAAGGAATTCAAGGCAAAATCCCTGATGATTTTGATAAAGAAATTATCCAAAAAACAAACAATATAGAAATTCCTAACTGGTACCCAAAAGATGAATTTCCAAAAACTGATTTTTTCAAATCTGTTCGTAAGGGAGTTGGAAATCAGTATTACAAGCTTTGGACAAACAGAACACTTTACTTGCTTTCATTTTTGTATAAAGAAATTGAGGATGTTGATGATGAAGAAATAAAAGATTTTTTGAAGTTTGCTTTTATTTCAATGATACACCTCGTTACGATTATGGTTTCTGCGAGGAGGCCAAAAACTAAAAGGCCAGATTCTGGAAGTTGGGGCAGGCCAGCGTTTATTCTGCCGAAAAGACACATGGAGCAAAATCCGGTAATACTTTTTCAGAGAGCGGTTGAGGACAGGCAAGGCGTTATAAAGGCAAAAAAATCATCGGAGAAATTGCTCGCCAATAAAGTAAGGATAGCAAAAAACTTTCAAGAGTTGTCAGATAGCAAAAAAGATAAAAATTTGCTCATTTTAACAATTGATGCCTTGGATTTATCAAAGAATATCCCCGAAAACAGCGTGGATTATGTATTAACTGACCCTCCCTATGGCGGACTCATTCAGTATTTTAGCTTGAGCAGCCTTTGGGCAATTTGGTTGAAACACAACAATCCAAAATTTGAAATTCCCTATCAAGATGAGATAACTATTGAAAATAAGAAAGATTTTGAAAGATATCATCAGTTACTCACTAAGGCATTGAGAGAAATTTATAAGGTGCTAAAGCCTGGACATTATTTAACCTTAACTTTTCATAACAGAGAAATTAATGTTTGGAATTCGGTTATTAAAGCTGGTGCATATTCTGGTTTTGTTTTTGAAAAAATTCTATATCAACCAAACAAACGAGCTTCCGAGGCGGGAGTTGCCATGCCGTATGGAAGCGCAATCAGCGATTATTATTTACGATTCAAAAAACCGGAAAAGGCAGGAGTATCTGACCATCAAAAAATGGGCAAGGAAGAATATGAAAGAATTGTTGTTAAAGCCGCTAAAGATATTATCGCTTTGAGAGGTGAACCAACAGAAATGACATTTATTTTGAATGGTATTTATACTGAATTATTTTCAACTGGGAAATTTTTTGAAGGCAGTCATGAGGATATTGTAAATATTCTCAAGGATAATATCGGAAAAGAGTTTGTTCTAATTGAAAACAAAGGCGGGAAACTTGGGCCAAAATGGTGGCTGAAAAATCCGGAGGATATGCTTTTCAAGCAAGTACCCTTGTCAGATCGTGTTGAAAAAGTGGTTATAGATATGTTGCGAGGAAATATTAAAGTTACCTTTGATGAGATATTACAAAAATTATTTATCACTTTTCCAAACGGATTAACGCCCGACACTAAAGGTGTCATAGAGGTATTGAAAGAGTATGCGACAACGACTGGAGATGGCCGCTGGCGGTACAAACCAGAGGTAAATCACAGAGATTCGGAGCATAGCGAGATGATTTATTATTTGTCTGAAATTGGCAAAAAGTCGGGTTATAAAGTTTGGATTGGGAGCAAAGAACAGGGCGATAATTTCAGAAATGAAAAGTTATCAAAGTATTGCACGGAATCTAATCTCGGACTTGCCGGATTTTCCGGCGATGAACTTCGTCGAATCGCAATGATAGATGTTCTTTGGTATGAAGGCCCTTCCATTAAATTTATTTTTGAAGTTGAAAATAGTACCAGTATTACATCTGCTATTGAAAGGGCCTCACATATTCCCGAGGAGTATGAAGTAAAGAGGTTTATTGTCATTCCGGAAGAAAGACAGAGAATGCTTGAAAGAAAAATGAATGAACCAATGTTTCAAGAGGGCTATAATAAATACAAGTGGCAAACCATTCATTACGACGCATTGAAAGATTTTTATAATCTGCACAAAGGTAGTAAGTCGCTTGAACGAAACGGCCTGAATAAATTGAAATAAAAAATTTATGCCCGAAAAGAAACTGAGGAAAAAAGAAAAATATGATAAGCGAAACGCTCTCAATGATTTATCTGGTAGAGAGTGGCTTTTGCTAACTAAAAGTATTTGGATAAGCGAAAAAAACGGGGATGATAAGTTTGCATTTCAACACCCAGCACCCTTTTTAATAAATGACATAAGAAAACTGATTAGATTTTTTACTAAAGAAAATATGGTTGTTCTTGACCCGTTTTGTGGCTCCGGAACAACCCTAGTTGCAAGTGCTAGAGAAAACCGAAAAGGAATAGGCATAGATCTAAACAAAAAATATTGTCAGATGAGCAGGAAACGCCTGCAAGATTTGAAGCTGAAGAAAAATCAGCAGGTTATTTATGGCGATTCGCTTAAGAAAACATCTGAAATTAAGGGAAAAATCGACTACTGCGTAACCTCGCCGCCATACCATAATATTTTGAGGCACAATGGCGGTGGGCTAAGAGACGCGAAAAACAAGAATGTACGCAATGGTTCTCGTCTTGGTGTTGAGTATTACTCAAACGATAAAAGAGATTTAGGCAATCAGGCACAATATAAAGATTTTTTGCGATTATTAAAAGAAGTCATGGTAGAAGTTTATAAAAAATTGAGAGAAAAAAAATACTGCTCAATTATAATCAGTGATTTTACAGTAAATAAAAAAGAGACGAACGCGAGCGGTGATGTTATACGGCTTATGCAAGATATAGGATTTGTTTTTGAGGGTGCAGTTGTGCTTGTTCAGGACAATAAGCCACTATATCCGTTTGGCTATCCCTATGCCTACAAAATGAATCATCATCATCAGTATATTTTGAATTTTAAGAAAAGTTGAAATAAAAAACTCCCTGAAAAGCTGACGGGAATTTTACTCAATCAACTAATTTGTGGAATCCACAATATCGGCTGACCAAGCAATTTGTTTTACGCGATGAGCAGAATTAATAGCAGATTGCTTTGAGGTATAACCCTCGCTGGCAGCTACCTTTTCGCCGTTTATGGCTTGAAGATACCATCTGTAATATCCGGCCGCATCTTTGTAAATGACGAATCTTGGATTTGTCATGTTTTTGCTCCGTTACATTATTTGATTAAACTAGGGAGTCGACCTTTACGCTTGCTCCCCACCTCAAAAACCGAAAAGTTTTTAAGGAGGAGAGGTAAAGGCGGCTTGACCTAGATAAAAAATAAAAGTCCCGGAGTTATCCCATCAGCTTTTCAAGGAGCTTCATTTAATATTTTATCTTTTTGTTTTTAGTTAGTCAATATTTTGGCGGCGCGCCAGTTTTCAACTGGCACGAAATTCGGCGGCGGCGGAAAAGCGAGGGCGGGCAAAAATTCCTTCCCCCCCAACCCCCTTCCTTTTTGCTCGCCCGAGCTTAAAAGTTTTTCAAAATTCAGCGTTCGGATTTTCGCTAAAAAAAGTTCGGATTTCGTTCAGCGTTCGGAGCCATCAAAAAAATCCTGAAAGGGGCTGTCCCAAAACTCCCGAGCACAGGGGGTTTTGTGTATCCAAAACAAAAAAAGAGTCTCCTGTAGAGATTCTGGTCAGAGCATTTTCTTCAAGTTGTGGGCCATGGAAATAAGGT
>JAHJAM010000005.1 GCA_018814025.1 Patescibacteria group bacterium | reverse complement strand
ACCCGGGTGCTCCCCAACCTGACTGTCATCGTGCCCTGCGACGCGGAAGAAACCCGCAAAGCCACGCTGGAAGCCGCCAAAATCAAAGGCCCGGTTTATGTGCGCTTTGCTCGTGAGAAGAGTCCGGTCATGACCACCAAAAAAACCCCGTTCAAAGTCGGGCGCGCGGAAATCTTCCGTCAAGGTGATGATCTAACCATCATCGCGGCCGGTCCTCTGCTCTATCAGGCCCTGCTCGCGGCCGAACAATTGGCTAAAGATAAAATTCAGGCTCGGGTCATCAACCTGCACACCATCAAACCCTTGGATGTTAAAGCCATCGTGGCCGCGGCCAAAGAAACCGGCGCTATAGTCAGCGTCGAAGAAGCGCAAATGGCTGGTGGTTTAGGCGGCGCCGTGGCCGAAACTCTCGGTTCCTATTCTCCCGTCCCTCTCGAACGCATCGGCCTGCCGGACCGTTTCGCCGAATCCGGGGATTCCAACCAAGTCTTGGAAGGCCTGGGTCTGACCGCGCCCTATATCAAGCTGGCCTGCGAGCGCGTCTTAAAGCGCAAAGCCGGCCAAGCCGTTCCCGCGGTGCCCGAATACGTCACGGCCGCGGCCAAAAATTTGCAGAAGATGAAAAAAGAAATCATAAACGAATCCCTGGCCCGCGTCCCGAAAAAATGGGGCGGAACTAAGCCAGACAACAGCCTCAAATCAAGAAAAATGCCCAAGCAAAAATAATCCAAACCGGCCCCTGTGGCCGGTTTTAGATTAAATCCGCAAAATTTGGTAAAATATATCCATTCCTAATCCCCAGTTACCAGTCCCCATCCTATGTTCGACATGATCACCATCGGCGACATCAAGCTCGACACCTTCGTGGTTTTAGATGACGCCAATGTCCAATGCCAAATCAAAATGCCCGAGTGCCAGCTCTGTATGGAATACGGCGCCAAGATTGCGGTTGAAGTCGTGGACTCGCAAATCGCGGGCACGGCGCCCAACATTGCCATTGGCTTGGCGCGTATGGGCTTCAAGACCGCGGTCATCTCCAACATGGGCGAAGACGGCACCCGCAAGATGGCTCTGGAGCGTTTGAAAGCGGAAAAGGTCAGCACTCAATTTGTCAAAGCCGTCAAAGGTGCGCAAAGCTCATACTCGGCCGTGCTTTCTTTCAAAGGTGAAAAAACCATTCTCACTTCTCACATTCCTCACATCAACCGTTTACCCAGACCCATGCCTAAAACTAACTGGTTCTATATTGGCGAAATGGGCGTGGGCTATGGAAAGCTTTACGCCACCATGGCTGAACATGCCAAGAAAACCAAGAGTCTGCTCTTGGGATTGAACCCCGGCAGCATCCAGATCCAGGAACGGAAAAAATGCCTCTACGATTTGTTCAAACGCACCTTTGTGCTTTTCCTTAACTTGGAAGAGGCGCAAACCGTCACCAAATCTTACACCCGGGAAATCCACCATCTCAGCAAGAGCTTATGGGAGTTGGGCCCGCACATCGTAGTCATTACTGACGGAAAAAATGGTTCGCATAGTTTTGACGGCGAAGAATTAAACTTCTGTCCCATCTTCCCCGGCAACATGGTTGAGTCCACGGGCGCCGGTGATTCCTTTGCTACTGGCTTCTTAGGCGCCATTATGAACGGCCTAACCCACGACGAAGCCTTGCGTTGGGGTTCGGTTAATGCCGCCTCCGTAGTCGGCCAAGTCGGTCCCACCGCCGGTTTGCTCACGGCCAGCCAAATCAAAAGCCGCTTGCGCGCCCGTCCCAGTTTCAAGGTGAAGAAAGAGTAGATCTCCCCCCTTTCCAAGGGGGGATTAAGGGGGGTTGCCACTCAAAGGCAACCACCCCCAACCCCTCCTTGGTAAGGAGGGGGGACGCAAAACTAACTTTATGCTCGTCACTCTGAAAGAAATCCTCACCAAAGCCCGGCGCGGGAAATACGCGGTCGGCGCTTTTAACGTTAACAACCTTGAGGCTATTCAAGCCGTGATCGCGGCCGCGGAAGCGGAAAAATCCCCGGTCATCATTTCCACCAGCGAGGGTGCGCTTGAATATGCCGGACTTGATGAATTGGGACACCTAGTCCACCTGGCTGCCCACAAAACCAAAGTACCGGTTGTCTTTCATTTGGATCATGGCAAAAATCTAGCCTTAGTCGAAGAAGTGATTGATCGCGGCTATCACTCAAGCATCATGTACGACGGCTCGGCCCTGCCCTACCAAGAAAACGTCGCCCACAGCCGCCGCTTCGTGAAACTGGCGCACGCCAAAGGTATTTCCGTGGAAACTGAAATTGGCGCCCTAGCCGGCATTGAAGATTTTGTCAGCGTCCAAGCCAAAGATGCGCACCTGACTGATCCCATTCAAGCCAAAGAATTCGTTCGCCTCACCGGCTGCGACGCCCTGGCGGTTGCCATCGGTACCAGCCATGGTGCCTATAAATTCAAAGGCAATTCCAAGCTTGATTTTAAGCGACTTAAAGAAATTGCAGCCGCTGTGCAAATGCCCTTAGTCCTCCACGGGGCTTCTGGCGTACCGGCCGGCATCAAAAAACAATGCCTGAAATATGGCTGCCAAATCGCCCAAGCCAAAGGCGTATCCGACGCCAATATCCGCCGTGCCGTCTCGCTGGGCATCACCAAAGTCAACATCGACACCGACCTGCGCCTCGCTTTTGACGCCGGCCTCAGAAAATTCTTAAAAGAAAATCCGGAAGTTATTGACCCGCGCAAAATCCTCGGCCCGGCCACGGAACTGATGGTCCAAGTCATCCGTCAAAAAATGAAGATGCTTAAATCCTCAGGCCAAGCATAACCCTACCTACTTTTTCCCTACCTACTATTTCCATGTTCTTCGCCTTCAAAAAACACAAATTCGATATTATCACCATCGGTTCGGCCACCCGGGACATTTTTTTAATTTCGGATCAGTTCCAATTTATCCAATCTGAACAATTTTCCACGGGCGTGGGCGAATGTTTGCCCTTCGGCAGTAAAATCGACGCGCAAAAAATGGTCCGTTCCACCGGCGGCGGCGCCACCAACGCGGCCGCGACTTTTTCCCAGCTTGGTTTCAATACTGCGGTTATCGCCAAAATCGGACAAGGCTCGATCGGTCAGGATGTCATCGCCGAACTTGAAGGAAATCGCATCGACACTTCGCTCATGATCCGCTGCGCCGGCCAAACCGGCTATTCGACCTTGCTCACGGACGAAAAAACCGGCGAACGCTCCGTGATTGTCTATCGTGGCGTGTCCGCCAAATTTTCATCCGAAGACATCCCTTGGCGGAAAGCCAAAGCCGACTGGTTTTATCTGACTTCTCTGGGCGGCAATCTAGGCATTTCAAAAAAAATCATCGAACATGCAGCCAAGATCAAGGCTGCCATCGCCTGGAACCCAGGCGGCGGCGAAATAAAGAAAGGCTGGCGCCAAATCAGCCCGTTACTTGAACAAGTAAAAATCTTCAACCTAAATTTTGAGGAAGCTCAAGGCCTCACTGGCGAAACCGCCATCAAACCCATGCTGAAAAAACTGGCTCGCGCCGGCAATATTGTGATTATCACCAAAGGCGCCGAGGGCGCTTATGCTCACCAAGACGGGAAAACCTATTTTGCCCGGGCCACGAAAGCCAAAGCGGTTTCCCGCACCGGTGCCGGCGACGCGTTTGGCTCAGGCTTTGTGGCCGGTTATATAAAAACCGGCGATCTGGTTAAATCCCTGCAAGTCGCAAGCTTAAACGCGGAAAGCGTCATCAAAATTATCGGCGCTAAAACCGGCCTGTTAACTCAATGGCCGTCCTCAGCCCGTCTAAAAACCATCAAAGTTAAAAAGGTTTAATTCCACCCTCCGTCATTGCGAGCGAGTGGTTCATCGAGCGAAGCAAACTCAAGCCACTTGAGATTGCTTCGTCAGTCGATAAATAACTCCTTCCTCGCCATGACGACCGAGTAATTATGAAATACAAACTCCTAATCACCCGCGATATCCCTGACGAAGGAATCAAAATGTTAAAAGCCTGCAAACAGATTGACTTGGAAATTTTCCCCGGCAATGAAAAAATCCCGCGCCGCGAATTGTTAAAGCGCGTCAAAGGTCAAGACATCATCCTCTCTATTCTCACGGAAAAAATGGATAGAGAAGTGTTTGACGCGGCCGGCCCGCAATTGAAGATGATCGCCAACTACGCCGTGGGTTTTGACAACATCGATCTTAAAGAAGCGGCCCAGCGCGGCCTTAAAGTTTCCAACGCTCCGCATCCCATGGTCTCCGAATCCGTGGCCGAACACACCATCGCTTTGATCTTTGCACTGGCTCATCGAATTGTTGAATCGGACGATTTTACTCGTGCGCTCAAATACCAAGCCTGGGGTCCTAAACTTCTGCTCGGCACTGATGTGATGGGCAAAACCGTAGGGATTATCGGCAGCGGCGCCATCGGCTCAGCCGTGGTGCGCCGGCTTTACGATGGTTTTGGCGTAAAAATCGTTTACACTGACCTCAAGCATAACCCGGAATTGGAAAAAAGGACCAAAGCAAAATTCCGAACCTTGCCGCAGTTGCTCAAAGAATCGGATTTCGTTTCCCTGCATGTGCCGCTTCTGCCTTCCACTCGCCACCTCATCAGCACCAAGCAGCTGAAAATGATGAAAAAAACCGCTTTCCTCATCAACACCGCCCGCGGTCCAATCGTCGACGAGATCGCCTTGATTAAGGCACTCAAAAATGGCGATATTGCCGGCGCCGGTCTTGATACGTATGAATGCGAACCCTTAATTGACTGTAATCCTAAGGATAAATACGAGCTTCGCCAGCTGCCAAATGTGGTCTTGACACCTCACACCGCTTCGGCCACACTTGAGACAAGACAAGCTATGTCGCGTGTAGCTGCGAAGAACATTTTGACCTTTATCAAGGGCAAAAGACCGCCCAACCTGGTCAAATCCTAGCTCCACCCACATAAAATGCCTTCGAAATATTAACTTACATTCTTATGGAAGACATGCAACACGGAGGAGGAAACCCCGGAGGAGCTAATCAACAAAGCAGTGAGAAACCCGGCGGAGCCGGGTCCGGCTCCGCCGGATTCGAACCCATGGATTTGGAGCCGAAAAAGCCGTCCAGTTTAGTCACCATCGCCACGGTGATTATCGTGGTCGCGATCATTATTATCATCTCCAACGCGATTCGCGAAGAACAAACCGGCGAAGAAGCTGAAACTATTCATGAAGGTGATCTCACCGTCGAGGTTGGTGACAGCCACGTTGAAACTGGTGACGCTGAAGCTAACCAAGACAGCGAAGAATCTCCGGTTTCCGTTCTATCAGCCGATTTCCTATCCCCAGACGAATTCACTGATCTGGACCGAGCGGAAAACATCATCAACTCAACCCAGGGTAAAAATCCAGGCACCAAAGCCGCCGAATTCATTCAGGCCGGTATTGTCCCCGACCCTGAAGAAGCCGGAATTTATTACTTTGCCACTTCCACCCCCAACGCCGAATCAAACTTTGTCGGTGTGTACAAATATAATTTAGACAACGCCAACTGGCATCGTTTGACTAAAGATACCTTCACTCCGGACGATCGCGACCAAACCGCCATGTTGCGCGTCTTAGGCAAAGAAGGCGGCAACTTAATCCTCATGAAAGATCGAATGAACCGCGCCATTGGTTCCTGCGAATCCCTGTGGCTGCAAGGTCTGGAAAAAGGTTTTGGACTCTTCACTCTCAAAATCGATGAGCCTCTGCACGGCCTGTTGCCCTATGAATTGCCTGCTGCCCTGCGCAATTCCGAGCAAGAAAAAGTCAACGCCTGTCTGGAAGCCAAATAATTGCTAAATCAAAATCACCCCGACCATCGGGGTGATTTTATTTCCTCACAATTTGGTGGACCCTGCCGGACTCGAACCGGCTACCTCCTGCTTGCAAAGCAGGCGCTCTACCAGATGAGCTAAGGGCCCATCAAACAGTGATGATGTGGCCAAATATTAACAGAAATATCCCAATTTGTCAATCAATTCAGACTCTTCTGGGTCTCGTCACCCCATGGTATGATGGCTTCAGAAAAAGAAATATGCGCAAATATCCCTTCTATATTATTCTGGCCATTCTTGCCAGTTTTATCTTTCCTTCAATCGCCCAAGCCTCTGCCACTTGGAATGTCCCGATCACGACTTATGACCAAGATTGGAACCAGATCGGAAGTTTTACCGTCTGGCAAGCCAATGCTCAAGCCGGTTTCAGCCTCGCGGTCGCTGATTTGGGCACGGACGGCGTGCCCGAGCTGATTCTTGGCCAAGGGCTGGGCAATGAACCATCCGTCCTGGTTTACAGTCAATCCGGCTCAAAAATCGGCAGCTTATTAGCCTATGATCAATCAATGAAAGCCGGCCTTAATCTTGCGGTTTGTGATTTAGACCACGATGGCGCCAACGAAATTATCACCGCGCCTCAGCGCGGCGGCGGCCCGCATGTCAAAATCTTCGATCGTCTAGGAAATCCGCTCGCCGGTGGTGACTTATTTGTCTACAACCCCGGCTTCGAGGGTGGCGTAAATTTAGCTTGTGGTGACTTAAATGAAGATGGAATTGACGAGCTTGTCACTTTGCCCGCGGCCGGCGGCGGCCCGCATGTCAAAATTTGGCGATGGTCCGGAAATCATCTTGAACTCTCGAAAGAATTTTTCGCCTATGCCGCCGATGACCAGCGCGGCTTAGTGGGTACGATTCACGATGGCGTGTTGCATTTATCCACCCAACATGCCAGCGCCACTTCGGTAAAAAGTTTTATCGTGCACAGCGATCCGAAATTGATTAGTGAAAAAATTCTTGACCTGCCAGAAAAAGGCGTAGCTTCAATTTTTATTCATGATGAAGCTCTAAACTTTTCCACAACTTCCAATCAAGCTGTGTACAACTTAAAATTCGATACGATCCAAAAAATCGAAACCGATTTTTCAGGATTAAACATTGTCAGCGCGGATTTAAATCAAAACGGACAAGAAGAAATAATTTCCGTGCCCGCGCGCCCGTCATTCGGCGATTACCCGGAATCGAAATCAATTGTCATCGATCTTTCCGAACAGCGACTCTATGCCTTTCAAAACGGCATTTTAGATAACACTTTTCTTATCTCTTCCGGTAAATTTCCTTGGCACACGCCAGTGGGAAATCATTCAGTTTTAGCCAAAATTCCTTACGTCGACTACACCTGGAATTACGGTGCCAACGATCCGCGCAATTACTCGCTTGGTTTTGTCCCCTACAACTTACGCATCTATCCGCACATCTATATCCACTACGCTTACTGGCATAATAATTTCGGCCACCCCATGAGCCATGGCTGCGTCAATGTCAATTTGGAAAACATGAAATGGATTTACGATTGGGCCGAAGAAAATATTCCGGTTGAAGTGCGCGAATAATTTTTTCCCTTTAACTCTTGACAAAAAAATCTTAAAACGCAACAAATAATCTTGTTGCGTTTTAATATTCGCGGTATAATTTAATTAATCGACGATTGTCGCGCGTCGCAATCGAAGAGGAGGTGTCAGAATTATTCTCCGTGATTCTGACTGTTCAATTGAACATTGAAATAATTATTTGAAGGAGTAACTTACTATGCCAGCAAAGAAAAAGGCAAAGAAGGTTGCCAAGCGCAAGCCAGCCAAGAAGGCCAAGAAGGTTGCCAAGAAGAAGGTAGCCAAGAAGCGCAAGCCAGCCAAGAAGGCCAAGAAAGCCAAGAAGCGCAAGCCAGCCAAGAAGGCCAAGAAAGCCAAGAAGCGCAAATAATTTTGCACTTATCAAAAACACCCCCAGCGACGCGCAAGGGGGTGTTTTTATTGTCTCGCCCATTAATCAGACATAAATTGACTCAACAAAAAACACCCGCCTTGCGGCAGGAGTCTTTCGACAGTTCTCAAAGTTTGGCACCTCGATTACGTGGCTGTATTTAACCATCTGCGCTCATTTATGTCAATCCCTAGAATAAACCATTTTGTTTGGGCTTCCGCGGCCCTTCTGGCCCGAAAATCGACACCTGGCCAAATACCCCGTCATAACCTGGCTTAATCGCCATGTCCCCTTCTCTCATTTTCTTAATGGCCTCCGGAATATACGGATTGTCAGTTGCTCGCGCGATCTCTTCAATCGGCACATCCAAAAGAATCGAAAACTCATCCGCCACTTTGTCCGTCAAATTCAAATACTCCTCCGCGACTTTTTTAGAATTAGTTGAATTCACCCCCAAACATTCCGCTAAAATCTCTTCCAAAGGAACGATTGATTTGAAAGGAATTTTGCGTGCGCGCACGGTCTCCGCGTCCCGATCCGACAAAGCGTCAACCCGATGGTGCACACCCAACGTCATGGGCTTTTTACATTGCGGACAACGATAATCAAGCTTCTTTGATTCTGTCGGATGACAGGAAAACCCGCAGTTCGCGCAACCGTCAAAATGATACTTGCCTTCTTCCGGATAAAACTCGATGGTGTACAAAAATTTCTTCTTATCCTGTTCTTTCAGAATCCTCACCAATTCATCATAAGTTGGATTCTCCAAATCAAACACATTCGCTTCCCTCCCCAGTTTATTTAATGAATGTGCATCGGAATTCGAAATCAAAACTACCCGATCGAGTTTTGATATTTGCCAATTCATCACCGGATCAGACGACAACCCTGTTTCAATCGCGTAAATATATGGCGTCATTGATCCAAAACACTCATCCAGACTATCAAATCCGGATTTCGAACCAAAAACGCTATACCACGGCGTCCAAGCATGCGCCGGCACCACGATAATTCTCTCATCAATATCTTTCAGCATCTTATACAACTCCTCGGAATCAATTCCTAAAATCGGTCGCCCATCTGATCGTCGATTCAATTCGCGTCTATCGAATTCTTGATTCACTTTCTCGCAAGCTTCAAGCGAGGGCGAGAATATCAAATTATGAATCCGCCGACACTTGTCGCCTTTCTTATAAATCTGACTGACCTCGGTGGTCAGCATGAATTGTGTCTTTGAAGAACTGTCCTTCAATTTCAGCAATCCGCTGCCGTCTTCAATCAAATATTCTTTGATGTGATCAAACCACTCCGGATGGGTCCAATCCGCGGTACTGACAATATCAATCCCCTTGCGCTCGCACCATTTGCCAATTTGCGGCAATTCCAAAGATTTGGAGCACGAACGCGAAAACTTCGAATGTATATGCCAATCGATGATGGAACGCATACTTAGTTGATAAATTTCAGAATGGCCTCGTGATCGAACGGCTCTTCTTTACTGGTGTCGATCACCATGGTCTTGCCCCGCAACGGCAAAGGGATAAAGCATCGAGAAAAATGCTTCTCATCGAATTCGGCAATCACCGAATCCAAAGAATCGTTATGTCCTGGGTGGCGTTCGGTTTGGGCTCGCAGAATAAAACGCTGTCGAGCGATTTGCGGATCAGCCGTCATCCAGATTTGATAAATATCCGCACCGTGCAAATCCGCAAATTCATGCAACCAATTCGCATCCTCGGGCCATAAAAAAGTCGAATCTGCTATTACAGATTCGCCTTGCCGCAGATACATTTCAATGATGCCCATGAACACCGGAAAAGCCAGGCGCCCGATTTCTTTTGACCACTCGCGGCCTCGGTATCCCCCGACGTCAAAAAGCGTCTCTTTAATTTCATCCATGGACACGCGTTTAATGCCGGTATTCTCGGCTAATTGCTTGGAAACCGTGGTTTTTCCCATGGCGATTGATCCGCCGACCACAATCAATTTCGGTCTATCCATATCTTTTGGCTAAAACTTTCTCAGCCACCTCCCGCTCTTGTGGTGAATTAATGCCGATCGCCTCCTCCGGTGAAATATCGAGTGAAGAAATTGGCTGGCCTTGTGAAACTGCCATAGCCACCAAATCTGTTAGATAATACTCATGTTGGACGTTGTCATTGTCTAATTTCTCAATATTTTCCCACAGCCATTTTGTATCGAAACAAAAAAGCGCGGGATTAACTTCTTTAATATTACGTTCCTGATCAGTCGCATCTTTAAATTCTCTGATACCAACGATGTGTCCGTCTGATCCCCGTTGAATGCGACCCCAATGTTCGAAAGACTGATACCAGTCATTAAAATTTGGCACAATCACGGTCATCATGGTGATCGTATTGTTCCGAGTTTCATGACGTTCCGCCAACCGACGCAGCGACTCGGCCGAAATAAACGGATGATCGCCGTATAGAATAATCAAGGCATCGGCCGGCCCCACGGCTTGCTTAGTCATTTTAGCTGCATGACCAGTACCTAATTGATCGCGTTGAATCACGTATTCGCATTCCTTCTTGAAATGATCGCAAAAACGCGTGCCTTCCGGACCGGTCACCACAATTGGTATGCCATCCACTTGCGAGTCTTCGATGGATTGAATTAGATACTGCAAAATCGGCTTACCCCCGACCGGCGTTAAGGCTTTTGGGAGATCTTGCTTCATTCTGGTGCCTTTGCCCGCAGCCAAAATTGCGACACGACAATTCAACATAATGCGAAAATGATATCAAGCACGCATAAATTTGCAACCCGACATCCACTTGACAAATTTTCTTTAAAAAACAAAAAACACCTCGGATAAGCCGATGTGTTTTTAATCATATTACAATTGAAAATCGGACATGGCCAAGATGTATCCAACGATTACCCCCAAAATAAAGAAAATTCCGAACTTCATTACTTTACAGTAAGTACACTGCTTTTTTTGAACTTCTTTCTCTTCTTCCATATATAAATAGGATAACAAAAAAGAGTTACATTGTCCTGGCGCCCACCTACTCTCGCCCAATCGGACTACCATCGGCCCCTTGAAGCTTAACTGCCGTGTTCGGGATGGAAACGGGTGTGACCTTCAGGGAAGTGGCACCAAGACAATGTAACTCTTTTCTCGGATCTATTGAATAACAACCAACTTAACTGCTGTGCTGTTGTGCGTTTTCATTTTTGCTCTAATCAAATTTTCATTTGATCCAATCTTGCAGTGGTTGTAGAGCTCGACTTATTAGTACTGCTCCGCTTCACGTGTTACCACGCTTCTACGTACAGCCTATCAACCTGCTAGTCTCGCAGGAGTCTCAAATGAAGATTAATCTTGGGATCGGCTTCGCGCTTAGATGCTTTCAGCGCTTATCCGAACCAGACGCCGCTACCCGGCGATGCCCTTGGCAGGACAACCGGTACACGGGAGGTCTGTTCATTCCGGTCCTCTCGTACTAGGAACGAGTTCCCTCAATCTTCGACGCCCATGGTAGATAGGAGACCGAACTGTCTCACGACGTTCTGAACCCAGCTCGCGTACCGCTTTAATTGGCGAACAGCCAAACCCTTGGGACCTTCTTCAGCCCCAGGATGCGATGAGCCGACATCGAGGTGCCAAACCCCTCCGTCGATGTGGACTCTTGGGAGGGATCAGCCTGTTATCCCCGGAGTAGCTTTTATCCGATGAGCTTCCGCCGTCCTATGTCGTACGGTCGGATCACTTACTCATGCTTTCGCAACTGCGCGACGTGTAAGTCTTGCAGTAAAGCCAGCTTCTGCGTATGCACGTCCAGCGCGATTTCCATCCGCGCTAAGCTGACCTTTGTGAACGCCTCCGTTACTTTTTGGGAGGCACCCGCCCCAGGTAAACTACCCATCAGCTCCTGTTCCAAACACCGGTTTCACGGTGATCGGTTAGAATTCACGTAATGTAAGGGTGGTATCTCACTGGTGCCGAAGCTCCCACCTATTCTGAACATACAAAACATGAACCCAAGAGCAAATTGTAGTAAAGCTTCACGGGGTCTTTTCGTCTAACCACGGGTAATGAGCATCTTCACTCATCTTGCAATTTCGCCGAGTACTTTGTTGAGACAGTTGTCAAGTCGTTATGCCATTCGTGCAGGTCGGAACTCACCCGACAAGGAATTTCGCTACCTTAGGACCGTTATAGTTACGGCCGGCGTTCGCCAGGGCTTGGATCGGAGGCTTGCACCCCCTCACGTGACCTTCTGGCACTGGCCAGGCATCAGCCCCTATACATTGCCTT
>JAHJAM010000049.1 GCA_018814025.1 Patescibacteria group bacterium | reverse complement strand
TTATGGAAATATTTATCCAATAAATTAAAAAACTTAAACCTGCCATTCCAAATAGGGAAAGTGATTGTAGTATAACTAAACTGTGTGATTGTGTGTTTGCTCCTACTCCCCAACTTGCAAATGGCATAAATGTATATTGCGTCCATTCCATAATTGTGAAAATGGTAGGAAATAGAAACATTGCATATTTACGATTTTTAAACTTATCCCAAATCAAATATGCTGGTAAATGAATAAGTGTTAAGGGCAAAGAAAAAAGAAACACCATTGTGAAAGGTATGGGTTCAGTAATAATTTTGGCAGTAGCAAGTGTCCAAGCAATAAATAATGCCAATGCAAAAAGAAGTCTTGATTTTAGCCCTTTTGTTTGATAGAGATATAATAAAAAAGGTACACTTGAAAACCAAGCTACAATGTCAACACTATAAGAAACGTGTGAGGCTACTATTGTCAATATACCAATTAGTAGTAATAATTTCGGTTTAATTTTTTCCAATATTTTCATTGTCTCCGTTTTGGTTTATGTTAAAATAGCAGGTAACGGTTAAGTATATGGTTTGTGGCGGATTTCGGAACATTAAACTTTCAAATTACGATGAAGTTTGTTTATTGCTAAATCGTTCATATTTTGCTCTTTACCCGCCATAAACTATATACAATGTTACCATGCGTAATTGCTTTTCCAATTGAATTAAATAATACCAAGGATTTCTCTATGTGATTTCTCTGTATTTATTTTTTCAATTATATCTTGAATCGGTAATAATTTTGTCTCAAATAGGTCAGATTTTCTATTTTCCCATTTCTCGATTTTATTTGAAGCACGATTAAGATATTGTTGTCGTAACCATGTTCTCATGTTTCTTAGAAGCCCGCTGGAAATATCGTATGTATTACCTGTCAGTTCAGGGTACTTATTAAGAGTTGAGTTTATTTTATTTTCAATACTCTCTATTTTACTTTTAATTATACTTTCAATTCTTCTATTATGTGATAACTTGTTGTTTAATTTTATAACAGATAAGTTTGTAAAGTCAGGATTTAAAGCCAATTCTTTTAGGAATGTTGAAAAACCGTTTCTAGGAGCAGTTATTAAAATATTCTTGATTGCTCTTGTTACACCAACATACGATACTCTGCGTTCTTCTTCAATCAAAGACTGTGTATTAAGTCTATTATTTGATTCTAAATTAAAATATGCAACATTGCTATATTCGTTTCCTTTAGTCTTGTGTATTGTGGTTAAAATCACCTCATCACGATGTTGCTGATTATCTTCTGTTGGATCAAATTCATTAGTTTCTTCAGAAAGAGAGTTGGAAATGTGTGCAAATAAATCCTCAATATTTGGTTTATTTCTTGCAACAGCAATAATAACTTCAAGTAGTACATCATCACCTGCATTATCTAAATCAATATTTTGTCGGGTTTGGTCTTGCTAAAATTCACTTAATCCAAACTCATTGGAAATTGCACTTATTAATTGTTGAGATGTTCCTATTTGCTCAGGAACTCTTTGTTTTAGAATTTGAACTTTGTCGATTACATTATTGAGTTTATTTATTTGCCATTGTTGTAATCCATTAATATTAGGGCTATTGAGAAATGATTCCCATGATGTAATTTGATTAATAATTTGATTTGATAATGAACGATTTGGTCGCTTTAATACTCTTCCAAGATCTTCACTCGTACATTCTTCAGAATACAGGATAAGACGTAAATAGCTATATATATCTTTTCCTACGTTTGTTTGAAATAATCGACGACCATCAACTGGCGAATGAGGAATTTGTTCGCTATCTAGAATCATTGCAATGATAAATTGGAAAGAATTGTACCTGAATAAAACTGCAAAGTCTTTCCATTCAAAGTTTTGGTCTTGCTTAATTGTTTGTATCCAATCTCGAATTTCAGTGGTTTGATGCCACAATGATTCCGACAATTTAATATCAAAAATTCCTGGAGGTTTATTGGGTAAAGGATGAATGTCTTTTTTAACTCTTTCTGTATTATGGTCAATCAACCATCTTGAATGATTTACGATTCTTTTGTTTGATCTATAATTTGTTGATAGAGTGCAATCCTCTGCTTCTGAATATCTTTTATTAAACTCAAGTATATGTGTAATCTCAGCTCCTCGCCATCCGTAAATCATCTGATCGTCATCACCAACAATAAATAAATTATTCTGTGGTAATGCTAAGATTTGCATAAGTAAAATTTGTGCTTTATTTAAGTCTTGAAATTCATCAATCAGAATATATTCAAATTGGTTTTGTAGGTTCTTTCTAAGTACAATGTCATCAATTATTGCTCTTAAAGCTAAATAAATCATGTCATCGAAATTGAAGAAGTTATGTTGAGTCTGTAATTCGAGATAGCGATTGAATATATTTTCAAAAGGAACAATATTTCCATTATCGTCTACAGTTACCTCTTCAATATGAGGTAATTCCATTTTAGTTCTTCTGAGAGCGTCTAAGAAAACATCTAAAGGATCCCTGTTTCTTCTAAAAGGAATTTGATAATACGGGGCAATCGAATCTTCTAATATTTGCCTTGTTCTACTTCTTTCCTGGTGAGTTCCTGCGAATTGCCAATTCAAATGATCTCTAATTATTTCAAGACCAAATGAATGAAAGGTTCTTACTTTAACACCATCTTCACTTAATATATTTGATGTTGTTATCTGTTTGTCATTGAGGCGTTGTTCCATCTCAATTTTTGCTTTTTTATTAAAAGCAAGGGCCAATATTTTATTTGGGGAAATTCCATTATTTATCAGGTTAACTATTCGATTTATCAAAGTTTTAGTTTTACCAGAACCTGCAGGTGCAAGTACACGAATTGGACCAGTTAAATGGTTAAGCGCTTTTTTCTGGCTAGCATCTAAATTATCATCAATAACAAAATTTTGGTCTGTGTCTTCTACTATAGACTTTTGAATTTTTTCAATGCATGATTCAATACTATTAAATATCTCGGAACCTGTAAAATGTAATATTTTATAACCTTGAAGTTTTAATTCTTTGTCCCTTTCTGAATCGTGAAAAGGATTGTGATAGTCTCTTCCATCACATTCAACAATGATTTTTGTATTACCTATTTCAGCGATAAAATCTACTTGAAACCGACCAATTTTTACTTGTGGATTAAAAGTTATATCATTTTCAATTAGAGCATCATTCATAATTTGCTCAATTGGAGTAAATAAATGACTATCAGGTTCTTGATTTATCAACTCAGGAGATGTGAACAAAAATGTTGTGGTTTGAACAATGGTATCAAACTGCTCAATTAGTAAAAGATTAACAATTTTATTGTAATCGGAATGTAGTAGGCCACTTTGAATTGAATTTGTATACTCGGTTTTATCAATTGTGGATATAAGAAAAAGAGGTTTTTTGTGATAGAAGAAAGAAAATATTAAAGAGTTTATAAACTTGTCAGCTACTCTAGCGAATTCATTTATTACTACATTTTGAAAAATGATGCAGGAATCTAATTCCTTAATATCTATTGAATCAATAGATTCGTTTGCAATTAAGTCAGAAGTTTTAATTCTTAACGGATGTTTTGCCTTTTTTTCTAGTTCTGTTGAAAGCGAAGTATATAAATTCTCATCTGCATTATAAATTGAGATGCCACGCCCTCTGGGAAAATAATAATCTATATTTTGAAGATATTTTTCAATTTTCATTGTCAGCCTACTAGGTTTATTTAGAGATTATTCCAATCTTCATTATGCATGGTAACGGTTGGTATAAGAATAGTAGCCGGCTGCGTGGCACTTTCCTGTCAAGTTACAAGAAAGTTGAAGCGGGCTACAACCCTTAAATTTACTACTGTTTCGGCTATTATTTTTATACATTGTTACCTGCTGCTGGCTTTCTGACATAACTAAACTGTCCTGGCAATTTTCTTAAGTATGTTATGGCTTTCACCAAATTTGCAAAGTGCATCACAATGCTCTCTTAACTCAGAGAATAAAATATATTGAATTTTTGTTTGACTACTTTTTATAGATGGTCTGGTAAGTTGCATTACAACTTCCTTTTCTCTTTTGTTAGGTAAAACGATATATAGGTGTTGCTCACTTTCTGTGAAAGAGTATGACAAGTCTGTCAACCTTAATATTCCCGAATATATGGAAGTGCTTTTTTCAACCTCAAACGCACAGATCGGTTTGTTTGTTCCTTTTACAAACCAAACAACATCAATTAGTCCAACGGTATTATATGTTTCTTTAGATC
>JAHJAM010000001.1 GCA_018814025.1 Patescibacteria group bacterium | reverse complement strand
TTCAAACTCTCCAAGGCAATCCCTTGATACTGCCGCTTGCTGATGTCCTTGTCTTCCTCCAAAATCTTAACGGTAAAACCGACGGCCTCAATCAATCCCAAATATTCCGTCCGCGGCAAAGCCCCGCCCACGCAACCGGCCAAAAGCGCTTCATCCGCTTTTTGCTCCGGCGTTAATTCGCCCAACAGCACAATGTCGGAAAGATATAATCGTCCGCCCGGCTTGAGCACGCGATAGGCTTCGGCGAAAACTTGCGGCTTGTCCGGCGACAGGTTGATCACGCAGTTGGAAATAATCACGTCCGCTGAATTGTCCGCCAAAGGCAAATGTTCAATCTCCCCAAGCTTAAACTCCACGTTCTCGTAACCAAGTTTCAAAGCATTGGCTTGCGCCCGCGCCACCATCTCCGGCGTCATGTCCACACCAATCACCCGGCCGCTGTCCCCGACTTTCCGCCGCGCCAAAAAGCAGTCAAAGCCCGCGCCTGATCCCAAATCCACCACCACTTCGCCCTCTTCAATTTCTCCCAGCGCTGTGGGATTGCCGCACCCGAGCCCCAAGTTCGCCTCCCCGGCCAAAGCGATTTCCTCGTCAGAATAGCCAATGCTTTTGGCGATTTGTTCGTTAATCTTCGGCTGACTCTGACAGCCGCATCCGCCGCCACAACAGCCACCGCCACCCGCAAGTTTCGCGTAATGCTTCTGCACGATCAATTTTGTTTTGTCATCTGGCATAATATTTCATATCTTACCTGCCCTGACCGCATCTATCAAGAACCAAAAAACACCCCGCGCGGGGTGTTTTTTCAACTGGTTACTTCCCTCCCAACAATAGTGTGATAATCAAGCCAACCATTTTGTCCTTATCTTTAGGTCGGCTCTCGGCCACCAAAATAGTCAGCGCCGTCAAAGCCGGCGGCGTGATCCGACTTGTATCCAAAATCCGAGCCTGGCGCAAATACCAAACAAACGCATACGCCCCGCTGCGCTTATTTCCATCCACAAAAGGATGATTTTTCACCATAAAATATAAAAGATGTGCCGCCTTTTCTTCAACACTGGCATACAGTTCTTTGCCGCCAAAAGATTGCATCACGTTGCCGATAATTCCTTCCAAAACCCCCTTGTCTCTGGGTTGGGCAAAAATACCGGTCGCTTGTTTCTTGCTAATTAAATTTTTCTTCAATTCAGCCAAATCATTTTCTAATTTATCCGCAGTCAAAACGACCCGTCGCTTGGTGGGGCCTTTTTGCTTCAAAGCGTCTTTGTCATAAGCCGTCAACGAAAACCAAGTATCCGCAAACATGTTAACCAATTCCAAAATATCAGCCGTTTCAACAACTGCACCAGCCGGCAAAAGTTCCTTAACTTTCGCAACCGCCTCCTGAAACTGTCGATAATTGTCCGCGATTCGTTTCTTATTCACAACAAAACCGTCCACGATATATTCGCGCAATATTTTTGTAGCCCATTGACGGAACTTAATCGCCTGTTGGGAATTTACTCGATAACCAACCGACAAAATTATATCCAGATTAAAATATTCCACCTGGTAGGTCTTTCCATCAGCTGCAGTTGTTGCAAAAAATGCAACAACTGATTTACGCTCTAACTCACGATCTTTAAAAATATTCTTAATATGACGGGAAATAACTGATTTATCGCGTCCAAAAATACGGGCAATTTGATCCAAACTCGCCCAAATGGTCTCTTTTCCGCCATCTCCCCGCAACTGGATGGAGCCGGTTTTTGTCTGATAGACAACTAATTTTTCTTCCTTTTTCTTCATATCAAAATCTTTAGCTTTAATTATCACCACAACCTAAGTATCCATCATAATCTTAATCGCGAAAATTCCCAAAACGTTACTTATCAAAAAACACCCCCGCGGGGGTGTTTTTATTCTTAACTCACTTTCTTCTTCAATTCCTCCACGATCCGCACCATTCCATAAACATCCAGCCGGCAATAATCAATCATGTCTCGATAAAGCTGCTCGCGCTTTTTCTTGGGCAAGGAAGGATCAGTCAAAATCGGCCAGCTCATGGAAGCCGTGCCGCCTTCATGAATATTCAAATTGTCATAGGACAAATCCGGACACAGTACCGGCATCACCGCTTTGAGCGAACTGCTCCCGCCAAAAGCCGGATCAAGATACATTCTTTGTTTAAAGATCTCGATCAAATCATAAGTCCGCTCATTCACGCTTTGCAAAATCTCCGCATATTCCGGATGCAGCTTGGCCATTTCCTCATTCCGAGATTTTTCAAAAATCGCATGCCAGGAAATAACCGTGCCGGTCGGCCCCATCACCTCGGCGAAGGCCTTGAGCAATGAGGGAATCGGATCTTCAAAAGTCTCCATCAAAAAATCGTGCGTTTCCGGCGTGGCCCCTTCGTACTCCAAAACATAAACGGAAAACTGAAACGGCACTTGCAGCCAAGGCCAGTGGCCGTCAAAATCCGGGATCGGCGTCGAGTAAGTTTCGTAATCGAAGAAGTACAATGGATACTCCAATTTTTCCAATTCTTTTTTAATCGCCTTTTTATCAATATGCAACGGCAAAACAACATCATCCTCAACATCCGCGAAAAGTTCATCTCGTTCTTTTTGCGATAAAGTTTCAGCCCAATAACCGGTCCATTCGCAAGCTTTTCGATGCTCGCAATGTTTAATATGTTCAGGTTTTAACTTTGTCCCCCATTCAAAAACCGCTTTGGCTTCTAAAATCTTTTCCTCAACCGACTCAGTCAGTTTCGCCACCTCGCCAGTTACCTCTTCATCAATAAAAAGTTTTTCCAAATCAATCTCCCCATCTTTAATATATTCTTTATTGAGATAAGTGATAAAAATCTTATCGAGCTTAATCCCGGCCCGGGCAAAACAAATCGACTGAAAAGTAGCATCATAATAATTTTCTTTACTAATACTCGATTTCGCCTTGACCTCATGCAAATCCCAACCATCATCAGCGCGCACTAAAACATCCGCCCGGCAAGTCAGGCCATCGGCCACGATGGTCGGCTGATAAATAATCTCCGCTCCGCTCTCCATGGCCTTGAGCGTATTCTCATAGCCTTCAAAATTAAACCCCTTCACCACTACCCCACCCGGCCACAATTCCTGAGCTTTCGCATCAACCATATTCCCCTTATCAAACAAATTCTGAAGCGCCGGATCAATCGGCGGCATTAACTCCTTGTGAACCTTCTCCAGCCAAAGCTTGCAGGGACAATCCATGAAATGGAGAAAATTCGATTTTGTTAGTAGATAGGACATATTGACAGTTAGTGATAGATATGGTGTAAATTGATTATCAAGACGAAAAGGGACCCTGCGGCTTCGAGCCAATGGCCCCCTTTTTTATTCCATCATGCTTCTTCATTGTAAAGCCCGCCTCTCTTATTGTAAACAAAAACCCCGCCGCGGCGGGGTTTTGATTTCCAAAATTATAATTTCTAATCCTGACCCTATTACTTACAAACTCCCACCCCCTCGACAAACTCCTGGCAGGCCTGGCCGTCCGGACACTGCGCGCTTGAAACGCACTCGCAATACTGGACGCACAGAGTGATGCAAGCCGTACCCGGCGCGGCCCCGCGGCAAGCCGAACCGCATTCGTTGAAAGTGCCGCCCGCCGCTTCACAGCGCGGTTTCATTGGATTGATTTCCGGAGGAAAAACCCCGCCGTCCCCGGGCTCTTCGCTTCCGCTCCCGGGCGCACCCGGTTCGGAAAATTGGGCATCATCCGGCGCGATGATCTCCACAAAAGTCTGGTCATCAGCCCGACACTGCCGCGGATAGCTTTCCATAACCGGATTACCCGCCGCCACACACTCCTCAAAATTAGTAACCCGCACCGTGGTCTGCATACCCGCACACCCCGCACCCATCAGCATAACCGCAGCTAGGGCGATAACAATAGACTTGTTCATAAAGATAAATACGTAAGTTATTAATACTCATTCTATGACCCCATGATAGAAATAAATAATTCACGTGCCATCTTCGCGTCAGTTTTTGCCAAAATCTGACTTTGCTCCTTTAAGCTAACAACTCGGCCAAAAGTTAAATGATACCAAGCCGCATTATTGGCCACAGTTCTCGGAAAATCAGCCCCCAAAGCCAGATCCCGATCTTCTTGCCCGATCAAAGCTGAAAATTGTTTCTGCTTCAAAACCGCCACGAATTTGGCCGGTGCGACTTTCATCAGCTTAAGAAAATGAGTCAATTGTTTTTCCGGCACCGCGGCAAAAACACTCACCCAAGCAGCATCCGCATACGCTGTTATATCAACTCCCAAATCATAGAGGCCGCACTGGGGCTCAAGAGTCGTGTGTAAATAATCCTGATAACCGCGTAAAACGGTTTCAGCCAAGACATTATCTTCAACCGACAGCGCTGGGCGTAGCCAAGAAAAGGTTGCGTAACGCAAGCTCGTGGTCGGGCTGATCACGTTGACAGTTGATTTCTTCCCCGGTTCGCTTGGTTCGGTTGGCACTGACATCTGACTTGCTCCGGCTGAAAAACGACAATACTTTTCCGCCAGTTCAATTACTTCTTTCTTTTTCAAATCACCGGCCACGGTCAAGACCGTATTTTCGGGCCGATAATTATTTCGGACAAAATCTTTAATTTGACCTAAGGTAATTTTCTTAAGGTCAGCCACTCGCCCGCCCGGCCAACGCGCCAAAGCCGGATTAGCAAAAACCTGGTCGCGAACGACTTGCAGGTGTTTGAGATGCGGATCATCATCGACCGCGGACAACTCGCTGAAAATCCGCTGTTTTTCCTCGGCCAAAGCCCGGGCCGTAATTTTCTCCGCGCGCAAACAAGAACCCAAAATTCGCATGGCCAGAGCCACATCCTGTTTTTGCGCGGTCAATTCATAATTTGTTCTTCGATCCAAAGTCGAACCATCAAACTCCCGCGCCAAATAATGCCCGCCCCAAACGCTCTCCGGCATCAACCGCAACGCTTGGCGCGACATCAAATGTTCAACCAAATGGGCCAGTCCATTTTCCCCAACCTTTTCTTGACGCGACCCTACTCCAATAGCCAAATCAAAATACACCGCGTTACGCCCCGGATAATTAATCAAGAGCACGGTGGCTCCATTGGCTAATTTAACTTTATCAATTTTCGGTTCCATACTGTTATTTTACTAAAAAAAGCGGCTGAGCGTAAGTGCCAGCCGCTTTGTCGGAAGAGTGTACCAGTGTGAATCAGCGGCCGGTCTTGCCGCCGTAGCCCTTCTTGCTGGTGTCGTGTGTCTTGCGAGAGTCCTGTCCTTTGGAAGGCTTGGGTGTGCTCTTGACCTGCTTGTCTCCTCCGCCTCGAAACTTGCTTGGTCCGCCCTTCGATCCGGTGCCATAACCGTGTGCCATGGTCAACTCCTTTGTGTAAAAAACCTAATATTGATTACCAAATCCATTCTAACTTGTCAAGGCACTGTCCGGTTCACCTTTAAGGGTGACATTCTGCTTAGCTAAGGGTGACAAAGGTAAACCCTTAGCTAAACCAAGCAAATATATGGGGGTTTGGGGGTCAGGTCTTGAATTGTGACATTTTAGCTATCTATCAGTCTACCTGATTATATATTCGGCTAACAGTCGAACGGTCCAGGCCTAAATATTTCGCGATTTCCGTTAAGGAATAGCCGCCGCGTTGCCTAGCCATTTTGATCATCAAATCCCGCTCTTTTTTGCCTTTGGCTTCGGCAAACAAATCCTCCAGACTCGGCCGGCTGACCATGCGCTCGCTCGTCTTGATCTCCTTCTCCTCCTCGCACTGGCCAAACTCCTGCCAAACCCAGCCGATAAACTGCGGACTGCCCAGAACCGTTCCTTCCCGAATCCGGTCAAAAGGCGATTCCTGTTCCTGGTCCTGATGCACAAATTCACGATATTGTTTTTTGGCCAGCGCCGGATCCGGCGAAAACAAATCCCGCGTCCACTTTACCATCAGCCATTCCGGCGCTCTGCTTCGGCCGGCGGTCGCGTTGTAATTGCACCAAAGGTAATCCCCTGACGTTTTGACCAATCCGCTCCTGACTGGATTAAGCACTATGTAGCGCGCGACCGAAAGAAAATACGGTTCTTTTTCGATTAAAAAGGCCTTATACCGACCCTGCAGCAAATGACCCACGCTCTTATGCCGAGCATTGAACAGCTGCGTATACTTGCCGTTGATGTCGCGCATGCCCGCGGACAAATTGCCCTCCGGCGTTTCCAAAAGCAGGTGATAATGGTTGCCCATCAGGCAATAGGCATGGCAAATGAGCCGGTGCGTGCGCAGGCAATCGGCCAAATTGCGTAAAAAAATCCGACGATCTTTGTCGTCAAGATAAATGTTTTGATAAGCGTTCCCGCGCGCGGTGATGTGATAGAGCGCGCCCGGATATTGGATG
>JAHJAM010000004.1 GCA_018814025.1 Patescibacteria group bacterium | reverse complement strand
CGCTTTCGTTTTCTATCTGTCCATGGGCATGGCCACGTTCATGTCCGGACTGATGCTCCGTGGCCTGAACTGGGCCGAGGGCAAGGTTGTGAACTCGGTTCACGACCAGACCATGCGCCAGTTCGTCGGGTACAGTTTTGATCTGGCGAAGTTGGGGGCCAAGGCCGGCGTGCAGCTACAGCAGATGGCAAGCGACAAGGTCAAAAGCTTATTCTGACTGGTCTTGTCCTTTCCGGTGGCGCTTCTTCCCCCGCCACCAACGAAGCCCTTGTGAAAACTAGGGCTTTTTCATTTGGAAAGTGTCACACACATGCGACGACCGTCGTATATGCGTGACAGACATTTTGGTATTTCACGAGAATCAGGTAAAATATGGCTACTTTTTATGTGGAAAACCAGTCTGACAATTGGCTTGATGCTGGGGCTGATAAGTCCCCTGCTTTTAGCCGGCCAAGTGCGGGCCGCGGAGTTCAATCCGCATTTTTTGGTGTCGGATGATGAAATGACTGATGTTTTAGCCATGGATTTCGGCGAACTGCAACGATTCTTGGATCGCGGTTATTTAGGTAGGTACATCACGCAGGATTTCACGGGCACGACCAAAACCGCGGCCGAGATCATCTGGACCGAGGCCCAGCGCTATCAAATCAATCCGCAATTCATTTTGGCCTTGCTCCAGCGCGAGCAAAGCTTGGTGCAAGCCACCAGTCCGACCCAAAAACAATTGGACTGGGCCATGGGCTACGCGATTTGCGATGATTGCTCCATGGGCGATCCGCGGCTCCAGAAATACAAAGGCTTTGGCAAACAAGTGCACTGGGCCGCGCAAAAAATTCGCGAAGATTATTTGACGGATTTGGAAGCCACGGGCACGACCTTGACCGGCCTGGGTCCGGGCCGAATCGCGGTGATTGACGGACGGATCGTGATTCCGACCAACAAAGCCACTTCGGTTTTGTACACTTACACCCCGCATTTGCACGGCAATGAGAACTTTGTGACGATTTGGAACAAATGGTTCCGCAAGGATTATCCCACCGGGTCTTTGCTGCAAAATATCCAAGACGGTGGCATCTGGCTGATCCAATTCGGCAAAAAGCGGCCAATCACTTCACGCACGGCTTTCTATTCCCGCTACAATCCCAACGCGGTCATCCAGGTGCCGGCTAAGGATTTGGAAGCTTATGAAAAAGGCGCGCCCATCAGTTTTCCCAACTACTCGCTGTTGAAGTCGCCTAATAACTCGGTTTATTTGCTGGTGGATGATACGCGGCGCGCGATTGTTTCCTGGGAAGCCTTTCAAAAAATCGGCTTCAATCCGGATGAAATCATTGAGGTCACGTTTGAGGATCTGGCCGGCTACCACGAAGGTCCGGTGATTACCGTGGAATCGGCCAACCCGCAAGGCGTGCTGATGCAGAATCAAACCACGGGCGGAGTGTTCTTGATCGCGGACGGACAGAAGGCGCCGTTAGTCTCCATGGATATTTTAATCGCCAATTTCGCGGGCTGGCCCCTGAATCCGGTCAGTTTCGAAACCTTGGATCAATATCCGGAAACTGACCCGGTTTTGCTGCCGGATGGAACTTTGGTGGGCATGCAGGGCGATCCGTCAGTCTATGTCATCTCCGAGGGCCAACGCCGAAAAATCGAAGATGAACTGACTTTCTTGACCTACGGTTACGCCTGGCCTAATGTGCTTTGGACTAATGAAATTACCCTGAATATTCATCCGTTGGGTGAAGATCTGACCTTAACCGTTGAAGAACCAACCGAGCTGGCTTCAATCAACTAGCCATGATCGTTTCAGCCGCGCATATTTTACAGCCTGAGATTCTCCTTTCCAATTCCGGGAAGGAGAATTTAGATTTATTGAATGAAAAAATGCTGGCTGCCCAACCCGAGACCGCGGTTTTGCTGGGCAAGCACGGGTCCTGGCAAGCGGACCAGTGGTCTTTGGACTTATCCGATAAATACCAAATCGCGGAGCGCGAGTTCTATCCTGATTTTCAGACCATTGAAACCATGCAGCGGGAATTGCGCATGATGGAGTATCCCCTCACCCTGGATTCGCACGGGCGAATCCATGAGGAACTGGCCCTGATTTTGGACGATTGGCCTTTGGTCCGATTGATTCCGATTTCCGCTTGCGAACTGCCGCTTGATGCTCACGAGCAAATCGGCGAGTGCATGAAAGACTTTTTGATCAATTCCCCGAAACGGATCGCAATTTTGGCCATTGAAACCGAAGACGACGGCCGTGCCCACGCCATGCTGCGGGGCGTGATTAAAGAAATCAATTTGTCCGTGACCAACATCGGCGATCTGGCCGTGATTTATGGTGGTTGAAGTTTATCCCATCAAACGCTTACCCAGGAGGTTTGAGGTTTTTGATTATCTAATCCCCGAAGGCTTGGAAATCAAACGCGGCAATTTTGTGTTGGTGCCGTGGCGCAACCGGCAGATTTGGGGCGTGGCGGCCAGGATTAAGGAAATTCCGATGCGAGACATCAAATTGAAAACGGTAGCGGAAGTGATGGATGGAATCTGCCTTTCGGATCAGGAAGTCAGGTTTTACGAACAAACGGCGGGTGATTTAGTGCAATCGGTGGGTTCAATTTTACACGCGGCTTGGCCGAAAGTACCCAAACGCGGCAAGGAATTTGCCAGGCGCGAGCGCACCGGCTATCAGCTGACTTTGCCAAAAAGTGAAATTGCCAATGTCCGACAGGTTTTCGAACAAATGAATCATCTTAATCAAGGTTTTGTTTTGGCTTCGGATTTGCGCCGAACCGCCGTGTTGATCGCAGGTATGATTCATGAGGAGCCGAAACAAGCGAACTTAATTATCTGTCCGAATGGGCGAGATGCGGAACTTTTGGCCGCGGGCTTGCATCATCTGAAACCGATTTTAGTCAGCGGCCAAGAAACCCCGATTGCGCGCTGGCAGGCTTGGCAGGCGTGGCGCCGCCAGGGCGGTTTATTCATCGGCACCCGATTAAGCGCGCTCTTGCTTCATCCGGAGATTAAGAACGTGTTTGTCATTCGCTCCGGCCAGCAAAATCATAAACAAGAAGATCGGAATCCGCGCTATGACACGCGCCGATTGGCGCGCTTGATTCAAGATGGCTGGCCGGCGAAACTTTGGCAAATGGATGCGGTGCCGCGCGTTGATGACTTGGCGATCTTTGCCGATCAAGAGTTTTTGGGCAAGCCAAATTCGACATCAGTCTTCATGATTGAAAAGCAAAAAGAGAAAACTACGGCCCCGCACCCGGCTTTGGGCTCAACCACCATTAAGATGATCGAGGAGGCGGTGCTGAATAATCAAAAAGTAGTGTGCGTTTATAATCGCAAAGGCGTGGCTCGGCAGCTGAAATGCAATGATTGCGCGTACACTTTTCCCTGCCAGACTTGCCAGGGCCGGCACTTAGTTTATGAACATACGATTAAATGCCATCGGTGCGAGAAAACTGAAACCATTCCCCTGCAGTGTCCGCGCTGCCATAAAAAAGATTTGTGGCATCAAGGCTTTGGCAACCGCCTGCTGGCTCGAGCGATTCAGAAATTCTTCCCGCAGAATTCAGTGGGCTTGATTGAAAAGGGCGAGGCTTTGGGCGCGAGCCTGAATGCGGATATTTTGGTGGTGACTAATTATTGGCTGGAAAATATCTTCAACCCTTTTGTTAAAACTGAAGTG
>JAHJAM010000053.1 GCA_018814025.1 Patescibacteria group bacterium | reverse complement strand
GGATTATAAAAAAACATATCAAACAGACAAGGCTTTTCTATTTAATCTTGCTAAGCCAACTATGCTTAAATCAACAGAAGGGGTATCAGTACAAACACTGCCCCTATATTTAGCCCCTGTACTCCATTCTTTGATAGATTGAACTCTTTTAAAAAGTATATTCAGACCAGGGTTTGCAGAGCAGTTCCTCAATATCTTTTTTGGCAATTGATTGAACAAAGCGTTTGGCTAGTTGCAGGTTGGTGATTAAAGGAACGCCAAAGTCAGCTGCGGCGCGGCGGATGCGGTAGCCATTGGTTAGTTCTTGAGCTTGAAAGTTTTTAGGAATGTTAATTACTAGATCAACTTTACCATCCATAATTAATTTATCTGCACTATCATTTGTTTCTTCTAGAGGCCAGTTCACTGTTTGAGTAGCTATTCCATTTTCATTAAGGAATTTAGCAGTTCCTTCAGTAGCATAGATCGTGATTTTATTTTCATTCAACATACGTGCTGCAGGTAAGAATTTAGCTTTGCTCTTAGTTGGTCCTGCAGATATTAATACACTTTTAATAGGCAGTTTAAAGCCAACTGACAGCATAGCCTTTAAAAATGCTTCTTCAAAATCTTCGCCAATGCAGCCAACTTCACCAGTGGAAGCCATTTCTACAGATAAAGTGGGGTCAGCACCTTTAAGCCTGGTAAAAGAAAATTGAGGTGCCTTTACTCCAACATATTCCATATTAAAAGGTTTAAGGGTTATTTCTGGGATAGGCCAGTCCAACATAACTTTGGCAGCTATATCAATTAAATTTGTTCCACAAACTTTAGATACAAAAGGAAAGCTGCGAGAAGAACGCAAGTTACACTCAATTACGCTGACATCATTATCTTTGGCCAGAAATTGAATATTAAAAGGGCCATTGATTTGAAGTGCTTGAGCTACGCGAGAAGCAATTTTTTTAACCTGCCTAATGGTTTCTAAGTAAGTGCGTTGAGGTGGTACAACCATGGTGGCATCACCAGAGTGTACACCAGCATTTTCAACATGTTCAGAAATAACATAAGCAGCAAGATTTCCTTGCTTGGCAACTCCATCTAATTCAATTTCTTTGGCATCTAAAATAAATTTACTAATTACTACTGGATGTTCTGGGGAAACATCAGCTGCTTTTTCTAAAAACTTGGTTAGTTGTTCATCGTTCATGGCTGTGGCCATAGCAGCGCCAGACAGCACATAGGATGGACGCACCAAAACAGGATAACCAACTTTATCTGCAAATTCCAAAGCTTCTTTAATTGTTTTAAGTTCGCGCCATTGAGGTTGGGAAATTTTTAGGTCATCTAAAAGTTTAGAAAATTTGTGGCGGTCTTCAGCTTGATCAATGGAGCTAGCTTGGGTTCCTAAAATATTTACGCCATTTTCTGCCAGCTTAATAGCCAGGTTGTTAGCAGTTTGGCCGCCCACAGCTAAGATGATTCCCATGGGTTGCTCGCGTTCATAGATATCTAAAACACGTTCTAAAGTTATTTCTTCAAAATAAAGGCGATCACATTCATCAAAATCTGTAGAAACAGTTTCAGGATTGCAATTTACCATAATCGTGGAAAACCCAAGTCTGCGCAAAGCCTGCACGGTATTAACGCAACACCAGTCAAATTCAACTGAGCTGCCAATACGATAGGAACCAGAACCTAAAACCATAACTGATCTCTTGGTGCCTGGTTGCACATCATTTTCACAAGCATTGTAGGTGTTATATAAATAATTTGTCTTAGCAGGAAACTCAGCCGCCAAGGTGTCGATTTGTTTGGTGATAGGCAAGATACCGTGTTTAGTGCGAAACTTGCGTACTTCTTTTTCAGTAACATTGGTAAGCTTGGCAATTTGGAGATCAGAAAAACCGAGCAGCTTGGCTTCTTTGATTATCTCGATTTTATTTGAATTCTTGCTTTCGAGGTTGTTTACGAACTGATTTAAATGGTAGTCATCCTGAGGCGTAGCCGAAGGATCCCTTGAAAAACAAGGGGATTCTTCACTTCGTTCAGAATGACAATCTTCGCGGGAATGACAAACTTTCTGTATCCTTTTTTCCACATCCACAATATTTTTTAATTTAGCCAAAAACCAAGGATCAATGTGAGAAAGTTCATGAATCTGCTCAATGCTCATGCCTTCTTGCATGGCGCGGTGAATG
>JAHJAM010000032.1 GCA_018814025.1 Patescibacteria group bacterium | reverse complement strand
TGAATGGTGAATGGTGAATGAAAGGACGGGGTCAGGCGAATAATGGTTTACTTTGAATTCTGCTAAACAGAATCCTAAGCATGTATTTTGCCGAAATTCTTGACATGTACACCAAGGACATGTACACTAACGTATATAACAAGTATTTGAAAACGTAATGAGAGGTAAAATATTATGCAGAAAGTAAATGTTCGAGAGACACGACAGCATATTGGCCGGATACTTGACGCTGTAGCAACAGGCGAAGAGTTTGTTATTACTCGCCGAAATAAACCTGTTGCTAAGTTGTCCGGAATTCACCAGGAAGAGATAACACCCCCCCAATTCCCTGACCGAGGTGATTTCAGGGCTAAATTACCAAAAAGCAAGATTTCTAGTTCTAATTTGATTCGTGAGATGCGTGATGAACGAGGATAAATTTTATTATATTGACACCAGTGCATTACTTCCATATTACAGGGAAGAAAGCATGAGTCAACAGGTTCAGGACTTGTTAATATCTTTACGGCCACCGGTATTGATCAGTGATCTTACAAAAGTTGAATTTTCTTCTGCTGTTGCTCGTTGGGAGAGGACAAAAGAAATCAATGAGGCCCAAGCAAATTTAGTGCAAGTCACTTTCATCAAAGATATTTCTTCCGGGCTTTTTGTGAGTCGTCAGATAATGCCAACACATTTTAGCCAGGCAGAAAAGTGGTTGTCGAGTAGGCAAACAGCTCTTAGGACTCTTGACTCTTTACACATTGCCTGTAGTTTGGGATATAACGCTAAATTAGTCACTTGTGATGCAATTATGCATCGTGCAGCAGAAATATTAGGAATTGAAAATATTTTTCTTAAATTGTAGTGAAATCTAGCGGGGCTGTCTAGCGGGGTCTGCTAGCGGGGTCTGACCCCGATAAGTTTTTGTTTTTACAAAAGATATTGCTTGAATCAGGGGGCTAAAAAGGTCTTAGAGTGCACTTTTTGATGCCAAAAAGGGGTGTTTAAGAATGGTGAATGGTGTCTTTAATGGTGAATGGTGAATGGTGAATGAGAAAGGACGAAATGACGGGGTCAGGTTTTCCTTATTAAGGAATTTAGAAAATTGAAAGAGGGTCGGGGCAGGCACAGATTACACGGATAATTTTGAGAGACGAGAGAACATACTTACACACTTGCACCTTGATCTGAAGTGTTTAAGTTTGAGGAGCCACCGCCATGGACCCCGTCGATATCTGCCGACCTCAGCATGTCCCTATTTTCCTTGTAATTCTACATTGAGGCGTTACCGGCAAGCCTCTCCTTCACCCACATTCTGACGAGTGTGGACATACCCATGCCTTTATTATCCGCAACTTCTTTGAGTTCAGCAATGGTTGGTTCATCGAGGCGCAAGGTCAAGACCCGTTCCTTTCGGAATGATAAACCTTCCGGTCCAGGCAGGAAGTCTTTCACGATCTTTCCTGTTTTCATAGGTTCATCCGTATATGTGATTTTCTTTTTCATAAATCTTCTTCCCCTTTCTCCAATAACCTGCTCCAATGATCCGGATTATGCCTTCTCTATTGGTAAAGCGGACCGTCATGACGCCGCCCTTAACCTTTCCAAAGCAGAAAAAACGATCTTCACCCCCGCCGTGATCCAAGTCCTCAATGATAACACGTTCAGAGTCGGCAAATGCGTATTGAGCTTCATAGAAAGAAACTCCGTGCTTTCCCATGTTTTGTTCATTCTTGAAGTCATCCCATTCAAAGTCCGGTAGTTTCATAATGCCAATGTAATACGAACGCATACTATTGTCAACCATAAGATAGGGAATTAGCGGGGTCTGACCCCGATAAGCTTTTGTTTTTACAGAAGATATTGCCTGAAGCAGGGGCTAAAAAGGTCTTAGAGTGCACTTTTTGATGCCAAAAAGGGGTGTTTAAGAATGGTGAATGGTGAATGGTGAATGAAAAAGAAGGTGAATGGTGAAAGCATGGGGTCAAACCCCTTTAAACCGCTCTGTGGATGATATTGGCATTACCTTTCAGACAGACGCTGAGGTTGTCTGAAAGATAAGAGGTGATGTGCATATACTTTTTTACCTAACGGATCAATTCTGTGATGATCTCATAGATATCCATGCGAAGACCAATGGCATAGACAATGATGGTTTTGTTGTGATCGTCAATTTTATATATTGCCCGGTATCGTTTCATTTTTAAAGATCTAAAGTCTATCAGTTCATCCTGCAATGCTTTCCCCAGATACGGGGTGACGTATAGCTCTTTGAGTATTGATTTGAGCTGTTTTTTGATTCTCGGGTGCAGGCGGTTGAACATTTCTGCAGCCGTGGGTGTCAGTTTAACCCGATACATCAAAGAAGATTCTCCAGGTCAACCAGTGGCCTGTTCTCCTTTACCTCATTTCTGGAACGTCGTATCTGTTTCATCATCTCTACATCCCCCAGGATTGCCATGGTCTCGCGCATTGCCTCGTACTGATCCATGGACATGATGACAGCCTTGGGAATGCCGTTTTTGGTAATGGCTATCGTGTCCTCCCTGTCATTAATCATTCGTATTATGTCCAGCAGCCTGGTTTTAGCCTTTGTAATGGGGATGTAATTGTCAATCTGCATGAATACCTCTTTATGGAGTGTCATTATTAATGACCATAATAGTGACCATTATAAAAAATGTCAAGTGGTTTTAAAAGCAATTCTGGGAACACCAATTCTGTAAATTCTGGGGACCCCCTATGCATTATTACCAATGCCGGCAACGGAATATAAAGGAAGAAATACAAGTTTCTGATCGGATAAAGTCTTATACATACCATGGTAAAAGACGAGTCCTTCAGGGCAGTTTGAATAGTTTTCAAGCATGAGATGAAGACTTTTTAAACTTCCTCCTGCGCCGGATTTAACTTCTATGGGGTAAATT
>JAHJAM010000056.1 GCA_018814025.1 Patescibacteria group bacterium | reverse complement strand
TTTCTATTGAATCAATCGGTATCTCGTCCATACCTTATAAAGTTCCTCTCTATCTTATGGGTGAAACAAGATACCTGCTTAATTCAGCAAAATGTTCTTTATTCTTATTATAAAACGGAAGTAGCCTATGATATTCTCTTACCTTTTGTATATCCTTTATTTCCCTAATAAAAAAACCGTGAGGAAGTTTATTTTTTATATTGTGATAAGCACCGATAAAAAGGATTCCTGTTTCGCTATGGCGTAAGGTTTCGTCTATTCTTTTAGCGATAAACTTATCTCTTTTGTTTAAGAGTCTGTCTTTGGTCAACTTATATTTTATAAAACTGAGTAATTTTCCCGTTAAATTCTTAGACTGGGTTATCCTGCGAAGCCTATCAAGTTCACCCTTAACAAGATTAAAATCCTCTGTTTTGACTAAAATAGCGCCCCGACTAATGAGCTTTGAAACCAATTCGTAATTTTTACTCCCCTGTTTTACGCCTTCCTCAACTATTTTTTCTCCTACCTCTCCTTCCGCTACCATACCGTCCTGGTATATTTTTGCCCCGGATACCTCTTGAGAATCAAAATAATGCGATAGCACATCCCAAAATCCATTCACTGTCTTTTTATGTTCTTCCCAGAATTCCTCTCCTAAATCGGCTATGCCGCGCTTTGTTATATCTTTTGCCAAAGAGCCAAGGTCAGCGCTAGTGTGAATGATAGGAACATAGATAAGTGTCTTCATATAACCAAGCATTAAGCTTTCGATCTCTTTTCCAAGCGCTCAACCCTTTTTTCGAGTGTTTGAGTCTCTTTTTCTTTTGCTTTCGTTGATAAATAAGAATCCTGCTGCCACCAATTTATACCCATCTCCATTGCTTTATCTACAGAGGCGACTAAGAGTCTTATCTTAATATTAAGAAGGTCTATATCAGCAAGTTGAATTTTAATATCTCCAGCAATCACTATACCTTTGTCCAATACTCGCTCTAAGATATCCGCGAGATTAGTAGCGTTAATAGAATGTGTCATTTGCTCTGCCATAAAATACCTCCCTCTGGTTAGGTTAACTTTTTTGCTTTTATGATTAAATCTGCGGTTTTTACGCGCAACTTCGCTATTGTATGACAATTCATACAATCTACTTTTTTGGTATCATGGTCCGAACAAGAAAGAAGCACATTTACTTCTTTCTGCAGTTCTTCGGCAAACCTTGCCTTCCCTTGAACATTCTTGGCTTTATTAATCTTATCGGTAATATCCTTTATTACCGGCTCTTGTTTTTGGAATATCGTGCAATTAATTTTTGCTTCTTCTTTTTGCATCTTCTCCTCCTATAACAAGTCTCCTAAAGGACCCAAGTTTATGTTTAACTCCTCGTCTTTAAGGCCGAATATTTCTTTTAACTCCTTCATCTTCTCTTCTATATTTATCAAAGCCTCGCCTACTTTTTCTATCTCCTCATCGGTAAGCGAACCTCCTTCTACTCTCCTCGCTGCCTGTTTTTCCATTAATTGCCGAAGTAATTCTACGATGGTAAGGACTAATTTTGCCAAACCTTTTTCGACATTTTTAGGGTCGATATTAATTCTCTCGGCATTAGAAAATTTTCCTTCTTCCGGATCTTTAATAGTTATTGCTACGGATGGCTTATCCATCTTAAGTTGGTTCCTCTGTTCCACCTGACATTGGCGCGCCTCTTAAGCGCTCCATAGTCTCTATTGAACTGACCATCACCCTTAACCCAATATATACAAGGTCTATATCACCGACAGAAATTACAATATCGCCAGCTACTACAGCACCTTTATCTAAAACTTTATCTAATACCTCAACTAAAGCGACATCTTTAGATTTCGTAACTTCATTCATTTTACACTTTTCCCTTTTCTGAAAGATTACAGAAATTATAAGGCGGCCAGGGGCCAGTGCAGTCAAAAACTAGCCCTTTATTTGTATATTTTGTCTTAAGGTATGCTAAGATATTTTTAAATTCTTTTATCCGTTTCTCATTTATCAAAAATGCGGCATTTAAGACCATGTCCTCTTTTTTCTCCGTTACCTCTTTAGGCAGTATCTTGTTAATCTTTGCCTCTAAGCATGCCCTCTTTATCCTCTCAAAACTGTCCTGCGTATATTCAGAAATTTTCTCATTCCTAACGTTTTTTATAAGTTCGTTTTTTTTCTTCTTCAGAAAATATGCTTTGCCTTTACCGCTGGATGTTATTTCTTTCTCTATACCCTCGACTCTTTCATCTTCTTTTTTAAGGCTATCGTTTAACTTTTCGCTATCACAATACACCTTAAGCCCCCACTCTTCTTTGCCCTCCAAATCTGCAATCACGTTCTTGAACTTTAAATTATTTTCTTTAAGTAAATTTTCTACACCATCTTCTGTTTTAAAAATAGTTCCAAATTTAAAAGGAATCACGGTTATATCTTTCATGATCTCTTCGATTACTTTTTCATGCTGCCGAACATTCTTTTCCACCCATTCCATATTAGCCAAATTCTTCTTTAGATTCTCTTCGCTAAATTCTTCCGGCGAAACCCGGCTCAAAATTGCATATGTGCCCTGAAAATATATCGGATAAATTTTGATCCCTGTTTCTTCAAAATCACTGCAATCCGGCTTTGCCTTGGTAACGCAATATAAGTAGATGAGAGATTCTTCCGTAACATTCATACTCACACTCACTTTTGATAAATTATCCGGTTAACCTTGCCTGGCGTCCGCACGTTCATATGATTCGACTTCTAAAGCGCCGTTCAATTTAACCGCATAGATATTCCTATCCTGAACCCGAGTAGGAAGTCCGAGAGCTTTTATAAATGAACTCTCTTCGTAAACCTCAGCTTCGCTCTCCCAGCCATCTCCGACCTTTGCGGCCTTAATTACCTTTACATCCTTTACATCCTTGACATTGAGAGTTTCCTTTAAAAATTCCGCAACTGCTTTTTTTGCTGCTTCTATATTAGTCATTTCTACACCTCCTCTTCTTTTGCCTTTCTAATAGCGTCTAATCGCGCCAAAAGTTCCGCTTCCTGTTTGTTATATTCTTTTTCGCTGATCTTGTCTAACTCAAATTTTAGCTGTAATTCCATGAGTCTCTCTTTTATGAGCCCTTCATCAGAAAATTCCTTCTCTGCTACTTCATTAATCTTTTTACCAAGCC
>JAHJAM010000061.1 GCA_018814025.1 Patescibacteria group bacterium | reverse complement strand
GGGGGGTGGCGGACAACGTTGCCCGCCACCCCCGGGTGGCAGCTAACTGCCCTCGTTCGTTTCTTCTTGGGGGCATCCGATCTCAGGGCAGGACGCTGCCGCGGTGTGCGCTTGCCGGTGGCATCCGTGCCGTAGCCCGAACTGGCCCCGCCACCGGGAACCATGGAACGCTGGCGCCATGGCTCGTGGGCGTCGGAAGCAGAGCACGAAGGCCGACCGGCGGCGCAAGCAACGGCTTGCTGCCCTCGACCATCCGCGGCGGATGGGGCACGAGACCATGCTCATCGTCGCCCGTCCCATGGCCAAGGCGGTCGATGCGCTCGTAGCCAAGCTGAGGCGCCCGCCTGGCGAGCCGGTCGATCTCGCGAGCGACGATGCGTTCACGGCGGTGCCGGAGGTAGACGAGGTACTTCATGGCCGTTACGGGTTCGTGCGCCAGTACTACGACTGGAGTCACGAAGACGGGATGACCGAAGTGGAGCTTCTCGCGACCCACATCGCGTGTGCAGCGAACCACGTGCTCGGCGGACGCAAGGTCTTCTGGGTCGACGTTGCCCTGGCCGAGCTCCTCGCTCAGACCACCCTCGACGTCTCGGGTGACGCACTGCAGCTGCCGTTCCCATGCTGCGCCTTTCTCTTCGATGATGCCGCCACGCTGGGCCACGTGCAGGCCCTGGTGGATGCCGAGCGCGGCCGGCGGCCTGAAGAGCCGCCCTTCCAGATGCTCACGGCCTACGCATCGCCGCTCCCGAAGGACAAGCGGGAGGAGGGCCTGCGGCTCGTCATCATGGCCGACGCGTTCAACGACGAGTGGCCCTACTTCATCTCACGCGACATCGTCACGGACGACAAGCGGAACATCGACGAGATCCTCGACAGCCATCCGGACGGTTCGACCGATCCGTTCTTCCGGAGCCCGGAGCTCCGAGCCCTCGTGCACCTCGTCATCAATGCCATCCTCTACACGACGTGCAGCGACTTCCGTTCCGAGGTTCGCACACCACCGGCCCCGAACCGTCTCACCCGAGGTCGCAACCTGTCCGGCGAGACGGTCTTCTACCTGCCCGGCAAGATCCGCATCGGCGCCTCTGCCGCGACCGAAGATCGGAAACGGACGTCCGGCTACACCATCGGCAAGCGGTTCTGGGTGCGGGGGCACTGGCGGCGGGCCAACCCGTCGTGGGAGGACCAGCGCCTCCGTTGGATCGCGCCCTACCTGAAGGGCCCCGAGATGACCGCCATCATCGAGCGGGAGTACGAGCTGCATACGCCGGCCCGACGGAACGGTTCGGGCGGCGGGGAAGCCACCTCTTCCTGAAGTCTTCCAGGAAGCCAAGACTACTCCGCACCCGCCCCCGCACCCGCGACAGCCCCAGACCGCCGCGGCTCACCGCCGACGACTTCGAGCGCGACGACCCAGCCACCATCCGTCAGATCCTCCGTCGCGATCTCGGCTCCCCCCGGTGAGCCCATGAGCATCCTGTCACCGCCGCTGCTCGCTCTTGCCCCCGAGCTGGCCGTGCTCTACCTGCTCGCCGAGAGCCTCGGCGTCACGACCGTCGTCCTGCTCGCCGCTCATCCCGAGCTGAGCAACAACCCCCCGCTCACCCGCGGCTCCGCGATCGCCCAGGCCGACCAAATCACCCTGCTCATCGAGAAGCTCCAGGACGCCGTCGCCATCTACGTGGAGCACACCGAAGAGCAGGTCGCTACATTCCTCGGGCACCAACCCGATTGATTCTCTGGTGCCGCCGCCGGAGCCGATCGGTAACGCAGCGCATCGTCGTCGCGGCCTTTCAGCATCCGCGCGCAGGCGCACTGCCAGCGACCGTGAGCAAGCCACTGTCAAACAGCGTGGGCGCCAACACGTCCCCGGCCACGTGTCGGTGGCGGCCCTCTGGCCGGGATAGCACGGCTTGGTGGGTGGTCGCTGCCGGGCTCGCGGCGGCGTCCCGAGCACGAAGGCGTCGACCGGCAACCGGCTGCGGGGGACCGAGCAGGTGAGCGGCTCCGGCCCACTGTCATGGTAAGCGTGTAGGAAGCGACCCCTTGGTCGCCCGGCACCTGGCTGTACTGCCGATGAGATCATTGACGATTCTCGTCCTGTAGTAAGTGAACAGTCGGCGGAGCCGCCCGAAGGTCGCTCCCACAGAAACTCCTGTCGTGACGCACTGTTGTATCGGACGGCACGGAAGCACATGCGCTGTCGTCCCCGTAAGCACTGCGATGGTGGTCGGCTCATGCGACCGCCGCTTTCTGCGGCTATGATGCCGTAATTACAGCATATTCCTGGTGCCAGGCCCCGCACGAAGAGGCAAGCAACGTCGTGGCTTATGCGACCAACCATCTTGTGCACCAACCTGGCGTAATTGCACGTGGCATGCGCCAGCTTGCTTGACCGTGGATGGTATGTGGATCATGCTTAACAAGCAAGGGATGAAGAGAGGCCTCCAGACCACAAGTCGCAGTCGCCTTCAGCGATGGCTGCGACAACGAGGACACACCCAGGCGAAGATCGCCACCAGCCTCCATGTGACTCGCGCCGCCGTGACCCAGTGGGTTGGGGGCAAGACCCGCCCGGCGGCGGAACACCGGGCGGCGCTCGAGGAGCTATGTGGGGTTCCGGCCGACGGTTGGGTGCCGGCGGACAGCAGGCCCCCGGCGCCAGGCCTACGAGGCTCTCCAAGCTGCCGCGACGCTGCCGAGTCGCTCGCCGCGAGCCTCACCGAGATGCGCGAGCTGGCCAAGCGACTCTCGGACGCGCAAGCTCGCGTCGAGCAAGCGTTCGTGGCGACGCGCAAGAAGGCCGACGCGCTCGACGACCTGCGGCGCACGTATCTGAATGCGGTCTATGGCCTCGCACGGGCTGTCGAGGGACTCGGCGCGCGGCTGGACCAGATGTGGCTGGCGCTGGCGACTGGCCAGCGCCTCGACGATCTCACGAGAGCACTCGCGGCCAGCGCAGGACTCGAAGGCGTGCCGCCGCCCGGCCCCGGTGACGTTCGCAGCTTCGACGCATCCGTCGAGCAGTTGGTACCTGACGCCCGCGTGCTGCTCGGGGATCATGTGGGCCCGAAGGCGGCCCGCCTCATGGGCCTTCTGATGAGCCTGGTGAAGTACGTGCATCCGCCGCGGTCGGAGGACTTCCTGGCGGTGCTTGCCGTCCTGGGGCGTTGCGACGATGAAGCCACCTTCTCCGATCTCGCCAAGCGCTTCGGGGTGCTGGTGAACGACAAGCCTGGGATCCCGCGTACGGGTCTCTCCTTCTACCGTGCGGCGGCAGAGCATGAGATCTAGGGCGCTGCAGATCGGTGGCTCGGCGACTCGCAACGCCGCGGGCTGCGCCACGGGCACCGCGGTGGCGGACAACGTTGCCCGCCACCCCCGGGTGGCAGCCAACGGCGGTCGCGTAGGGAGGTGCAGCGATGAACGCCAACAGCAGCACCTACCTCACGACACATGGGCGGCCGAGCAGCCCGTGCTCGGAGAGCCGGTCGAGCAAGCGCTCGGCCGCGTCGCGCTGGGCCGCCTTCTTCGATGGCGCCTCGGCCGGCTCGCCCTCGAGCCGTGACCCGTCGCGGGTGGTGGCCCAGGCCACGACCACGAAGACCGGCTGATGGCTCGGACCGCGGTGGTCCCGCAGCTCGTAGCCGAAGTCCACGACGATACCGTTCTGCCGCAGCTCGTTGAGCACCATGCGCGCCTCGGGTCGTGAGGTGGCGTCGAGCGGCGCGGCGTCGGGTTGCGCCGCGGCGTCCGGCGCGACCGCCGGCTGGCCGGGCGCCG
>JAHJAM010000031.1 GCA_018814025.1 Patescibacteria group bacterium | reverse complement strand
GAATGTTAAGAATTTTATTGATCAGACCATTTGTTTTCGTGTTATCTTTGTTGAATATGACTAGTCGGGTTACGGTTTATGCCAAGCTCAAATGATGATCTTTTCGGTAAAACAGGAAAAGAAGCATCGAAAGTTCCAGAAATTTCGTTATCATGTAGGCCGCAACGGCTCCCCATAGGCCATAGGATGGCAATAAAACTGCAATCAATATAATGTTTCCTGCCGGAACCCCAACTCTATAAAGATAGAGTTTTTTCTTTTCCATTTTTGCAATAAGCGCGATATGAAGGATGTGGGACGGGAATGTAAACAGCGCTGCTATGATGAAAATTTGGGAATAGATCACTGAATCGATATATTTGGGAAATAGATATTCAAAAACTATTGGCGCGATAAGAATATACAGAGTCACAGCACCAATAGCCACAATTTCTATTTTTAACAGTTTTTTCCACATTTCTTTTCTGATATGTTCCATTGTCCGTTCGCTAAAACGGGGCAGGGCTAGTTGTCCAACGATTTTAAAAATATCTTTGACTTTTGTTGCCGGAATCGTAGCAAATGCGTAGATGGCCAATGGCACGGCGCCTAAAAAATGAAAGACTAAGATTTTATCGATTTGTCCAGCCAGTGTGCCGATCGCCCCCATCAAGCTTAGGTGTTTGCCATAATTGATTGAGTTTTGATCCGTTGTCGACTGTTTGTTTATCTGGTTAGCTGTTCGGGTAAATGAAATTAGTCTGAAGAATGTGGCCGGCAGGAAAGCCGCGCCTAAGATGATAAAAAGATTATCCGAGAAAAAGACAGCGGTCGTTAAACAAACTGCGGTTATTGCTTGTTCAGCGATTAAGTTTTTGTTGTAAGTGTCGAATTTTTTCTTACCGTGCCAGAACGAAAGATAGATTTGTAGTGTGTCACGCAGTGGTATTATTGTTGCTGCGAGTAGGAAGGCAAAGCCTAATGTAAAATTATTAGAATAAAAGTAGTATCCAGCAATTAATAAGCCAATTGTGATGCCGATTGTGCTCCATTTTAATTTAGTTTTTAAGGCGGGAAAAATGGTTTTTTCAAACCCGCATGCTACTGCGCCGACTAGAGCCGTATTTATTCCACCCAATGTGGAGATGGCCAGGATGCTAGTGACAGAAAGGACATATTGATAATTACCGAAGTTTTCTTCAGGGAACAAGTTGGCAAAGGCGACCGCGATGATGAGCGAGGCGAATGCCATTGAGACTTGTCCCAAAGCCGACCAAAACCCACCCTTGGCCAAATAAACCATATCAGTGCCAGTGTATTTTTCTGACCATTTTAGTAGTTTGTAAATTTTGTGTTTGATAGTAGTATTCATAGGTCGTAAAACTCAGTATATCATGAAAATCTCAGTCATCATCCCAACATATAATTCCGCGCATTTGCTGCCGCGGGCCGTTAAAAGCGTGTTGGCGCAAACTCATCAGGATTTTGAGGTTATTATTGTTGATGATGGATCAACTGATAAGACTGGGGAGGTGGCTCGGGTTTTTGCGGATTATGATCGTCGGATTCAGTATTATCGGCTTGAGAGTAATTTTGGAGGAGCGGCGCGGCCGAAGAATTTGGGATTGGAAAAGGCGACTGGGGAATTTATTGCGGTTTTGGATGCGGATGATGAATGGCGGCCGGAGAAGCTGGAGAGACAATTGAAACTCTTTGAAGATCCGGAAGTTGGTTTTGTGGGATGTAATGCGATTTTGGTTGATGAACAAGGAGTTGAGAGTAAGCACCGGATTCCGGATTATCCGGATGTGGCTAATGAGATTTTGGAGACGGATTATATGGGGAGTGGCAGTTCAACGATGTATCGGCGGAAAGTTTTATCTGAAGGATTTGATGAGAACCTGAAAAGCGCGCAGGACTGGGAAATGCGGATTCGGTTGGGTCAAAAGTATAAGTTCGCGTTAGCAGACGGGGAGCCACTGATTAAATATCATCAGCACGCGGGCAATATCAGCAAGCTTGATATCGAACAGAAGACAAAAGACTTGGATTATATCAAGCAAAAGTATCTGCATCTGTATCGTCAGAGACCAAAGGTGTACAGCAACAAGTTGCGCTACGATGGCACACGGTACATGATTGCGGGCGAGCGGATGAAAGCCTGGCGGAGTTTTGGTAAATCAATTCGGTTCAATCCTTCAAACCTCAAAACTTATTTGTATTTTGTCTTGTCGCTTTTGGGGTCGCGTGTTTATCTGTCTCTAGCTGAAAGAAAAAGAAACGTGCAGAGTCGTCGAATTTAATAAAATATACTTGCTTGTGTCATTCCGAGGAGCCGGATCGCCAGGGCGACGAGGAATCTCAAGTACTAGCGACGAGAGATCCCTCGCTAGCGCTCGGGATGACACAGTAAATAGGTTCAGGATGACAAGGGTGAAGATCCTTGGCTGGCGCTTGGAATGACAAAATATTATACTGAGATTATTAAACCATTTTATTTAAACTTATATGTGGCCGAAATTTAGGGAGAATCTCCCCTTTGCCGTTGTTCTGTTGATTCTTTTAGCCGCGGGCGCCGTGTTTTTAGGCGTGAAAACCTACACCGCGCTTCAGGCCGTCAGTAAGCCCGCGCCCATGGAGCATCTCATTACCATCGAAGGCCAAGGCAAAGTTTCGGGTAAGCCGGATATTGCCAGCATTTCTTTCGGAATTTTGAGCCGAGCCAAATCAGTGACCGAAGCGCAAGCCGCCAATACCCAAGCCATGAACGCCTTGTTGGAGAAAGTTAAGGCCTTGGGCATTGCCGAGGATGATCTGCGAACCGCCAATTACAACGCGTATCAAGATTACTGGTGGAATCCGGACACGCAGAAGAGCGAACCTTCGGATTGGATCGTGTCTCAGGATGTGACCGTGAAAGTCCGCGACATCAGCCAAACTTCGTCCGTGATTGAAGTGGCGGGCCAAAACGGGGCCACGAATATTTCCGGTCCGAATTTCGTGATTGATGATCCGGAAAATCTCAAAGCCGAAGCCCGAGCCAAAGCCATGGCCGCGGCTCAGGCGCGCGCGTTGGAGATCGCTCGCCGGCTTGATTTGGATTTAGGCGAAGTGGTGGGTTATTACGAGTACGCGCCGGATGCGGGTTATTATCCGGCATACAGCAGCTATATGTCCGAAGGCATGGGCGGCGGAGGCGGTCCCACGATTCAGCCGGGCAGCAATGAAATTATCTTGAATGTCAGTTTGACCTACTTGTTGAACGACTAAGAAAATAAAAGAACCCTCGGGCAGACGCTCGAGGGTTTTTAGTTGGAGAGAAAGGTTACTTGGCGAAGTTGTTGGGATCTTCCTTGGCATGGAAGCCGACTTCCCAGGGCTGCTTGATCCAGGGGAACTGGCCGGCCTGGTCGGGTTCGACCAGCCGGGCGTAGAAGTCCGGAATGAAGGTTGAATCCTTCTTGAAGAAGACCATGGCGCAGCGCAGACGCTTGAACACGTGATTCCAGTCATGCAGCAGCCACTCGTAGGAGGTTTGCAGAGTGAAACCCGTGTCCGAGAGGTCGTCGATCAGGAGCGCTTGCTGGCCAAAGCCGGAAGAGTTGTTGATGATCTGCCGGTTGAAGTAGATGTCGCCGCTGTCCAGGCGCTTTTTGTCCTGGCCGTAGGTTTGGACGGCCAAGTAGGCGCAAGGCGTGCTCCAGTATTCGGACAAGATGTTGGCGGCCAGGGCCGCGCCGCGGATGATGCCGATGATCTGGTTGGGCACCCAGCCCGTGGCCTCGATTTTGCGGGCCAAGGACAACACCAGCTGGTGGTACTCGGCGTAGCTGAGGGCTAGATCGGGCGGGCGTTTGGCCTCTTCTTGTTTGGTTGCTTCAGTTTCCATCGCTTCCTCCAAGCGTGAGTGAAAAGATCGATGCGTGGACTTTATGACAAATAATAAAGCCGGTCAAACGATTGTACCTGGGGCGCTTCGCCCCTCACGTTCGTTGTTTATATATTTAGACCTCCCCCTGGCCCCCTCCTTGGTAAGGAGGGGGAATAAACGCGTTCTCCTCCCCCTTACCAAGGGGGAGGTTGGGAGGGGGTCTATTTAGAAGGGCGGAATGAATACAAAAGCGATCCCGCCAACAGCGGGATCGCTTATTCTGTTTCTTATAGCTCCAAACTCCCGTAGTGGAAAGCCATGTACACTTTGTACCGGTTCTCGGAAATCTCCCGGAAGTAGAAGCCCACACCCACGCTGTTCCAATCTTCATGATAGACCGTGCGGTAATGCGCGCCGTCCGGGGTTTCGGAAATGAAGAAGCCCAAGGCATCATCCAGCGCGCCTTCGAGCCCGGCTTGCGAGTTGTCCGCATAACTCCAGGAAATGTTTTCCGTAAAATAATTCGTGACCCAGCCGTCCGCGGAGTAGCGTTTGGTGAAATCCAGGCCTTTGGTATCAATCCATTGGTGCATGCTCTTGCCGTCCGCGCGCGTGTGAGTCAATAAATCATTCTCGCCCATGTACCCGGCCCATTCTGTGGCCGTGTCCACCCAGCGAGCATCCAGCACGAGTTGGCGCAAGCCTTTGGCCGCGCGCAGTTCGTTAACTTGATCCAACCAATATTCATTGGCGGCCACTAAATCCATGTTTGAAGGCAAGTCGCCTTTTTGAAAGATGGAGAAGGCGGAGAGGGAGGAAGTTGAGGAGGAGCTAGAGGAGCTAGAGGTTGGGGATGATTCAAGCGGCACGAATTCGGAGGAGGGGACGCCGGATAAATCAGCGTTGGTGATGCCCAGCGACAATTCGCGCATGATGCGGTAGGCTTCGGCTCCGTTTTGTAGATAATTTAAGCTCAAATCTTTGGGGTGAATGTAATAAGCCTCGCCATGCTCTTGGACGCGCAAGATGATGCGGCCGCGCAAGCGATTTTTCATGGCGTAATCGCCGGCCGCCATTTTCGCGTAATCGGTTTCGGAAACGCCCAGCCCGAACTTGCGCATCATTTCATAAGCCGTGGGACCATCTTTCATGTAATAGCGTTTGTCCGAAACCGGATCCACGTACCAGGCCTCGCCGTGTTCTTCCACTTGGAGCAAGATCCAGCCGCGCACGCGGTCGCGCAGCCGGGTTTGCGTTTGCGTCTGGGCTTGGTTCTGTTCTTGATTTTGAATGGGCTGGCTAATAGGCATCACTTCTTCATAAAGCGCGGGCTCTGGTTCCGGGGTTTCCAAAACCGTGACAACTTGGGTTGGAGCTTGGTCTTGAGTGACTTGGCGGATTTCGTCAGTGTATTCGGCGCGGACGCGGTTTTGCACACCTTCGGCGTGCAAGAGCCCCATCCAAACCCAGCCTTTGGTGCCATCGGCTAAGCGGAGTAAATACCATTCATCTTGCTCTAATAAGATTTCTAAACGCTCACCAGCGTTAACTGTGCCCAGGATTTCGGTGTTGTTGGTACAGGCGCCGGATCTGACAAAAGCCGGGGAGTCGATTATGGCGACGCCTTCGAGATTATAAACCGGATCCACATAGCAGCCGCCGGCTTGGGCGGGGAGAACCGGGATTAATAAACTAAGGATGAAAAGTGAAAGTAAATGTTTCATATGAGTAGGTAGGGAAATAGTAGGTAGGGTTAAGAGTTAGACTCTATTTTTATTCTGACGTGATTACGAGCATTAGTCAAAAGAAAAACCCCCGCAGCCATTGGCTTTGGGGGTTTGAGAGGCGGGAAAGGAGCGGAATGAGCTAGAAGTCGATGACACCGCCAACGAGCGGAAGACCCTGAACCGTGTCATCATGGAAATGGTTGACGCCATCGGACCAGAGGATGTCCACGATCTTGATGCGGACGACATCATCCTCGGAAGAGCTTGCTCCGAAGCTGTCGAAGTGAATGCTGAAGGTGGTCGTGGCGCCGGGGCCGATCCAGGGTGAACCGTTGGTCTCGTTGCCGGCCAGATCCAAGGTGACCTTGTCCAAATCGTCGTTGCACCAGCCATCCGCATCCGAGAAATCCCAGTCGCTGTTGTCATCCAAGTCCGTGCTGAGATCATCCACATCGTAGAGTGACCAGCGGACAGGGTTGGACAGTTCGGCGCAGGAGTTCCAGTTGGTCTCCGCGTTGTCCGTGCTCTGAAAGGCGAAGGTGATGGCCAGAATGTCGAGGTCGCCAGCCAGGTCGGCCGTGGCACTGAAGCGCAGGATCTCGCCATATCCCGGGATGCCCTGGCCGGACGGACTTCCGGGGGCCAGGAAGACGGTCAGCTGTGTGCGCGGGGTCGGCGGAATCTGGCACTCGATGTCGCTGCCGTCGCAGTCCTGGTCAATGCCGTCGCCGCAGACTTCCGGGGCGCCGGGGTAGATGGAGTCGTTCAGGCCGTGGCAGTCGCCGGCCACCAGAACATGGACCGGGGGCATGACATGGTCAGGGCACATGTAGGAAGTGCAACCCAGGTCGTCGATGCCATAGCCGTCGCCGTCGCTGTCGCAGTAGATCGGAATCCGCATCGGATCCCAATCACCGTCGCAGTCGTTGTCCACGCCGTCACAGATTTCCTCGGCGTCCGGGTTGATGTCGCTGCGAGTGTCGTCGCAGTCGCCGTCCATGGGCCGGTAGCCGTCGTTGTCGTTGTCCTGGAAGCTGGCATCGGTACAGCCTTCGCCGATGATGCCATCGCAGTCATGGTCAACGCCGTCGCACCAGATTTCATAGGGTGCGCCCGGGTAGGTGAAGCTGGACGTGTCGTCGCAGTCGCCGTTGCGCGTGGCCCAGCCTTCGCCGGGGTAGCACATGGTGACGCCGTTGCTGCCCTGGGCGCCATAGCCGTCGCCGTCG
>JAHJAM010000030.1 GCA_018814025.1 Patescibacteria group bacterium | reverse complement strand
GCCAAAATGAATTGCGGATTGATTTGATAGCGCTGGGCCTCGGTCCAGATGATCTCGGCCGCGGTTTTGGTCGTGCCCGTGAAATCCTGCGTGATGTACCTACCTAAATAACCGCGATTGAGGAATCGTTGCAGTTCATCATAATCCATGGCTAAAATATCCGTCATTTCATCGTCCGAAACCAAAAAATGCGGATTAAATTCCGCAGCCTTTACTTGATTGACCAAAAGCAAGGGACTTATCAAGCCCAAGATTAATCCAATTGTTACGACATTTTTCCACATAATTATTTTTGTCATCCTGAACCCGCCAACGGCGGGTGAAGGATCTTCATTTCCGAATCGTGAAGCTTCTTCTCCGGCTTTGCCGGATCAGAATGACAAGGTAAAAAGTAGCCATATTTTACCTGATAGCGAGTATTTCTCCAAATAAAAACCGGTGGCCAAAGGCGCCACCGGAAAAGAGTTGTGAGGGATCGTGCTACAGGACCGAGCGGATGGCGGATCATAGATCCCTCCTTCTTGAGAACAGGATTCATCCTGTTCTCAAGCGGAGAGCCGACGCTTGCGCGTCGGCTAACTCGCTGTGTTAGTTAATGCGGGCCACTGGGACCTTACGAAGACCCCATTGAAAAGCGGATGGCGTGTCGTATCCAAGATAGATGTCAACACGACCGGTACCGTTATAACGGATGTTCATCCGGTCAGCCACGGAACAAGTTCCATATCCTTCGACATAAAACTTAGAACCAAGCGGCACGTTACGGTCGCCGGCCGCACAAATCAACTCACCCTTGGCATAACGCTCACAGATGTTAGATCCGTCAGAGGAAATACACGGGGTAGAGTCAGTTTGGCCCGGCTCAGAAGTATAAGCCGTCACCGTAACCACGCGGTAGTTATCCGGCAAAGTTTGTTCAACCTGCACCGGCTCAACCACGGGATTTTCAGTTTGGGTAATCACTTCGGCGGGCATGACTGCATTAACAGCCATCACACCGGTTAACATAATGGTAGTAAATAGATTAAACATATTTCTCCTCCTTTTGAAGAAAGAAAAAACCCTGCATCTCGCGGAGAGTCAGGGTTATCCAGAAATAAGCAAAAAATAGCCTATTTCTGACTCTCTCCAGTTTAGTTTTTTAAGTGATAATCGGTCTTCGAACTCCGATTATTACCTCTCTATAATAGCACATTTTTGCCCTTTTGTCAAGGTAAAATTGTCATTATTTGGCTTTAACTAGCTCCTTTTTTGTGATGATGATTTCCTCGCCTTTTGCCCCCAACATGACCGTATCGCCCTCGCGAATTTCACCGGTGATAATCTTGATGGATAGGGGATTGAGAATGCGTTTTTGAATGATTCGCTTGAGCGGGCGGGCCCCATAAGCCGGATCAAACCCCATTTTTCCAATCAGCTTCTTGGCCGTGGGCGAAACCGTAATTTCAATCTCCCGCTGGGTTTTCAAGCGCTGAGACACGATGTTGATTTGCAGCTCAACGATATCCGCTATCTGCTCTTCGTTTAGGGAATGGAAAACAATCACTTCATCCACGCGATTCAAAAATTCCGGCCGGAAATGCTCTGAAAGCAAAGCCGTTACTCGTCTCTTGTTTTGTTCATCCGGGCTGGCTGATTCCGCTTCCGAACTGAAGCCAATGCTTTCCAAAGTCGTGCCCGTACTCAAGATTTCATCCGACCCGATATTGCTGGTCATGATAATCACCGTATTCTTAAAATTGACTTTCCGGCCCTTGGCATCAGTTAAACTGCCTTCATCCATGATCTGCAATAAGACATTAAACGTATCCGGATGAGCTTTTTCTATTTCATCAAACAAAAGCACAGAATACGGCTTGCGGCGTACCAGTTCGGTTAATTGTCCGCCTTCCTCATGGCCCACGTAACCAGGCGGCGAACCGATAATTTTAGAAACCGCGTGCTTTTCCATGTACTCGGACATGTCCAAGCGAATCAAAGCGGCTTCATCATTAAACATAAATTCCGCCAAAGCTCTGGCCAATTCGGTTTTGCCCACGCCCGTGGGTCCCAAGAAGATGAAAGAGCCGATCGGCCGATTTTCTTCCGCAATGCCGGCTCGGGAACGGCGCAAGGCATTGGAAACCGCGTTAATGGCTTCTTCTTGGCCAACCACGCGCTTCTTGAGTTCGTTTTCCATGCGCGCCAGCTTATCCAATTCCGATTCCAGCATTTTATTGACCGGGATATTGGTCCAGCGGGAAACCACGGTGGCGATTTCTTCCTCCGTGACCACCTGCTTCAAAATTCCGCGGTTTTGTTGCAGCTCCAACAAAGACTGCTCGGATTTTCGCAATGAGCGTTCTTCGGCCGGGATTTTGGCATAACGGATTTCCGCCACCTTGGCTAAATCGCTTCGGCGTTCCGCAATTTCCGCTTCGGCTTTGAGCTTATCGATATTTGATTTGATCTCGCGGATTTCCGCAATCTTCTTTTTTTCATTCTTCCATCGGCCCTCCAAAGCATTTGATTGCTCGCGCAAATCAGCCAAATTCTTATCGATATCTGCCAATCTGGCTAAAGCCGCTTGATCGTCTTTTTCCTTTTCCAAGGCCTTGTGTTCAATTTCGTACCGCATGACATCGCGTTTCATCATATCCAATTCCTCAGGCATGGAATCGATTTGCATGCGCAAAGCCGATCCGGCTTCGTCGATTAAATCCACGGCCTTGTCCGGCAGGTTTCGATCCGTAATATACCGGGCCGAGAGGTGGGCGGCTTCAATAATGGCCGAGTCGTTGATGCGCACGCCGTGATGGACTTCGTATTTGTCTTTGATGCCGCGTAAAATCGCGATCGTATCTTCAACCGTGGGTTCATCCACCAAAACCGGCTGAAAGCGCCGCTCCAAAGCCGCGTCTTTTTCCACGTAGCGTTGATATTCTTTTAACGTGGTGGCCCCGATGGCGTGCAATTTGCCGCGCGCTAAAGCCGGTTTAAGCAGATTCGAGGCGTCCAATGATCCGCCGTCGGTTGTGCCCGCCCCCACCAGCGTGTGCATTTCGTCGATGAACAAAAGAATTTGTCCGTTGGAATCCTTGATTTCTTTGATCACGGCTTTCAAGCGATCCTCAAATTCACCCCGATACTTGGTTCCGGCCACCAATGATCCCAAATCCAAAGACACCAGCCGCTTATCTTTCAAAGATTCGGGCACGTCGCCGGCCACGATTCTTTGTGCCAGACCCTCGGCGATCGCGGTTTTACCCACGCCGGCTTCGCCGATTAAAACCGGGTTGTTTTTGGTGCGGCGGGACAAGACCTGCATCACTCGGCGGATTTCCAGATCGCGGCCGATAATCGGATCCAATTCGCCGGCGCGCGCCAAATCAGTCAAATCCTGGCTGTATTTCTTCAAAGCTTGATAGCGGTTTTCCGGATCCGGCGAATCCACCTTTTGCGAACCGCGAATATCTTTCAAAGCCTTGAAAACCTTTTCTTGGGTTAAGCCATAATCTCGGCATAGCTTGGCTAAAACTGAATTTTTTAAAATACCCAAAAGCAAGTGTTCAGTGGAGATAAAATCATCCCCGAATTCCTTAGCCGCCTTGGCCGCTTGGCTGAGAACCATGGCCATTTCTTGAGAAAGATAAATTTGCAGTAAACCCGCGCCTTTGCCTGAAACCGTGGGTACTTGATCCGCTAATTCGCGAACTTCATTTTTAAAATCCTGCGCTTGAGCCACCACCTTGTTGACGATAGTTAAAACCACGCCGTCTTCCTGTTCCAGCAGGGAAGCCAGCAAATGAATCGGCTCCAGTGTTTGCTGGCCGTTTTCCGTGGCGATATTATGCGCGTACTGCAGCGCCTCCTGAGATTTCAAAGTAAAATTATTGGGCAACATATAAAATAAAATTAGCACTCATTATTGTAGAGTGCTAATCGAGGTTTGTCAAAAAAGAGGTTGGTTGATTGGGTTTCGATGCGGGGTTGAGGCTGCTAGGCAGCTTTTGTTTGGATTTTATCATCGTCGCCCTTTCTCACCGGACTGGCTTTTCCTGTTTGGAAGTTGCGGTACGCAAGCTCCAAATTATCGAGGAAAGCCTCGCCGTCGGTGTTGAGTTTGAGGATTTTGAAGGTGCCGAAAGCGGGCACGCCGCGTGAAATCTCACGAGCGATCAGCCCGTCTCCTTGAATGTACGATGTGCCGTCCTCGCGCAACACGGCGCGGGCCACGGTCTCGGTTTTCATGGTGTGTGTGTTCAGTTTTTTAATGCTGACCCATTTCGCTTTCATAATCACCTCGAACCCCCTGCGGGGGACACCTGCTTCCATGGCAGGAGATTTACCCTAACGGATTAATTAGTTTTTGTCAAGAGTTAGCCCTAAATTGCGGATTTACGGGGCTATTTCACTCACTTGAGTGGCTCCGAAACCGCCCACCAAAGTTTCCGGACCGCCCACGGCCGTGTTTTCTTCATGGGGTTTGCTTTCTGGAGTAGCCGGCGGATGAATATATTTATAGGCCGGAAACCCATTCTCTAATAAGTCCTGGGCCCGATTCATAAACTTGTGCCAATTGGCTTGGCCTTCTTTTTCATCCAGAGCCGCTTGAAAAGTTTTTTCCAATTGGCGCCGGGTTGAGAAATTATCTTGAGACAAGAATTCGCTGAGCAGAGACTTCAAATCAGCAGATAATTCGGTTCGCGGCAAATCGAATTGTTTGACATATATGTCCTCGGGATCGGTTAAGCCGCTTTTTTTGACGGCCTCGCGGGTTACAAAATCCCAGGCAAAAGAACGCGGCGCCAAATCCTCTCTGGGCAAGAAAGTTAAGCCATTATCAATGCCTTTGACTTTCCCGGATTCATCCATGGTGAAATTACCTTTATGGCGGTCGATATTGCCGGTCAGATAATCAAACAAAGCCAATTTTTCCAGGTCTGCCGGGTTGGCCACTGCCTCCCATTCCTTCATGAGCTGAGTGTCTGTTTCCTGCCATTGTTGCACCGAACCCACGCCCGTCTGTTCATTCTTATCAGTCCGGATGACGGTCGGGGGAATCATGTCCAAGCCCAAAACCCGGTCGATTTGCCCGGCTAGCCATTCCCGGCGGTAGAGATTCTTTTGCCCTTCAGGGAACCCGACTTCTTCCAGGAGTTTAGTACTTTCTCCCAATTGCGGCTTCATGGCCCCTTTTTCGCCATTGTCCATTTGCACGAAGAAAGCTTCGTTTCGGCTAATTTGGCGCTCGCTGGCTGAGATTGGTGTTTCTTGGCTATCCGGTCCAAAAAGCAGTTCCAAATCAACCTCAAGATCAATTGGCGCCAGCAAGCGATTTTCGATTTCTCTTCGCGAATTCTCTTGATCCAAGCGCTTCTGCCAAATCTCAATTTGCCGGGTTTCGCCTGTTGATTGCGCGGATCTAATTTTTGATTCGCAAGCCATCACGACTGCATTTGATAAAACCTCCTGGCGCGTCTTCAGTTCCTCTCGGATATCCAAATTTTCAGACTCTTCCAAGCGGCTGGCTAATTTCGCTTCGATCTCCGCCTGATTCATTAGTATTTCCTGTTTTTCACTTCGTTCCCGAGCGATCATTGCCGCTTCATCTTCGCGGTCGAAAACTTCATCAATATCATCAGCTGCCCGAGTTTCAACTTCTTGGATCTGCCTTAAATTATCTTGCAAGGCAATAACCACTTCTTTGGGGATCTCATCGAAATTTGACTCAAGATCGACCAGAGTTTTCAAATCAGCCTGCTCTTGCAATGATTCGCCGAATTCGCGGGCTTTTTCTCGGACTTGATCCAAAGTCAGCTCGCCGCCTTTTTCAAATTTTTGTTTAGCCCGAAGCTTTTCCGGGGTGGTCCCGACTTCGGTGGTTGATTTCTTCCGGCGCGGCGAACGCGAAACCACAGTGCCTTGCGTCATAATAAGTCAATCTTAGTTTTCAGATTCGCAATCTTCGATTGATCTTTTTGCGCCACAATCGATTCTAAAATGCCCAGCCGCTGTAAACGAAGTGACTTAATATCCGAACAAGCCTTTTGGTAGATTTCGGAAATTTGCTGCATGATCTGGTTGGGATTGTTTTCAGACATAATCTTTATAATTTTATCGCATATTGAGCTTCTCGCCCAGATGATCTAATCTTTGATTAAGGAAACAGACTTTCAAAGCTGTGGATAACTAAAGCATATGATCAAGATGTTCGGCATTAATATCGCTGACCAGAGCAGGGAAGAGGTCAGAAAAACCTTTGAGCAATTTTTGGGTTCAGGTATGCCGCATCATATCGTAACCGTAAATCCGGAAATGTTAGTGGCGGCTAAGTATAATCCCGAATTCCAGTATCTGCTGCAGAATGTTGATTTAGCCGTGGCCGACGGCTTTGGTTTGCAGTTGGTCACCTTTGGCCGGTTAAAGAACCGCGTTACCGGCAATGATATTTTGAAAATTTTACTGTCGCTGGCGTATTGGCAAAACAAGAAAATCTATTTTTTAGGCGGGGCAGGGGATCAGGCCGAACAAGCCAGGCAAAAAGTAAAACAACGGCTGCCGGACATTCAAATCCAAGCCGATGCCGGCGGGTTGATTTCCAAAGAAGATGATTGGTTCATTCACCCGTCGGTTTTAGCAAAGATTCAAGCCTTCGCCCCGGATATTTTAGTTGTGGGTCTCGGTCATGAAAAACAAGAATTCTTCATTCAGGACTTTTTGCCTCGGTTGCCCTCGGTCAAGATCGCGGTTGGCGTGGGCGGTGTCTTCGCTTTCCTGTCCGGTCAAATCAAGCGCGCGCCGAAAATCTTCCAACAGCTGGGAATCGAATGGCTTTGGCGCCTGATCAAAGAGCCCAATCGCCTCGGCCGAATTTTCACCGCGGTCATCATCTTTCCAATCATGTTTTTTTGGGATAAAATAAAACCAAGTGTTAAACAATAACCGTATGGACATTCGAACCAGATTCGCACCTTCGCCCACCGGCTATCTGCATATCGGCGGCCTCCGGACCGCTTATTATAATTACCTTTTTGCCAAGAAAAATAAGGGGAAATTAATTCTGCGCATCGAAGACACGGACCAAGAACGCTATGTGCACGGCTCCATTGAGGCGTTGATTAAAACTCTCAAGACCATGGGTATTGAATATGACGAAGGGCCAATTTTGGACAATGACAAAATCGCGGACTTTGGCGAGAATGGACCCTATGTTCAATCCAAACGCCTGGGCCTTTACCGGGAATTTGCCAAGCAATTGGTTGATTCCGGCCATGCGTATTACTGTTTCTGCACCAAAGACCGTCTGGCTCAGGTCCGGCATCAGCAGGAGCTGGCCAAACTGCCCACCAAGTATGATCGGCACTGCTTGCATCTTTCTCCGGACCAAATCCAAGAACATGTCCAAGCCGGCGATCCTTATGTTATTCGGCTCAAAGTTCCTGAGGGCGAAACCGGTTTTGACGATGTAATTCGCGGCCGCATCACCATCGGCAATCAAGAGGTGGATGATCAGGTTCTGCTCAAGTCCGACGGTTTTCCCACCTACCATTTGGCCGTGGTCATTGATGATCACCAAATGGGCATTACTCATATTATTCGCGGCGAAGAATGGCTGCCCTCAACCCCCAAGCATGTCATTCTGTATCAAGCTTTTGACTGGCAGATTCCGGCTTTCGCGCACCTGCCTTTAATTCTCAACCCGGATAAAACCAAACTTTCCAAACGCCAAGGTGACGTAGCGGTTGAGGATTTTCTCGCCAAAGGCTATTTGCCCGAAGCTTTAATCAATTTTGTGGCGCTGCTGGGTTTCAATCCCAAGGATGATCAAGAAATTTATTCAAGGCAGGAATTAGAGCAATTATTCAATTTGGAAAAGGTCAATAAATCAGGCGCCGTGTTCAATATTGATAAGCTCAATTGGCTCAATGAACACTATTTACGCGCCAAAAGTGAAGAAGAGCTGCTGGATTTGATCGTCCCTTTGCTAAAATCCAATCAAGAATTACCCAGTCGGGAAGTCTTGATCAAAATTATCGCGGTCGAAAAATCCAGAATGACTTTAGTGAACGATGTTGTAGATCGAATTTCGGATTATCAAGGTTTGCCCGAATATGAATCGGAAATTTTGGTTTGGAAAAAATCAACCAAAGAAGATGCGGCCCAGCAAATTCACGGCCTATTAATTTTTATCGAGTCTTTAACCGACGACAATTTCACCTCAGTTGATTTGCTCGAGCAGGCCATAAAAGGGTATATTAAGGATAATAATCTTGATAACGGCAGTGTTCTTTGGCCAACCAGAGTCGCGCTTTCCGGCAAAAGCGCGTCCCCCAGTCCTTTTGAGCTGCTCTGGGTGATTGGACGCGAACAGGGGATGGCCCGTCTGAAACAAGCTTTGCGAAAACTTGAGTCATAACACATGAATTCTAAGGCCCAAAAAATCGGATTAATCTGCGTGCTGGTAGCGGCTGGCTTTTTAGTCAGCAATTTTAGCGTTCCCGGACTTTATGCCAGCAGCGAAGGATTAGTTACGGAAATCAACACTTTGAAAAAGGAAATCGAAGATCGGCAATCAAACATTGACCATCTCAACAACCGAATTGATTCTTATCGACAAAAAATTGCCGAAAAACAAGCTGAAAGCGCGACTTTGGGCGGGGAATTAGAATTATTAGAAAACCGAATCATGAAAACTGAATTGGATATTCTGGCCACCGAAGAGGAAATAGATTCCGTGAACGCGGAAATCAGGCTCACGGATGCGGAAATTAGCTTGTTGCAGGCTCAGTTGGATCAAGATCGGGAAATCCTCATCAATATCATTCAAAAAATTCAAGTTTTTGATAATGATCTGAGCTTGCAATTGCTGTTTGGCAGCGATTCCTTTTCCGAACTATTTGATCAGCTTCAGCATTTAGAGAATGTTAACGATGATCTAACCAAAACTTTGGAACGAGCCAAAGAAACGCAAATTCAACTGGTTGATAATCGAACTTCGCAAGAAGGCAAAAAAACCCGGCTGACTGATTTGCGCAAGACTTTAGAGCGCAGCCGCCAATTGAGCCAGGAGGAAAGAGTGGCTAAAGAAACCATTCTGGTTGAAACCCAGCAGTCAGAAGCCCAATTTAGCGCTCTGCTTTACTCATTGAGGCAGGAGCAAGCCTACATTGATCAACAAATCGCCAGTTTGCAAAATGAAATTGAAAAGAAATTAACTGCCAATGATACGGTTGGCGACAGTTCGGTGATGAGCTGGCCGGCCGATCCGGGTTATAAAGGCATTTCCGCCACTTTCCATGATCCGACCTACCCGTATCGCCATTTATTTGAACACTCGGGGATTGATTTGCCCGAACCGGTGGGCACGCCCTTGAAGGCCGCCGCGCCCGGCTATGTGGCCTGGACGCGCACGGGCGCGTCGTACGGGAATTATGTGATGATTATCCATACCAACGGCCTGGCCACGCTCTATGCTCACTTATCTAAAATTGGCGTGGTCCCGGATCAATTCGTTTCCCGCGGCGAAGTGATTGGCGCCACCGGCGGCGCCGCCGGCGCCCCCGGAGCCGGACTCTCAACCGGACCGCACTTGCACTTTGAAGTGCGCAAAAACGGCATTCCAGTTAACCCATTAGACTATTTAGCTTACTAATATGTCCCTAGAAACCATTATTAAAACCGTGGCCTGGATCTTTACCATAGTTCCGGCCACCATTGCTTTGAGTATTAGTTTCTTTATGTTCCGCGGCGCGGCCAAAGACGATAGTATAATCATGGTCCTGGTGGTTCTGGGTATGACCGTGTTTTTTATCGGTTTGGGCACGCTGATTATCTTTTATTTGACCGATCTGGGCACCGCCTTAATTGGCTAGTCTTTTTTTGAGGGCAGGGAAACGACCGTCTTAAAGGGCGGTTGTTTAATTTGAGCCGTGATTAGGAACCCGGGAATAAAGATGATCTTCTCAGCCGTATCTTGAATCTAATCAGCCAAAATGTTATCACCGTGCAATTTATCAAAGGAATAGCAGGAGAGTCGTGGGTAAACGAAATATTTAGCGTCGTACAATAAATCTTAGACGACACATGAGCAAATAAGCCGCATATTCACGATCATCAATAAAATGGGCGGATTTTGAAGCTTTACCCGTTGATTCCTTGAATTTACAGGTATGCTACTACCTTGTAAATCAAATCCGGCCATTTTTGGAGGCCGGATATTTAGCTTATTTTAGGTCAAAATCGACTCTCAGAAAATTTTGAACCTTAGGTTGATACCAGTCAAACTCTCTGAGCGCAAGTTTGGAATTTCATAAACTAAATTTTTTCAGCCGACTTGCCTGCCATACCCTGCCAAGTTTGATCAAATCCGTCTAAGACTCGAGAGTCTTCACCCCTATTATCTTTCTATCTTTTCTTTGCTCTCAATGTTTTACGACACATGAAGGGGTGGAGAAGAAAAGTGCACTAGCAATTGGACCACGCTCAACTACTTATTGCGGAAGATCACCGCGGCGCAAGTCGCGCCGATGGTCCCCATCAACAAATCCAGTATGGTATCCCCGAGCGATGGCTGGGTCTGATTCCAGTTCATCCACACCACTATGGTTTGATCCAAAAGGTATTCATGGAATTCCCAAAAAACCGCCACCATGATCGCGAAAGAAATAACGAACAAATATTTATACCAATGCGGATGATTATTTGGTGCCGGCTCCGCGTGCAGATAGTCGTAGATGGCGATGCCCAGCAGGCCCATGACCAAGCCGCCGGAAAAATGCATGGGAATATCAAAAGGTTCCCAAAAATAATACAGATGTGTGACTAAGGCAAACGCGTGTACCAACAAGACACCGAAAATTCCGCCGATCGCTGTTTTGAATCTCATAATTTGTTTAAGATCGCTTGAACATTAATTTTACTCTGCTCCACGCCGGGTTGATCATAAGCGTTGATGCCCATTAATTCGCCCAGATAAGCCGTGGCCAATTCATAAAACTGAAATAACGCGCCCAGCGATTCCTCGCTGATCTCAGAAATGCGGAGCGTGCCGCTGGGCCGCCCATCATGAGCCAAGGCTTGGGCCGTGCCGGACAGTTCTGATTGCATAATTGTCGAGAAATCCAAACCGCGCAGGTAATCCAGTTCCGATGCTCCGGACCAAGCTTTGGGCACGGAAACTGATTGGCGATAAGTCGCGACTTCCAAAAAGGTCAAAATCTTGTCCTTTGGTCCGTCTTGATAAAGCTGCAGTTGCGAATGCTGATCCACAGGGCCACTGGCCGTCACCGGCGTTGGTCCTTTGCCGCGCTTGCCTAAAGACTCGGCCCAGAGCTGGCGATACCACAAGCCGAAATCTTTCAAACGATCCGCATAAGGCATTAAGACATGAATCTTTTGCCCGCGTTTTTTCATGGCCAAATAATGCAGGGCCGCAAAGGTCGCGACCGGATGTTTAATGCCTTGCCGGCGATGCGCCCGTTCAATGGCTTTAGCTCCTTTTAAGATTTTTCGCGCATCCAGGCCGGCGCAAGCCGCGGGAAATAAGCCCACTGAGGATAAGACGGAAAAACGTCCGCCCACCGTCAGCGGATGATCGATCATCCGATATTTGTTGTCCTTGGCAATTTGTTGCAGGATCCCCTGCCCCGGGTCGGTCGTGACCCAAATATGTTTGGCGTGATTGGCTTCACCCACGGCTTTTATCAATTCATGGCGCAAAAGCATGAAAATCGACATGGTTTCCAGGGTTGAACCGGATTTGGAAATCACGTTGATAGCGGTTTTCTTCCAAACTTTGCGCGATCGAGTCCAGTAAGCTAAAACTTCCGGATCCGGATTATCTAAAAAATGAAGTTTTACGCCTTGAGCTTCATGTCCCAACGCCTGCCAAATCGCTTTGGCCCCCAAATTTGAACCCCCGATGCCGATTACGATTAAATCCGTAAAATTCCGCTTGACCTCCTTAGCCCGCAGCATCAGGCTGATGGCCAATTTTTCATCATAAGGCAGATTGAACCAGCCTTGGCTATCGGTTAAGCGCAAATGATCCAAAGCCGCTTTGGCATCGCGCAATTTGCTTTGCAGAGCCTTCAGTTCCGCTCGGTGCGCGCCGCCGGCTCCGCAGGCCGCGGACCACATGTTGGCGTCGTTGTATTGTAATAATTTTTTCATACCTCCTATCCACGAATTTTACCTGGAAAATCACTTGTAGTAAACATGATCGCCGAAACGCAAATCGATATACTGAATGTCGTCGCGTTCACCGATTGACTCTCGCAGAATCACTTCCAGATTTTTCGCTTGTTGGTTGATATCGCCGGTGGCGTCGAACAAAATGTCATAGCCTTTTTCCGCCAGCACGCTCATCCATTTGCCGGCCAAGCGATCTATCCGCGTTTCAAAAAAACCGATTTGCATTGTTTTCAGCCGTTCATGAAATCGAAAGATGTTATTGATTTCCTCAGCGGTCAAAACTTGAAGCCCGGGCTTGGCTGGCAAATCGTTTAAATCGCGAAATTTCGGCAAGGTTTTCAAAGGAGGCAGGTAAGCGCTCGGCACCGCCTCCCCTGCCCCGGCCGGATCAGCCGGGGGCGGCCAAGGTTCATTCAAAATCGCTAATTCCTCCGGGTTCAATTCGCGAATTACGGCCCCGTTCAAATCCACCAGATAAATCTTTTCTTGGCTGATCCACAAGAGCTGAGAAGTTTTTTCTTTGAGTTCAATCACTAAGCTATTTTGCGCGATCTGCAGATCCAGCCGTTCGAAAGAATAATTTTCAGAAAGTTTCCCGGCTAAGCCGTTTTGATCGAACAAAAAGCGGTTTCTTTGATGGCTGAAAATAAATCTGGGCTGATCCAGATAATCATTAGCGAGCTTGATCAGTTCATCCGGCTTAATGGTTTCCGTGCCCGAAATTTGGACTTGATTAATGGCGTAAATCGGCGAGCGCAAAAGAAAATTCATGAGCCAGGTGATGAGCGCAGCCGCCACCAAAATTATGACCGCGGTCTTGATCCAATGCGTGGTCTTTTTTTTAGCCGCGAAATACGGATTGCGATATTTCCGTGCTTCATAGCCTTGCT
>JAHJAM010000029.1 GCA_018814025.1 Patescibacteria group bacterium | reverse complement strand
TCAAACCCCCGACATCGGTCGGGGGTTTTCTTTTTGCTTAACTTTGGTGTTCCGCTGCCTCGGCCGCGTCCGCTTCGGCCTTATCTTTATGGATCGTGCCTTCCGGATGATTAGCTGGCGAGTAAACCGTATAAAGCTTCATCTTGTCCGTCTCGGAAGTATTCCAAATATTGTGCGCTTCTCCGGCCGGAATAATGATGGCTGAACCGTCTTTGAGGTCAAACTCCTCTCCGCCAATGGAAGCTTTGCCCGTGCCAGACTCCACGCGAATGAATTGATCGTGATCCGTGTGCGTCTCCATGCCAATTTCTTCATTCGGCAAAAGGCTCATCACCACTAATTGGCTGTGCGGGGCTGTGTATAAAACTTCTCGAAAATGTTCATTGGCTAGAGTCTTAGCCTCCAGCTCCACTTGATATCCGCCCATAATTTTGTAGATTATGAATTAACCGCCATTTTATTGGCTCACTTCCTCTCTCGTCTTCAGGATTGAACGATCAACCTCTTCAACGAATGTCACATCATCGCCAATTGAATAGTGCGCGAACATGGTGGCATCAACATCAATCACGTAATCAGCCCAATTTTCGCCAAACATGGCAACCGCAATCGCTTCAGTGGTGATCCAGCGCAATTCATAAGCGCCCGTAGTCGAATTCTCTTCCACCATGTACACGCGCTGGTCGCTTTGAATTTTCACCAACACCACGCCCGGCTGCGGCAGCATTGCCTGGCCCAAGGGCATGGTGGCTAAAGTCGCGTCCGTCACCCAAATGACTTCATCCCAGGAATCCGCCCAGGTGAAAAAAGTTGTGGCGTTCCAAAACGGCCGACGCGTCCCCTCTTCAGTGATCAAATACATCGTCTCGTAATTCTCCCCGCGCACGAACCAGCCCGGTTCCACCGCGGACAAAGGCTCCGGCAAGCCGGTAAAAGGCGAAAGGCCGTCTTCCCCGGACAGCGAAGCCCAGCGCCGGCCCTCCGCATCGCGGGTAATGCCCGCGGCCGCATCCGCTTCTTCTTGCAGTTGCTGCTGTTCTTCCTCATTCAAACTGGCAATCGCCAAGATGCCCGAAGTGTCCTGACTCAAAACCGCTTTGCCGGAATCATAGCCGGTTACGCGAATTTTAGCCTTGAGCGATGGTTCAGGCAGAGTCCAAGTATAAGTGCTGTCGGATGCTGACAAATTCGCTGCCACCGAGATCCAATTCGCTCCGCCATCCGCTGAATATTCAATATCCACTGTTCGAATACCGGCCCCGCCTATGCTCCAAATGATATTTCGACTCTCCCCGGTGACCCAATTTTCCCCGCCCGAGGGCTTAGTCAAATCCAAGGTTGGGGTGGTGGAAATGGTGGTCACGCTGCCTCCGCCGCCGCTTGATGCATTCTTAGCCGTAAAAGTGATCACGGTTTCAGCCATGCTATTGCCCACGGGATCATCCACATTAATCGTCAAAGTCACCGATGCATTTGCCTCCCAAGCATCATGGCTGATGGACAGAGTCGAATCATCATTACTCCAAGAGTAATCGTACGACCCCGTACCAATGGCGCTATCCGTGATGCTGAAGGAACCGGTGTCCACGGTTTCGCTGAAATTCAGAATAATGCTTGCATTCTTCACCCGAGTACCACCATCACTCGGACTCGATGAGGTGATAGTCGGCGCGGTATTGTCCGAGTCAAATTCTGAGAAGCCATCCACATCGAAAGTAAAGACACCAGTACCACCGTCAAAAGCGATGCTGGAAAAATTATGGCCGCCAACTGTATAAATCTCCCCGACATCACTGGGTACATACCCTAATATCGCTCCGGCATTATCTTTCACCGCCAACCCCGGGCGGACAGTGTCCGGCATTTGCATCATGATCGAAGCACTGGAATTCAAAGCCGGCAATAGATCACTGTTAATGCGAATCACTTCGCCGCTGACATCAATCAAATCCAATAGATCACTCAAATTATTGGCCGTGGTCTCATCAGTTAAATCAAGAATGCTATTCAAAACGATCCGGCCCAGTTCCACGGCTTCGGCTTCATAGCTGAAGGTCAAGCCGGAAACGGCTGTGAAGTCATCAATCTCCGACCAATCCGTGGTGGTGGCATTGTCCAACCCCGGATCAAAATCAATCGGGTTGATGCCGAACAAGGCCACAAAAACCTGATCCGGATCTTCAATCATGACTTCATTGCCCGCGTTGTCCTGAAGATAAATATTCATTGAATAGCCGCCAGTGCCGGCTGGCCAAGAAACCAGTCCGTTCTCATAGAAATAGGAACCCGCACCTTCATAGGTGGTAAAATCATACCAATAGCCCGGATCTTCATCGAAATCAGCCAAAGAACACAGTCCGTCTTCTGTTTGGTCGTCAGTTAAAATTGACTTAAAGCAAACCTTTAGGTTCTGCAAAGTCGCGTTATCGGCCTCAACCTCGGCAAAAATTCGCTGATACACGACATCCGGCGTGCCGTCTTCGTAAAAATACCAAAACCGGGTTAAATTCGCCGGTTCGTTCTCATCCTGCTTCAAGAAAGTAATTGGATTGGCCACCGCATCCAAAGCCGGATAAATATTGTCGATTTTGTAGTTATCAGAATTGATCAAGGTATATGAGTTTCCTGCATCATCCACGGCCGTAACTATAGCATTCGCCGTAGTTTTATCATTAATTCCCGGAGCGATCTCCCAACAAGCTTCCAGAATGTTGTCGTCGCTCGCCCCGCCACAATCCGCATCCGACATCAGAATCGGATTAGACTCAGCATTGTCATCAAAATCAGAGAAATCTGCTCTGGCTGTCGCCAGATCAGAAATCGAATCCACGGTAATATCAATATTAAAAACCACGGTATCGCCGATCTTAAAGGTGTTGTACAGGCCCGTGTCCGTATCTAAAACCGAAATGGCCGCATCGGAAATCTCCGGCGCAATCGTATCAACCGGATAACTGAAAGCGTTAGATTGCATGGTTGGATTCGGGTTGCCGCTGCCGTCATTTTCATCGCTGTCCGTCACGGTTACGGTGACGCGCGAAGCATCATCGTCCGCGGCCACATCAATCCCGTCAATCGCGCCCGCATCCGCCACCGTGAAACTCCCGGTAAAATTATCGCCGATTCCCCCGTGATCAGCGGTGCAAGTCAAAGATTCCGCTGCCCCCAGTCCATAAGCGGATAAATCAACCGCTACCTCGGTTCCGGCCGCCACGCAGCCGCCGTCCGTGTTATTAACCACCACCAACAACTCAATCGCGTCGTTGATATCGATAATATTATTGGCATCCAAATCTCCATCGGCCGAATATAGAAGAACACTGTTGATAGATAAGCTGTCATCGGCCGCTGAGGCCAGAGGCACCAGGCCGGTTAAAAACAAAGAGATGCCCAAGCTGAAAATCATTATACCGATCCAAAAAAGCTGGAATCTGGACCGCGGTTTCGCCATGGTTAAAATCATAAATAATGAAAAAGGATGATTAATAGTTCGAATCGATTATAGCCCATCCTTATCGCGCTGACCAGTCAATAAAAACCGCTCCGGCTAGCCGGAGCGGTCAAGTCTCAAAGATCAAAGCCGGCCAAGGCCCAGCAAGCGATCTCGGCCGCGGCCATTTCGCCGGCCACGCGAAATTCATTGGTTTGGCGATTGTTGATGACCGCGTCCACGGCCGCGGCCGGATAGCCGCCGTGCGTGGAGCACCAGACAAAGAGCGTGGCCTCTTCCATGGAATAGAACTTCACGCCCCGCGCCACCAGTTCTTCGTGCTGAAGGCGCAAACGTTCGGGAAGGTAGCCGTTTTTGTCCGGCCGGCCTTGCCCCTCATTGAAGCAAGTCGTGGTCGCGCCGATGCCCACATGGTAAGGGTGATTCGACTTTTCCGCGGCTTTGACCAGAGCGTAAACTAATCGATAATCAGCCACGGCCGGATACTCAATCGGCGCCCAGTTCTCGCTGGCCCCGTCCAAGCGTACGGCGCCGGTAAAGATGCCCGCGTCTCCAATTTGGCCTTCTTTTTGGAGAAAACCGCAAGTGCCCACGCGCACAAAAGCGCGCGCGCCCGAAGCCACGGCTTCGGGCAAAACAATGCCGATGGAAGCGCTGCCCATGCCAGTGGTGACTACGGACAAGCTCAAACCGTTGAACTCGCCAGTATATGACCGCAACCCTCGATGGTCGCCCATCAATTTGGCTTCTTTAAACAAAGTCTCAGCAATCATCTGTGCCCGCTCTGGCGAACCCACCAGCAGACAGCGCGCGGCCAGGTCGCCCGACCGCGTCTCCAAATGATAAGTCCGGCCATCTTCATGCATTGGCTTATCAGCCTGCATCGTATCGCCCATCACGTTCCTCCGTGTTAAAGACCTAATCCTCGAAATTTCTTATCATCCGCCGGCAATCCAGTCAAACCAAAAATGGTCCGATCGGACCATTTTTGTGTTTGGAGTAAAATTATCCAAAAAACTAAATAATCCAAATCCAGATCATTAAAAATTGCCTCATAAACAGCCACCATAGATTTAGCCAGAAGAGAAATTTATCAAAGATTAACGGTGGGGCGGTAACCAAAATGCTTAAAAACTTGCCAAATCCATTAATTTCAAATTCATCGAAATCAACCTGGAATCTAAACATTTCCACGATATCGTTGATTATTGGAAGCCTTGCATCTTCAACTCTTTCGGGTTGCAAGCTTTCTGTTCCTTCTTCGCCCGCTTCCTCACCCGGCAAATCCGGTTCAATCACTATTGGTGGCGGGATATCAGGAATAACACCCGGCACTTCTGGCGGCACAATCGGCGGCCGGATAACAATGTTATCAGACGCTGGCAAAGTTTCGATTATCAACCAATTGCTCACTGATTGTCGACCGCCCGCATCACGCGATACGATTTGAATTTCGTATTTAGTGTCCGACAAAAAACCCGCCAGATCGAAAAAATGCCGCACTCGCAATTGATCACCCAGACTAACGGACTGCACCGGGTATGCGGAATCCAAAATCCGGTAACGAACTTCCGCGGTGGTTGGCACATTTGTGCGCCAACTCAAATACCCTATTCCTGTCTCAACACTAGGTGATTGCCAACCAAAAACCACCGGCCTGCTCGGATCAGGCCGGTTATCTAGCAAATTCCTGCCCGGATCCTCATCTTCTTCCTGTTCAATGGATTCAACCACTTCCACTACCGTGGAAGCCACATCCGCCAGAACAGAAGGGGCCTTTGAAAGGCCCCAGACTGATATCACTCCCACGAATAGTAGTAATAAATAAGTGAGATACTTTTTCATGCTCTCAAATTATTTTTTCCCGGCTTTTTTGGATTTGGACATCGGCTCTCCCATTGACTCCTTCATCACAGGAACGGATTTTGTTTTTCTCATGACCTTAATCAGGATGAAAATAAGCGCCAGAATCAGGACAACCGCGAGCGCCACCGCCCCATAAACATATGTGGCCGCACCTTCCAGGCCAATCACAAATGACAGCTTCTCGTGCGGAGTTTCCTTACCCGCATAAGCCACAAAAACATCTAATTCATATTGCCCGATTTTTTCCGGTGTCAATATCACGCTAACCGTTCGCTCACTGCCGGCCGGTAAAGTAAATTGCTCGCCTTCAATCATTTGATCAAGCTTGCCGTCGCGCATGACTTTCACCATAAGTTTCCCGACAAAATGCCCGGCGTCCACATTAGCCACGTCAGCGAAAACTTCCACCAATTCGCCTTCGGCCGGTTTGTTATTGCTCAAACGCACGTTTTTTAATTCAGCATTCTTATCAATACTGCCCAGAGCCACCACATCAAAAATCACTTCATCTTCATAAATCATTTCCGTGCCTTCATAAACCTTAACCATGGCCCAATATTGTCCAATTTCCAAACCATGTTCCACACTGACAATTACTTCGCCTTCGGAAAAAGAACCCACGGGTTCTGCATCAGATAAATCGCCAATCACCGTGCTGTCGATTTTTGTTTCTTTGAATTTATCCCAAAATTCAATTTCCACTTTGCTTGGCAAAGCCGCCACATTGCCTTGATTATCAATCTTCATGACCAATTGCAGGGGCCAGCCTTCCTCAAGGGCCGGAATCTCCAAAGCCGCCACGTCATAATCCATGACTTGTTCGCCGGTCACGGTCAAAGACAACTGCAAAACCGCGCTCACCAAAACCGCAACGTCATTGCCGCTTCCCTCCCGAGCTTCACCGGGCTGGGCGTTAAAACGAACATTGCCTGAATACTCGCCATTGGCCGCATCTTCCGGAACCTTCACGTACACCGTGACCGGAAAACGCTGCTGACCGGCCGGAATCGTGAAACTGTCGCCAAATTCAGTGCTCACCCACTGCGCAATATCGCCCTCGCCCTTCACCGCAAAGCTTAGAGCCTCACTGGCTTCACTGCGGCTAAGCATGACTTCTTTTTCAAACTGCATGCCGCGAACCAACGTATCTACTTCCACAACAGATGGACTGATTCCCAAACCAACCGCCGACACCATGGACGGGACTAATAAAACTGTTAAACAAACGATAATGAATAAATTTGTTATTTTCCTCATATTTTTTGATTAGTCGGTTACGGCTGTGAATGTGTTAGTACCGGTACATGATCCGGATACGCCCGAAGCCGGCGTGGCCAAGCCCCAATAAACATCATCGGTAATCACCCCGGCCGTGCGTTGCGGCAAAACCAGTTCGTAAGTCGTGGGCGTGCCTGACAAAGTATCGGTTAATGAAGCGTAAGTTACATCCGAAGTCGCATATTTTTGATTGCCCACCGCAATTGTGCCCACGGTACAGCCCATGCTGGTCCCGCTAACCTGCGAGTCTATGGCTTCATTGCCTGTATTAGTGATGACGGTTGTCTGATTAGTGCCGCCCGTATCTGAGTTTAAAGCTAATGTTCCATAGTTAATAGCGGCCGTGACATCAAGTGCAGTTAAGGTATTCATTTCAATAGTATCGGTATCTGTCGACCCGGCTCCGCTTGAATCATAAGGCGTAATCTCCGCGGTCCAATCAGTGGCCGCGTAAGTTGAGCCCGCGTCCGTGGGATCAGCAAAATATTGAATGGTCAACGCGCAAGTATATGTACCGGTTAAATCCGCTCCTCCGGTACAAGAGCCTCCGTCAAGCGTACAAGCTACCGCATAACAGTCGTTATCATCCGGCGTACATCCTGAACCGCCGCCCACGTTAGTGCGGAAAAAAACCGCGTCCACCGTGGCAATATCCGTACAACCGTTATTATCGGTCACGGTTACTCCGACGCTCACGGCTGTGGTTGTGTTTTCAGTCAGCGAAACCGAAGCCGCCCCGCTGTCAATGGAAGTTCCGGATGCTGAAGGCGCGGCATTGGTGATATTCACACTGGTCGCGGAAGTATCAGCGCTCGCGTCCGGAGAAGATTGTTGATTAAGATAAAAAATCGAGGCAAAAAATGTGGAAACCACAAACAGCACAAAAACTGCTACCCCTATCTTATTTGACCTGGTATTTTCGGATAAATTTGGCAGGCGCATAGCGCAATTTCTAAATGAATTAAGATTGATAATATTTTATCACATTTTAGCCGAAAACTAATCCACACCGATATCATTCACCGCGCTAATCGTATTCGTGCCGGTGCAATAACCTCCTGCTCCAGTTGCTGGAGCCGCCAAGCCCCAATAAATTTCGTCAGTGGAAACCACTGCGTCATCAGTTTGCGCCGCCAAATCAATATCTTGTTCAACCGGTGAGGCACTCAATACATAATCCATCAAAGAATACTTTTCATCTTTGGTACTGTATTTTTGCCCGCCCACTGGCACAAAACCGCTATCGCAACTCATATTCGTACCGGAAAACTCAACATCAATATTCACATTACCCGTATTTGTTATTGTAGCATTTTGCCTCACCAAGTTTGTATCTTCTCCCAAATCCAAAGTGCCATAATTGATCGCGGAAGTAACATTCAAAGCCGCTAAGCTATTCATCTCAATTCCATCGCTATCCGGCGTGCCCTGTCCACCCGCGTCTTCCGGAATCACCAAACATTCCCATTGTTGGGCTGAATAAGCACCCGCATCCGTGGGATCAGCATAATAATAAACCTCAAAGTCACAAGTATAGTATTCTGTATTTCCGGAGCCGCTTGAAGGCACACACTCACTATCACCCTCCAAGGTGTAATGATTGTTATTATCATCAGCCGCCGCTGAACCCACACCTGTGCGATACAGCTGGGCTTTCACCGAGGTGATACTGGCATATCCGTCCGTATCCGAAACCGTAGCCGTGCAAGAAACAGTCGTCGTTGTATTCTCAGTCAAATTCACTGAAGCCGCCCCGCTATCAATAGAGACTGCGCTGGCCGCTGGCCGAGCCCCACCGGAAATCGTGTAATCAACTTCAGCCCACATTTCAGATACTTGCATGGTTTCATTCTTGCCCAAAGCCGACACTTCAACCCCAATTTCCAATGCATCAATATTAGTTAAAGTCCAAGCATTGCCTTCTGGATCCGTGGTCAAATTTCCGGTTGAATAATCTGTAAAACTAGTACGACTCACAGAAATCTGAGAACTTGATCGCAAAGTGGTATTCAAATAATCCAAAATTTTAATTTTTTCCGCACCACCAGACCCCGAAGCCTTGGCGCGCACAAAAATTTCAACTGAGTTAATTGTCGCTGTTGCTCCAATGGCACTATCATTAATGTCATACGTGTCTTGATCATCTTTCGTATCAGTCTCGATATAGGTACTATCGCTTTCGTCTGAAACCGCGCCATATCGAGTCGTTCCCTGCAAAGTTGGCCAATCTTGATATGTCCCGTTGGCATCTGGCCGCAAAGTTTCAGCCGCCGCCCAGACGATAGTGATTACTAGCAAACAACAGAAAACAACCACAAAAAATGCGGCAGTAAATTTTGTCCTCACTTTCTTCATAATTATCAATATTGTATCAAAAAACCGCGGCTTGTTTAAGCCGCGGTTTACCCACATAGATTAATGCTCCCCAAACGGTAAGAACTTCATTAATAACATCAAGCCGATGCCGATTACAAACACCACAAAATTCAAAGCCAAACGCGCGGCTTTTTTCTCGTGTTTAATTTCCGGCACCAAATCAGAAGCCGCAATATAAATAAAACCGCCGGCGGCAATCGGCAACAGATACAAAACTGTTTTTTCCGCGGACTCGGCAAAATAAAAGCCAATCACCCCGCCCAAAACCGCGGTCAGACCGGATAAAAAATTGTACAACAGCGCTTTGTTCTTTTTATATCCCCCATAAACTAAAACTCCAAAATCCCCGATCTCTTGAGGGATCTCGTGCAAGGCCACAGCCATGGTGGTCACCAAACCCACGCCCGGATTCACCACGAACGAAGCCGCAATTACCAAGCCGTCAATTAAGTTGTGCACGCCGTCGCCAAAAAGAATCAAACGCGACATGGGTTTGGCGTCATGGTGATGCTCATCTTGCTCGCAGGTCTCGCCTTTAGCACAATGATGATGGTGCCAGTGCAGATATTGTTCGATCAGCAAAAACAATAAAAATCCTAAAATCACGAAAACGAAAATCTTCGTCGCATCCTGTCCCTCGCCCAAAGCCTGCAACGATTCTGGAATAAGATGCAAAAACGCGCCGCCCATCAGTCCGCCGCCGGCCAAAGCCACCAGGATCAACAAAATCTTATCCAACATTTTTTTGGAAATCGCCAAAGTCAAAACTCCCACGAAAGAAATGAGGCTGACGGCCAAAGTGGCTAAAATGATGTAAAATAGGGTCATATCTTGATGGTTAACTGTCTGAATAATACTCCGATTTTGGGAACAAAACAATCACCCACCTTTGACCCGGTAACAAACTATTATAAAACACCCCGGCCAAGGCTGGGGTGTTTGGTTTTCTGACTTACTCAAACTGATAAGTCGTTACGCTATACGCCGGCAAAACAACGGTCACTGAACTTCCGCTCACGGACACGGTTTCTGTATATCTTGGCGAACCGGCTCCTTGTTGCAGGCGATAGGCGCGCGCTCGTAAAAAACCGCTGACCCCCTTCATTTCCACTGACAAAGCTTGATCGGTTTTGTTAATCGCTATGACCTGCAAAGCGCCTGATCCGGAGCTGTTACCGAAAGCATAGACCGAAGTCGTCTGAATATCAGTGGTATTGGCTGGCACCGAATAATCACCCACCCGAGCCCCTTGTCCGTCAAAATTATGAAACATGCGGAAAGCTCCGTCTTGATAAACCGTGTTCTCGCTCAGCGGCCACAAAGTGGCCGCATATAATCCTTCTCGCCCGAAAATTCCCAAGACGTCAGCTTGCGCCAGGCCGCCGGAAATATGGCCGCCGCCGCCGTAATTGTATTCGCTCATCGCCAATTTCGTGCCCGGATAATTAGCATTGATTTGCGCGCGCAGTTTCGGCAGCAAAGCGATTGGTCCGCCCACGACATTCGCGATCCAGCTGTTTTCCTGATAAGTCGGATCCCAAAGCGAACGCGGCGCCTGCACCCGCGCCTCAATCAAACTGCTTGAAGGACTGGGACTGGTATCGGTCACGCGCGCGTAATTCGCATCATGCGCTTCCGGGTACCAATGCAGATCCAAAACATCCACCAAACGAGTCCTTTGGGTATTCTCATACTGCTGCAAACCCTGCAAATAAAAATCGATAAAATCTCGCCCATTGGCATCGGGGGCGTCTTGCAGGGTTAAATACGAGTAATAGCCATAGAGCGCCGGGCCGAAGACCGTGGCCGCGGGCGCCAATTCTTTAATCATGCCCGCGGTCTGCGTGGTCTTTGCCAAAAGTTCCGCGTAATCGGTTTTTCCCGGATGAGCCAGCGGGTGCGTATCCGGCCACAGCGCGGGTTCATTATCCAAGCTGTAAAAAATCGGATAATTTCCAGTTTGGGCGTCCGGATAAGTCTGCTGCATGAAATTAACAAACTCTTCTTGATAAACCACGCCATCGGTCAAATCCGGACTCATTAATAAAGCCCCTGTTTTATTCGTGTTGTTGGCCACCCAGCGGCTCGGATCAGAAATCGCCGAGCCGCTTACCGAACCATTGGCATCAGCGACCACGTAATCCAGCATAGGCACGGTAATCAAAGTGGCTGCTCCGCGCGCCCGCGCTCGGGCGATACCTTCCTTCATGTGCTCGCCCGGCAAGGTTTCCAAAGCTTGATTGTCATCATAGCTCAACCAGCGATCAGAACTGTTATTCCAATCCGTGCCCGCATTGGAAGCGTTGATTTCCCAGTTATAAGCCGAATACCGGTTGCCGCCCAGGCGGTAGAAAGAATACACGTCATTTTCCACATTGCTGGGCCAAATGTTGGTGCCGTAAATATAAGGGGAAATGGCGGTTCGGTTCGCTGATAAATTAAGATTAAAAGTCACCGCGCTCGCGGCCGCGCGCTTGTCCGCGCGCGCTTGGATATTGGCTTGAATGTCCGGCGCGGCCGCCAAAACCGCGGCCCGATCATAATCCCCCGTGGCTTCGATGTCCGGACCGCGCAGGAAAGAAGCGAAAAAGCCGGGCTCCACATCGTCAATCAAGGCGTTCCAATCCGCGCCGTACAATTCGCGCGCCAAAGCTTCGGTCTTGACCCAGCGCAATTCCCCGCCCGCGGCCACGGCATAGACTTTCGGATCGCTTTGAATCTTGACGAGCTTCACGCCCGGTCGATAAGTCACCACGCCGGCCAAGGGATAGCCGGCCAAGGCCGCATCCGAAATCCGCCGCACTTGGGAAAAATCCGCGTACCAGGAATAATAAACTTTTTCATTCATGAAGACATGGCGGTTGCCGGCCTCATCCAAGTAATAAACCGCGGACAAGGACCCGGTCACCAAACGATCAGCGGCCGAGGCTTGACTGACGGGTCCGGGCAGATACCAAAAAGCAAAACTCCAGAGCCAAACCAAGCAAAAAATTTTTCGAGTTGTCCGGTTCATAAAATTAACCAAATAATTAACCTCGCCTCCTAATCTCAGCGTACTCCCAACTGCGCTTTTAGCAATCTCGACCGCGGCGCTGATCGGGCACCGCAACCCCAACGGAAATTTTTTGTTATTTCCCAGAGTTGACCAAAAGCCTATTTTCCGGTATTCTTATCAGTTATCCGGACAGAGCCTGTCCGCCTATGACCCCAAACCCATCGAATCTTCGCAAATTTGACTCAAATAATGACGAGCACCGCGCCCTGGCCGCGCGCCTGCCTTTCGGTTATGTTGCGGCCCTGCCTTTTTTGGACTTTTGCGCTTATGTTTTGACCGAAAGCAATGAATTACGCCTGGTCTGGCCAAATGATGATAATCCGCGCGAATTTGAATCGATCTTTTTGCCCGCGGCCAAAAAAAATTGGGCCAATGCCCTTATCGCCTATGCTTCAAGCGCGGACATAGTGCGGCTGGCCGCGGCCCGCATCGGCCTGAAGAAAAAAGAGTCCTTCGGCGCGGAATATTATTACCGCACCGCGGATTTTATCCGACCCCAGCGCGTCTTAGCCAAAAAAATTAAACAGTTTCAGAAAAAATTCCCGCGCGCCCGAATACTTCATGCGTATCCATCCGAACCGGTCTTGGCCTTTCACGACCGCTGGCAAGAACAGCTCAAAGATGCGCGTTCCCTGCCGGGTATGAAAACCGACCGGGCTTTTTTCCAACACTGCTTGGAAAATCCCAATCGCTATGATATTCGCCGGGTTTATGTGGAACTGGAGGGAAAATTAATCGGCCTGGCCTGGGGTACGACTCACTCCTCTGGTAATTGGATTGGCCTGCATCTCAAAGCCGATCATGAGTATCGCGGTCTGGCCCACTTACTCTTGCACGAACGTGCCAAACTATTCGCGGACCATTCCATGTTCACTTTGGGCGTTGATTGCAACCGACCCGGCCTGGCCGCGTTTAAAAGAGAGCTGGGCCCGGCCTACACCGTCGACTTTTACCAAATCGCCACGGCTGATCCCGTAGCTCAGAACTAAAATTACCTTTTCCAAACCGCGCCTTGAGGCGCGGTTTTTAATTCAATTTTCTCTTGCGTCACGGGCTGGGCAAAAACCAAACCCGTGGCAAACAAAGCGATTTGTCCGTTCTTCGCCGGCTGGGCGCCGTATTTCGCATCCCCGGCAATGGGCGCGCCCAAAGAGCTCATGGCCACGCGGATTTGATGCGGCCGTCCGGTTTGCGGCTTGATTTCCACCCATGCCCGCGTGCCCTTGGTTTTCAAAACCTGATAAGTTAAAACCGCCTCCTTGGCGCCCGGCGTCTGGGCTTTCACCACCGCGACTGTGTTGGTGCGTACGTCTTTTTTCAACCACTGCCGCACTTCGCCTTGCCGCGGTTCAGGCACCCCTTCAGTCACGGCCAAATAAGTTTTCTGGATTTTATGCGCGCGAAATTGCTCGGATAAGCGGCTGGCACCTTTGCTGGTCTTGGCCAATAAAACTATGCCGCCCACGGGCCGGTCCAGCCGGTGCACCAGTCCCAAAAAAACCCGGCCCGGCTTGCGGTCGCGCTTTTTGATAAATTCTTTGACTTGTTCCATGAGCGATTCTTCCCCGCTCGCGTCGCCCTGAGTTAGCATTCCATGTGGTTTAACCACGGCCAAGCAATGGTTGTCTTCGTACAGTATTTCCATACTTACCAACTCGCGCGCGTGGCAAAACCCGCGGGCAAGACAAAACCGCGTTGATTTTCTTCATGCAAGCCGAGATCTTCAACCTTAATCTCTTTCACGAAAGGCCAAGTGCTGCGCACCAGCTGTTCCATGGCCAGCCCCGGAAAACCCAGCGAATAAGTGTTGAGCAAAAGATGGCCTTGTTTTTGATTGATGATAGCCTTGAGCAGATTCATGAGCTTGGGTAAATCACGCTCGAATTTCCACAGCTCGCCTTTGGGCCCGCGTCCGAAAGCCGGCGGATCCAAAAAAATCGCGTCATACTTATGACCGCGGCGCGCTTCGCGCGCCGCCAACTTCAAAACATCATCTTCCAAATAGCGAATCGGCGCATTTTTCAAGCCGGACAATTCCGCGTTTTCTTTGGCCCAAGCCACGGCCGGCTTACTGCTGTCAACATGAACCACCTGCGCCCCGGTTTGCGCCGCGGCCAGCGTGGCCCCGCCCGTATAGGCAAACAGGTTTAAAACTTTTTGACCCGGCTTGATCTGTTTTTGAATCCAATCCCAATTGCTGGCCTGCTCAGGAAAAATCCCCACGTGTTTGAACGCGGTTAAGCGCAAATTAAACTTGAGCGCCCCGTAATTGGCCTGCCAGTTCCGCGGCGGCTCCTCGCGCACCGCCCAATCCCCTTCTTTTCCGTCTTGGCCCGGACCGCGCTGAAACCCGATATCCGCGTGCTTAAATTTCGCGGCTTCGACTTGATTCCAAATAGCCAGCGGTTCCGGCCGCGCCACCAAAAGCCCGCCGAAATTTTCCAGCTTCGCAAAATCCCCGGAATCCAAAAGCGCGTAGCCTTGCCAGCGCTCTTTGTAGTTTGGTTTATTCATATTCCTCTCTTTATATCCGAAATCGGCCAAAATATCCAATTATAAATTTTGGGCCGCGTGCGTCCCGGCCACCCAGCCCGTGGTCCAGCAAAGCTGCAAGGAAAATCCGCCGGACGGGCGATTAATGTTCACCACATCGCCGATCAAATAAAGATTCGGGTGCAGTTTCGAACTCATGGTTTTAAAATCAATTTCTTTAGGCATCACTCCCCCGTCAGCCACGATCGACCAATCCAATCCCATTGTGCCGTCAATCACAAAATGCAAATCTTTCAAAAGATCCACGAGCATTTTCCTTTCTTCCTTGGTCACCGAATGAACTTTTTTGTCGCCCAACTTCACCCCGATTTTTTGCAGAATCACCGGCACCAACTTTTTTGAAAACAATTCCGACAAAATATTTTTCACCAGTCGATTTTTATTAGCCTCAAACAAATCAACCAGCAAAGTATTGAGTTCACCTAAATTATGATCTGGAAACAAATCAAGCGCCGCCTGAACTTTTCCCTTTTTCAACAATTCTTGAACTTGATGCGACAAGTTGATCACCATCGGTCCGGAAATCCCAAAGTGCGTAAACAGCACCCGGCCCGTCTCCTTAATGTTTGTTTGTTTATTTTGGGTAAACCGCAAAGTTATCGGTTCCAAGCTTAAACCAGCTAATTCATGGACCCATTTGTCAGGAGAACGCAACGGAGCTAGATTTGGATCAGGCTCAGCAATTGTGTGACCAAGCTTGGCTGACATCTTTAATCCATCTCCAGTTGAACCAGTTTCTGGCAAAGCTAAACCACCAGTTGCCAAAATAATTTTTTTGGCCAAATACTTGCTCTGCTCAGTCTTTACTCCAACAACCTGCTGATCTTTCATGATTAACGACTCAGCCGGCTCGCCAAAACAAATCGTCACATTTCCGCTTTGCTTAAGATATTGAGCCAAAACATGGCAAACGCTCTCAGCTTTTTGCACTTTCGGAAAAGCTCTTTGCCGCTCTTCCACCACCAGCGGCAAATTCAATTTTTCAAAAAAATCAAAAGTATCCCTCACTGCAAATTGGGCAAATGGTGAAAAAAGGAATTTCTTGCTTTCCGGAAAGTGATCTAAAAACAAGCGCACGTCAAATTCCGCATTGGTGATATTGCAGCGCCCGCCCCCGGTTAAGCTCAGCTTTTTTCCCAAACGCTGATTTTTCTCCAACAAAAGCACCTTGGCCCCCAGCTCGCCGGCCCGGCCCGCGGCCATCATGCCGGCCGGACCGCCGCCGATGACAATGATGTCGTAAGTTTCATTTTTCATACCTGGCCCATTTTAATTCATAAAATCCAAAACCGCTTGATCAACAATTACATCTCTGATCCGAAACGGTTTCAACAATTTAATTCCGCTGAACTTCCGGCAGCGACTTAAAGCCACATACATTTGGCCGTGCGCAAAAGCTCCCCAGCCCATATCAACCAAAACCTTATTAAAAGTTTTGCCTTGCGCTTTATGAATCGTCACTGCCCAAGCCAAAGCGATCGGATATTGTGAATAAGACCCGACTGTTTCTTCTTCAAAATTATCGTCCTTATAACTGTACTCAAAAATCTCCCATCGATGCTGATCAACCTCTACCAGTTCGCCATCTTCAAGTTCAATGGTCAGGGTTGGTAATTTCGACAAACCTTTCTTTTTGATTTTGCTAATAACTCCCAGACTGCCATTCACCCAGCGCTTAGCCGGATCATTCGTGGTAAACATGATCCGAGCCCCCTCTTTGACCTTGATTTTGGCATCAGACGGCATTTTTCGCGTCCCCAGCTCGCCAATCGACTGCGCCTCCAAAGTCCATTCTTTTTTTTCAATTTTTTTCAGTTCATAATCATTTCGTTGTTGCGCCATCTGATTAGTGGTGGTCAGATGAACAGTATAATCAGATTCTTCCGTGGGATCAAAAAAAGGATCATGACATCGATTCCAAGTCTCTACATCAGCCAACTTCGGCTGTCCGGCACGAACATTGTTAAGCAACTCAAGAAAGGTTTTTTCTTTTTGCCGATGCACTTGCTTGAGCTCAATAATCTGAACTGGGGTGGACATAATTGCTTCAGAAGAAAAAAAGTACGGCGAAGGATACTCGGATTCAAATCGATGCTGCTCTTCTTTCATCACCACCGGGGGCAATTGAAAAAGGTCGCCAATCAAAATCATCCGCACTCCGCCAAATCGCTCTTGCGGCCGACCGCGATTCAATCGCAAAGCCTTGTCCACGCAATCCATCAAATCGGCTCGCACCATGGAAATCTCATCAATCACGATAGTTTCGATCTTTCGAAAAAATTCCACATTATCGGCGTGCGCCCGATGAACCAGATGCTTATCGATTTTCGGATGAAAACCAAAAAAAGAATGGATCGTCTGACCCCTCACGTTGAGCGCCGCCACGCCAGTCGGCGCTAAAATCACATGTTTTTGCTTGGTCTTGGATCGCCAATACTTCAGCAAAGTTGATTTCCCGGTTCCGGCCCGGCCGGTCAAAAAAACATGATCAGACGAGTTTTCCATGATCTCAAAAGCGTCTTTAAACTCCTGGGTAATCTTAATCCCTTTGCCCAACCCATTTTTCACAGGCTTGATTGTCAGTTTTCCGGCAGAGCCGGATCCGGCTCCGCCGGACTTTTTCAATTTTGGTATCTTCATATCTCACTTGAATCGCCAACGCATTCTATCACAAAACCCTCCATTTTAGCGGAGGGTTTTTAGATCAACGCTTACCAGCGAATCTCCGTGCCCGCGGGCAAAGCCAAGCGGATTATTTCCAAATCATATTCAGATACATCGTTGCCGGTCAGATCCAGCACCTGCAAATTGGAAAGATTCCCCAATTCGTTCGGCAAGCCGGTTAATTGATTATGGGAATAATCAAGCACCTGCAAATTGGTCAGTTGCCCAATTTCCGCGGGCACGCCCGTGAATTGATTATTGCTCGCGTTTAACACGCGCAATCTTGATAAATGACGAATCTCGGCCGGCAAAGCGCCAGTCATTTTATTTCCAGAAATATCCAGTTCCTCAATATCCGTTCTTTCCAAAATGTATGAAGGCAGGGCAGCTAAATTCTGATCACTGAGATCAACCGAGATATTTGAGGTTGAGGGCGCAACCACGGGTTGGTCAGTTTCCGAATTCACGGACTCGGGACTTGAATTAAGGTTAATACTCACGCATCCGGCTCCCAGCAACAGAACCGAAGCGGCAACAATTAATAGTTTCTTCATATGATTTTACCTTAACAGAAAACCGCTAGTTTACCTAGCGGTTTTCTGGCAGGGGCGGCAGGAATCGAACCCGCGATAGAGGTTTTGGAGACCCCTGTGATGCCACTTCACCACGCCCCTATATTCAATTTGTGAGAGTATAGTAGACCGATTTTTCAAATTTGTCAATCAAAAACCCTCCGCGTCTGCGGAGGGTTTTTGTCTATCGCCTGTTCCGAATTAATACGGAATCTTGTCTTCTTTCTTCTCCCACTCATCAAAGGCTTTCAGTGCTTCCTCGTGCATCAGTTGCTCGGTCTTGATTAAGCCTTGGCCCGGAGTCAATTTCACTTCTTGATAAATTGCTTGATCATCAAATCCGATTTTCGCCGCATCTTCAACCGTATTGCCAAAATAGACTTTTCGAATTCGTGACCAATAAATCGCGGCCAAGCACATGGGACAAGGCAAACAGCTGGTATAAAGCTCGCAGCCTTCCAAGTTGAAATTGGTCAACGTCTGACAAGCGTCTCGAATCGCCACTACTTCTGCATGCGCGGTCGGATCATTGGTTGAAGTCACCTGATTCCAGCCCCGGCCCACAATCTGATCGCCTTTAACCACCACGGCCCCGAACGGACCGCCGGCTCCTTGTTGCATTTTCTGGCGCGATAAATCAATCGCCGCTTGCATGAATTGTTGCTGGTGATTCTTCATACCTTTGATGATTAGGCCACGCCGTGATTTTTCCGTTCGTGCTCTTTCAAATACTTCTTGCGGATCCGAACGGTTTTTGGTGTCACTTCCACTAATTCATCATCAGCAATATATTCCAAGGCTCGTTCCAAATTCATTTCAATTGGCGGCGTCAGCTTGGTGGCCATGTCCGCGCCTGAAGAACGCATATTGGTCAGCCGCTTGCCTTTAATCGGATTGACGGTCATGTTTTCTTTCATGCTCATACCAATAATCATGCCCTCATAAACCTCAACGCCGGCACCGATAAACAACGGCCCGCGGTCCTGTAGAGTATCAAGCGAGTAGGCTGTGGTCGCGCCGTCAAAACCGGAAATAATCGAACCTGTGCTCCGGCGGTTGATCTCCTCTTTCATGGGCGCATATTTGGAAAATTGATGAGAGAGCGTGCCTAAACCCTTAGTATCCGTCACAAACTCCGTGCGATAACCCAGCAAGCCGCGTGTGGGCATAAAATACTCCAACCGGGTAAAACCGTTTTCACTTTTCATGTTCACCATCTCCCCTTTGCGCTTGCCTAATTTTTCCACAATCAAACCCACGGCTTCATCCGGCACGTCAATCACCACGGTTTCATAAGGTTCCAAAGTCTCGCCGTTTTCCTCATGCAAAACCACCCGCGGCTGGCCCACCTGCAATTCAAAACCCTCGCGCCGCATCTGCTCGATTAAAATTGATAAATGCATTTCGCCGCGCCCGCTGACCGTAAACACGTCGCTGGTTTCCGGAAATTCCACTTTCAAGCCCACGTTGGTTTCCAATTCTTTTTGCAAGCGATCGCGGATCTGGCGCGACGTCACCAAACTTCCTTCGCGTCCGGCAAAGGGCGAAGTGTTAACCATAAAATCCATTTTCAAAGTCGGCGGATCAATATCAATCGTCGGCAAAGCTTCGGCCTCGGGATCCTTAGCCAGAGTTTCGCCCACATAAATATCCGGAATGCCCGCGATCTGGACGATATCCCCGGCTTCGGCCGCTTCCGTTTCAATTTTTTTCAAACCTTTGTGAGTGAACAGCTTGGTAATCTTCTCCCGCCGGCGCGCGCCGTCGGGTGAAATCACGGTCACTTTCATGCCCGGACGAATAATGCCTTCATAAACCCGGCCCACGGCCAAGCGGCCCACATAATTGTCATAAGCCAAATTCGCCGGCTGCATGCGCATCGGCACATCAATGACGTGCGGCGCCGGCGGCACGCTCGCTAAAATCAGATCAAACAGCGGCTGCAAATCTTGGCTCTCATCCGTCAATTGCTTCTTGGCAATCCCCGCTTTGGAATTGCAATAAATATATTTGAAATCCAACTGCTCATCCGTGGCTCCCAATTCAGTAAACAAATCAAAAACCATATTCAAAACCTCATCCGGTCGCGCCATGGGCTTATCGATTTTATTCAATACCACAATCGGCTTCAGCCCGAGCTTCAAAGACTTGCGCAGCACAAACCGCGTTTGCGGCATGGGCCCTTCAAAAGCGTCCACCAAAAGCAGCACCGAATCCACCATGCGCAGCACCCGCTCTACCTCAGAGCCGAAATCCGCGTGCCCGGGCGTGTCCACGATGTTAACTTTAATCTCACCCAGCATGATGGCCGTGTTCTTGGCGTAAATCGTGATGCCCCGCTCGCGCTCCAACTCATTGGAATCCATCACACGATCTTCAATAATTTCGCGCGCCTCAAAAGTGCCAGACTGTTTAAGCATGGCATCAACGAGCGTGGTTTTCCCATGGTCCACGTGGGCAATAATGGCGATGTTTCGAAATTCCATAAATGATGAACTGATGCGCAAATATAACATTAATTCGCCGCCAGGTAAAGCCCGCGGGGTAAGCTTCGGCTAAAAAGGCTCATCGAATCAAAAACCCCGCCAAAAGGCGGTGGTTTTTACTTAGTTTCTTTGTGCATGGTATGCGTTTTGCACTTTTTGCAAAACTTCTTAAGTTCCAAGCGGTCCTTAAGCTTTTTCTTGTTTTTATGGCTGTTGTAATTGAGTGATTTGCATTCCGTACACTCAAGTTTGATCATGTATTCTTGTGACATATATTTGGGCTTCGGTGAAAACTTAGTCGATATCTAATGTTTTGTCAATAAGGTCGAGCTAAGCTGAGTTGCTCTATTTAGTCTCGTTACGGCAAAGCTCAGCTTTGCCTAAAGTGCAGACCAACCGAGCTCAGCTCGGTGGAGCCGATGGTCGGATTCGAACCGACGACCTGCTGTTTACAAAACAGCTGCTCTGCCACTGAGCTACATCGGCTCGCTGGTGGGCAGGGAGGGATTCGAACCCCCGAAGGCGTAAGCCAGCAGATTTACAGTCTGCCCCGTTTGACCACTTCGGTACCTACCCGTATGGAGCCGTCTATCGGGATTGAACCGATGACCTCGTCCTTACCATGGACGCGCTCTACCAACTGAGCTAAGACGGCGTGAATTTTCTCAACAGGCTCTTAAAAGCTTCTCCACCCTTATACTTCTTTATTTGATTTTCTCTCTTT
>JAHJAM010000028.1 GCA_018814025.1 Patescibacteria group bacterium | reverse complement strand
TCTGACGCGCGCGCTCAACTCGGCCTGCCCGAAGATCTCTTCATCATTGGCACGGTCGCCAGATTAGAATATTCCAAAAATCTGGAACTGCTGATTCAAACCGCGGACAAACTTCGCAATCACCATTTGCTGTTTGTCATCCTCGGTGACGGACCAGACCGCGACCACTTGTCCAAAATAATCGAACGGCAACAACTCACCAATCACATCATGATTTTAAATTGCTTCCCTGATCCCAAAATTTTAATCAAAGCTTTCAACAACTTTATCATCACTTCTCGCTACGAAGGCCTACCTTATACTTTACTTGAAGCCGGTCTATCACAAACTCCAATCATCAGCCCAGACGTGGGCGGCATCAGTGAAGTAATCGATCAAACTTATAAAGCTGATCCGGATTGTCTGGCCCGGCAAATCCTGGCCCTGAAAAAGACACCAAACTCCCAAACCCAAATCACTTACCAAAAAATAATCGCCAATTTCTCTTTAGCCAAAATGCTCGCCCAAACCATCCAAGTATATGTTGAAACAATGGCATAAATGGCTGCTATTAGGGGGTGATCTCTTGGCTATGTACTTGGCCCTGATTTTGGTCGTGCTTTTAGAAAACCCGGATGGCTTCTTCCGCGCTTGGGAACAGCACTTCTGGCCTTTTGCCATCTTGAATCTGTTCTTTGTCATCATTCTCTACAACTTCAACTTCTACTCCCGCCGCTTCCTTCCAGTCAGTATCAAATTCAGCCAAGTCTTACTCAAAACTTTAGCGGTCAATACATTTGTTTCCATAACTTTCTTTTACCTCATCGGCAGTTTTGGCATCTCCCCCAAATCCAATCTCTTGCTTTACCTGATATTCTTTGCCGCCTTGTTCATTATCTGGCGCGATTTGGCCGGCCGCCTGCTCGTCAGCCGGACTTCCACCAAAACCCTGCTGATTGATGGGGACGAGCGCACGCAAAACCTTTTCCGCACCCCGGACCTGCGCATGGCCTGCGTTTTGGCTGACAGCCGGGAGCCCCTGGCCCCGCTTCTTGAAGAGCGCTACGACCTGATTGTCGTGGACAACAAATCCTACTTGAATCTGCAAAACCAGCTCTATCCGCAGTTATTCCAGCAGACGCCCATTTTAAACAGCACCGCGTTCTGGGAAGAATACTTCCGCAAAATCCCCCTGGAACAAGTCAGCACTTATTGGCTCTTAAACGGCTTGCGCGACTTGGACCGCCGCGAGTACGAAACCGTGAAAAGAATTTTTGATTTTTCCCTGGCCCTATTAATCGGCGTAATCTTCTCTTGGCTGATCCTGCTTATCATGCTGGCCATCAAATTGCTTAGTCCGGGCCAGATTTTCTTCCGCCAAGTTCGCTTGGGCAAAAAAGAAAAGCCGTTCACGGTTTTTAAATTCCGCAGCATGATCGCCATGGCCGAACCCAACGGCGCGCAATGGTCCGGTAAAAACGATTATCGCGTCACGCCCCTGGGGAAAATCCTTCGCCACACGCATTTAGATGAACTGCCCCAGCTTTGGAACATCCTCAAAGGCCAGATGTCTTTCGTGGGCCCGCGCCCGGAGCGCCCGGAATTTATCCCGGAACTCAAAGCGCAAATCCCCCATTATGCCCTGCGCCACTTGGCCAAACCCGGCCTCACGGGCTGGGCGCAAATCAATTACCGCTACGGCGATTCCGTGGCTGACGCTAAAGAAAAAATGAGTTTTGATTTATACTATGTGAAGAACCGGTCCTTCCTGCTGGACATCAAGATAATTCTTAAAACCGCGGCCATGCTTTTTAAAGGCGAAGGTCGATAAAGCTATGCGAACCAAAAAAGACCAATTTGAAATGTGGATGAAAGGCATCATCTGGAGCTGCGCGATCCTCGCCTTAACGACTCCGCTCCTCACCACCACCACCGTGCCGTCCATCACTTACGCCAAAGCGACGTTTATCCAAATCTTTATTGAAATTGCTTGCGCGGCTTGGATTCTGCTCATACTTTCCAGCCAAAAGCACCGGCTCAACTGGCGCCACCCAATCATTCTTGCTATCGGCATTTTTCTTCTAGCTCTCTTGGTGACCTTGCCCTTCAGCGTCGATCCGGCCAAATCTTTTTGGTCCATTGAAATGCGCATGATGGGAGTTTTTGGCCTGGCCCATTATTTGCTCGTGGCGCTAATTTTGGCTTCCACTATAAAAACCTGGGCCAATTGGCGAACTCTTTTTCTTTATTCTACTTTCGTTTGTCTGATTGTTGATCTGTCTGGTTTTTATCAAATGATCACCACTGGCATCACTCGCGTGGACTCAACTCTGGGCAACCCGCTGTATTACGCCGCCTACGTCCTTCTCCACATCTTCATCGGCCTCCTCCTCTTCACTCGAGAAAAAAACCTTTACTGGAAATACGCGCTGGCCGCCATTATTTCTTTTCATATCGTGGGCTTAATTCTGGCCAACAGCCGCGGCCCCTTGCTAGCCTTAATCGCCGCCTTCGGCAGCGGCATCTTGTTCTATATTTTTACCGCTAACAGCCGTCGAAAAAAAATCAAATATTCGATAATTTTGATCGCCCTCATCGCCCTCATGGCCGGTTCAGTTTATTGGCTTCGCTTGCCCGGCCATCGAGACGCTGGCCAATTCTTACCCAATGCTTTTCAACGGGTGATATATCTTAATCTTCAACACGAACGATTATTCCTTTGGAATTACGCTTGGCAAGGTTTTACCGAAAAACCAATTGCTGGCTGGGGCTTGGAAAACTCACAAATGGTCGTGGATAAATATTATAATCCGGATGACATCGTCTTCGGCGAACGCTGGCACAATCGCTTTCACAATCAATATTTTGAAATCTTAAACGGAACTGGTGTGATTGGCTTTGCCGCTTACGGCCTATTATGGCTATCGCTTTTTTACGCGCTCTATCGAAAATATCGAACCAGCGAGGAGCGCGATGACAAACTGGCTGTTGGGGCTGTTGGCATGCTTTTTGTCGCTTATCTATTCCAAGGCATCACCATGTTTGATTTACCGGTTTCCATGTTGGTCTTATTCAGCGTGATTGGCTATCTGATTTCCGAGACGCCCAAAGATTCAGAACGCGAAAATCTAATCCCGGAAATCAACCCCGGGGTGATCATGCCCGTGATCTTATTCATCATCATTTCGCTCTTGGCCTACTATTTCAGCTTGCGGCCACTGCAAAAAACTGCGGCCGAAATGAAAGGCCACCAAATAATTTTGAACAGCCGTCCCGCGGCCTTGGGATACTTTCAAGAGGCCTTAAGCGTCCACGATCCATACAATGACGACATTCGCCTGTGGATGAGCAGCGCTACCCGGCTGGTGGACCAATATCTGACTTTCCCCATGCCCGACGGAGCCGAGCTGGCCTATTTCACGGCCGAGCAAATGGCCATTACGGCTCAAAACAAACCGTATGACTCCCAAGCCCAGCTCTTCAATGCCTTTGCCCAGCGCTTTGCCGCTTCTTACAACCCTGAATACAGACAAGCCGCCATTGAGGCGGCCAACGCCACGCTGGCCATCATTCCCCAACATCCGGAAGGTTATGAAGAACTGGCCGAACTCTATTTCGCGCTGGGCGAATACGAACTGGCCCATGATTATTTTCAGCAAGCCCTGGACCACGCCTTCCGCCCCGCGGACAAAGGCCGCCTGCAAATTCGGATGGCCAGCCTTATTGCCACCCAAGGCGATTATGAAGGCGCTTTGGAATGGATGATCAAGCCACACAACGGCTTTGACCAAGCCAAGGAACCGCGCCTGGCCTTGCCCTTGGCTATCGCGGCCCCGGACGGGCAGCCAAATCAAGAAGCCCTAGACCACGCCATCGCGGTCTTGAAGGTGCACAACACGCACCCGGAAGTAATTGAGGCCTTGATTCTCTTGTACAAAAAAGCCGGCAACGAACAAACCGTGGCCGACAACCTCAAGGCCTTGTACCAGCTCTACCCGGCCATGGCCCGCGAGTTCGAAAACCAATACCTGAAATAAAGCGTATCTGCTTTGAATTTCCAACGGTAACCAAAAACTCCCCGCCATGGCGGGGAGTTTTGAAATTTCCATTAAAACCATGACCAAAATTGCTTATATAAAGCTTTGGCCAAAATGATCAGGTTATATTCCGAAATTGCGCTAAACAAAGCTAAAAGCATATTAATATTCTGATAAACAGGCAGAATACGCGCATTATCTGATCCCGTCAATGGTCTCATTCTCGTCATTGCGAGCGAGTGGTTCATCGAGCGAAGCAATCTCGAGTCACTCGAGATTGCTTCGTCAATCGATAGATAACTCCTTCCTCGCAATGACGAAAGTGAGCGGAACTCAATAAAAATACCGCTCTGACAGTTCTGATCAGAGCGGTATAAGTGAATGAAACGAAGGTTCACCCGCCCGTCCATGGCAGACTCACATGGCGGAAACCAGAGTGGCCAAGTGGGAGACGAAGTTCCCGAGGTTCTTGGACTTCTCTTTGGCACGCGCCATGTTCTCTTCATGCGAATGCTCCTCGATGCTCGAATTGGTGATGAACGCGATGGGCAGGATCTCCACGCCTTCATCGCGGTACAGAGCGCAGACCAGCGCCTCGGGCAGGGTGCTCATGCCCACAGCCATGACGCCGGACAGAGCAATGAAGCGCTTGTCGTACTTGCGGCCTTCGAAGTTCGGGCCGCGGTAGTAGCAGTAGCCGCCGATCTTGACCTTGAGGCCGAACTGGTCCCCGTTCTTCTCCGCCAGCTCCAGGAGCTCGTCGGAAATCACATCGTCCGCGCTGTAGAACTCCCCGCCTTCCAAGGGCGGTGTCATGTTGCCCAGCACGGTCAGGAACCCGTCAATGGCCACGATGTCGCCCACCTCGGAGGGACGGCTACCCGGAGTGGGAATACCGCCGGCCGCGCAGGTCAGGATCAGCTTGTGCACGCCCAGTTGGAGAAGCATTTCCACCTGCAAACGGACCATGTTGATCAGATTGCGGTCGAAAATCCCCTCGTTCACATGCACGCGTCCGGACAAGGCGATGACCGGAGCTTCGTCGATGAAGCCGTACACCACCTTGCGCTGATGGCCTTCCAGATCGCCCAGGCCTTCGAAGCCGGGCAGTTCCTTGAACGAGACCGACTTGGACTCCTTGAGCTTAAGCGCGTTGCCCCAGCCCGTGCCCAGCACCAGTGCCACCTTAGGCACTTGCTCGATGTTGAGTTTCTCCTTGATGGCTTGCGCCGCGATCTTGGCCGCCTCCTCTCTGGCGCGGCTGCGCTTGAATTTCTCGGCTTTCACTGGCTTCTTCTTCCGATTGACCATGGCAAAGAACTCCTTTCTCGATCCGCCATGAATCGTACCGCGACCTTAGCGAGAATCGCCGCATTTGTCAATGATTCGTACTTAAGTTAGCCAAAAAGTAGAAAGTAGAGAGTGGACACAATTAAAAACCCCCTGGGAATACCCTAGGGAGTTTACTTTCTACTTTCTACTTTCTACTTTCTACTTTCTACTTTCTACTTTCTACTTTCTACTTTCTACTTTCCCCTACTCAAACCGCTTCTTTTTCGAATAACTCGTGTACAACAACTCTCTTTGCTTATGCTCGGGCAAACTCGGAATATACTCCTCCATATACCGGCGAACGATCGGATTCTTATGTGCGCAGCGCACCTGCATCTTATCGTCGATCTGATACAAGCCCGCGATCCTTTGCGCGATAATCCGCTCAGTCGAGGGAATGGGCTGACCGCCCCCGCCAATGCAGCCGCCCGGACAGCTCATGACCTCAATGTAATGATAGGCGTTCGGATCCTTTTTGATTTCTTCCATGATTAATTTCACGTTCGCGGCCGTGGCCACGACCGCCACTTTCAGCTTATGGCCATTGATGGCAATGGTCGCGCGCTTAACTCCCTGCATGCCCCGGACCTGTTTGAACTCCACTTTTTTCAATTCCTTACCGGTTAAAAAATGATAAGCCGTGCGCAAAGCCGATTCCATCACTCCCCCGCTGGCCCCGTAAATCGCGGCCGCGCCCGAGAAAGTGCCGTACGGATCCACGGTACTCTTTTTTAATTTCGGCAAATCGATATTTTGATCTTTCAATAACACCGCAAACTCGCGCGTGGTCAGCACATAATCGACCGGCCGATGGCCATCAACCTTAAACTTATCCATTTGCGCTTCATATTTCTTGGAAGTACATGGCATCAAAGAAACCACCACGATGTTGTGCGGATCAATTCCCTCTTCCTCGGCCCACCAAGTTTTGTACGCGCCGCCCGAATGGATTTGCGGCGAGCGCGCCGTGGTTAAATGCTCCAGCATTGCCGGATAGTAAAACTCGGCCATCTTCACCCAGCCCGGACAGCAAGAGGTAAACATCGGAAACGGCCCGCCGTTTTTAATTCGCTCCACCAGTTCTTTGGCTTCCACCCAAGTGGTAATGTCCGCGCCCATGTTCACGTCAAACACGCGGTCAAAACCCAATTGGCGCAAAGCCGTGTTAATCTCTCCCATCAAATTCGTGCCCGGCTTCACCCCGAACTCTTCGCCAATGGAACAGCGCACCGAGGGCGCGCACTGGGCAATCACGATTTTCGACTTGTCTTTCAAAGCCGCTTTCACTTGTTCAATTTGATTTTGCTCGCGCACGGCCGCCACCGGGCAATGCACCGTGCATTGGCCGCAATAAATACAATCGACACACTTGTCATCCGTGATAGCCAGCGAATTCTTCGCCGCTTGGCCTTTCAATTGTAAAAAACCGATGCCGATTTTCTGGCACATTTCCACGCACTTGTTGCAGCCGATGCATTGCTCCGGATCAAACTCGGCCGCGCTGCCCATTTTATGAATCGGCAGATTCAAACACGGCCGCTCGTACTTTTTCCCGGTCACGCCATACTTTTCCATTTGCTCGCGCGTCTGGCAGGCGTAATTCTTTTGACACTTGGGACAGCGCTGGGTGTGGCCGGCCAAAAGCAGTTCCATGTTTTCTTTCCGCAATTTAGCCACGGCCGGCGTGTTTAATTTCACTGCCAATCCGGCTTGGGCTTTGAGAGTGCAGGAAGTCATGACCTTGCCGTCCACTTCTACCAAACAGACCCGGCAATTAGCATCAATGGGCAAATCCTCATGATAACAAAAATGCGGAATCTCAATATTGTGATCAATTGCCACTTGCAGCACGCTCGCGCCCTCGTTGCACTTAATCTTTTTGCCGTTTAATTTAATGGCTACTTGTTTCATAGCATGTTAATTGTCATTCTGAGGCCTACGGCCGAAGAATCCTCATAATGAAGATCCTTCGCTTCGCCCCCGTCTGACGGGGCTTCGCTCAGGATGACAACAAAAATTAGTTCACTTTCTACTTTCTACTTTCGACCTTCTACATTCTTTAAATAACTCCGCACCGGCACGCCAATACTCTTGCCTAATCCACAAAAACTAGTCTTCTCCATGGTTTCCACGATGGCCATAATCTTTTTCCAATCAATGGTCTTTTTATCAATCAATTTCCATAAATTAAATGTCCCCTGTCGACAAGGCGCGCATTTGCCGCAGCTTTCCGCGGCGTAAAACTCAAACCATTGCGATAATAATTGGTGCGGCTTCATTGAAGCCCGATAAACTTCCAACGAGCCCGCGCCGCTTAATTTATTCTTGCTCAATTGTTTTTGATTATAGACAACGCCGCTGGCACTGCCGCCCACTTGCACGAAAAAGTCATAATCCGGATAATTGCCGGTTTCCCTGAGAATCTTTTCCAAGCTCCAATCCGCGGGCTGGCGATAAACATCAATTCTTTTTCCATCAACCGTTAGACAGCAAAAACGATCGTTTTTATATTTATCTTCCGCCACCAGCGCTACATTATAAAAAGTTTCTACATTATTGATTAAAGTCGGCGCCCCGAACAAGCCCGCGTCCGACGGATACGGCGGCTTCAAGCGCGGCTGGGTTCTTTTCCCTTCGATCGCGTCCAACAGCGCGGTTTCCTCGCCCCCAATGTAGCTCGGGTGTTCCACAAACACCTCAAATTCATAATCTTGCTTGGCATATTGCTTTATTAATTTGCCCAGCTTACCCTTGATCTTTTTGTGATAATTTTGATTCAAATTGAAATATGCTTTTTTGGTTTTAATCGTATCCATAGCCAAAACCATGCCCTTCATCACTTCTGCCAAATGATGTTCCAAAATAAAAATATCCTTGAACAGACCAAGCTCGCCTTCGCTGGCGTTGCAAACCACGTATTTGACTTTGCCGGGCGCGTCTTTCACGCTCTGCCACTTGCGCGCCGTGGGAAATTCCGCGCCGCCCCGGCCCACCAGTCCGGCTTGGTCGATTTTTTTGATGATGTTCCTCACATTTTCTTAACGCTTTTGAGAATTACAAACGCGATCGCGCCGCCCATCAAAGCCGTGTACATCTGCGGCCAGCTCATCATGATGGAAAGCTGCGCCACCAGCGGTCCGGGCAATAAGGTATTCATGAGCAGTGTCACGATCGAGTATAAGAAAAAGAATTTGAAAGCTGACGCGATAAACACTGCGCCCGCAAAAGTCCGATTCTTAAAATAGCCGAAAGTGATAGTTAAAACCGCATTGGAGATCATGATAAACGGCACCATGGGCGCTAAAGCTACTGGCAACAAACCCGAACCCATGGCCACGGAACTGGGAATAATACCGATCAGAATCGCTTCGGCCGGTCCCAACCAAACCACGGACAAAAACAAAATTGTGTTGATGATTGGCCCGGTTATCCATTGAGAATGCATGACCGCCGGCAACGCGGTCGCAATCGCGAGCAGGGAAACAAAAGTAATCACTCGCGTCTTAGTTTGCAGCTGGGGCAAAGCTTTTACGTCAAACATAAAGTCAGGATTAAGATTGACTGTATTTTACCAAATTATGAGAAAACC
>JAHJAM010000051.1 GCA_018814025.1 Patescibacteria group bacterium | reverse complement strand
TCCTTTAAACCCATCATTCCCCCGCAGAAAGCGGGATCTTCGACAATATTCCATTTATCCATTATTCTCCCGCTTTAGAGCGGGATTAGCGAAGCGAGCTAAGTTCATAATTCCAAAGGGCTAAAATCACATCGATTTTCAACCCCGGTACCATCTGCCGGAGCTACGGGGCAGGCCCCGGTACCATCTTCTGGCCTGTCCCGGTAATTCCACGGGGCAGGCCCACGATTTTTCATTTCAACCCCAGTGAAATCCTCCTAAAGAGGTTGGCATGGCCAAATTTCACAGGGTAAACCCATATCAGAGGTCTTCGTTTCTAATAGGGCTGGCCCATTTTTCAATCGATTTTTCGACCAAACCCCTTAAACTTTTTTTCACTTTTTTTATCCCGGTGCAATAAGCTCCGCTGGTCACTAATTATTTCCACTTTATCTCCTGGCAGACAAATGAAGAGCGCTCTGTATTTCTTGTCTATTTTGAGATCAGCAATAAGCGGCATATCGACCTACGAATACATCGATGATTTTTTCAAACCCTCTTCCAGATCCCTCAAGAAATCCTCTTCATACAAATCCGTTGCTGCAAAGTCGGCAAGGATCGTTTCAATCTTATCCTTTTCCGTGATATGGCATGCTGGTAGTTTCGTTACTTTACCGGGCAATGGGTTACCCCCAACGCTGCATAAACAAAGCAACCCGGTTTCCCCCAAACTGCTTGAAATAAGTCTTAAGCGTAATTTGAGCATCTATTGTAGGAAGTAACTTTTAGACATAAGCCAAAATGTTTTCTGACAGGATTAACTGGATTGACTTGATTTTTTTTCACGGCTTCCGGATGAAGCCGTGAAAACGTAATTTCGCTTCAGCGGAAAAAAGGGGCGAGAAATCAACAATGGATGCTTTTCCCCTTGCATGACTGTTTTGTCGGCGCAATGAGTGAACGCCTCCCCTCGAAGAAGGGTAATGTTTTTTGCCTTTCTTTTGCAACGAGAGGGTTACCTTTCAAGTTGTTTTCCCGAAGATAGGGGCGGCGTTGCTAAGTTTGTTAAGTTGTTGTTCAATTTAACTGGCCATCGTATTTTTGGCAAATGTCATGCCCCTTTTTTACTGACAGTAGCACCCCAACACAGCTTATTCCAACCTGCCCGCCCTCCAGCCAAGCGGAGTGAGGCGGACGGGCCTACCCGACATCGCGAGCTCAGTCGAGGCGGGCGGGCATCAAGTCTGGCTTGGCGTGGCATAGGTCAAACCTCATCCCATTCCCCTTTGAGCTTTGAGCTTACGCATAGCCTTCTTTCTTCATATCCTGAATAATATCTTTAACTGTTTTTCCCTTAAATATCTTTTTGCGCAGTTCAGTATAGTTGCCTTCGCCGCGATCATAATCCAAAATAAATTTTAAAGCGCTGGCCGGGCCTAATTTTTCTCTCAAGGCTTCCCAGCCTGCTCTTCTAACCGCAGCAGGAGTCAGCTCATTCAATGGCATATTCATGTCTTAAATACCTCCCTCGATACGAAATCAATCACATTGTAATATGTAATCCCAATATTATCAATCCGTTCCAACTTTTTAATAAGATCATAATCACATTTTGTGGTGACGAGGGGACGTTGGTAGTTTTGTTAGTTTAGCTTGGATACCTGTGAGAAAATGAGATGGCCTACCCCAGTAAAGGTGTATCAAAACCTGCTTGTCGAAAGTGATCATCGAAAGTTAATACCTGCTTTATCCGTTTTTCTTTCATAACCACAAACGAAAAGCAATCAACTATGCCCCATGTCTTGTCTCCACGTCTCTTAAACAGTGAAAACGCCTTTGACATTCCTTCGGATGCAAAAGGAACAACCGTGGTATCGTTGTCTGCCTGAATCTTTTCAATAACAGTCACAACCGTTTTGCGGTAAGGAGGTTTCGATAGAGAATTAGCCAGTTCCACCAGGATGAGATCCGTGGTCAAAAAGGGGCCGGGATATAATTCAGCCGCCTCCAGGGCGACGGCATGACACCTATCTCTTTTTCTGATAAGCGCGATTAAATAGCCTGAATCAAGAAAAATAATGCGCCTCATTTTTTGGATATCCCATACAGGTAATGGTCATGCTGCTCCGCAAGATCGGCAGGAAGATCATCCTCGATAGCATATTCTGCAAGATCTGAAAGGAGTGAAAGAGGCTTTCGCGGTTTTTTGACCTCTTTTTTCAGCTTCTTTATGAACCCTTCTACCTCAACAAGCATGGAAGAGGGCAAAGTA